>NZ_JBHVJC010000002.1:0-293842 GCF_042799315.1 Streptomyces sp. NPDC057702 | reverse complement strand
AACTGCGACCCCGGGGGGCGTCCCCCCCGACCCAGGCCCCCCCCTGCGCGGTCACCCGGGGGGCCACCCCCCCCCGCGGGCCCCCCAACCCAGCGGGGCCACGGCGGCGCCGTACGGTGGGGCCCATGACCGGCCCCCACCCCACCACCCGCCGCCCGGCCGTCCGGCGCGTGGTCTCCCTCGTGCCCTCGCTGACCGAGGCGCTCGCCACCACCGCCCCCGGCCTGCTGGTGGGCGCCACCGACTGGTGCAGCCACCCGGCCGACCTCGCGGTGGAACGCGTCGGCGGCACCAAGAACCCGGACGTGCGGCGCGTGGTGGCGCTGGCGCCCGACCTGGTCGTCGCGAACGAGGAGGAGAACCGCGAGCCCGACCTGGCCGCGCTGCGCGCCGCCGGCCTGCGCGTGCGCGTCACCGAGGTGCGCGACCTCCCGCAGGCGCTGCGCGCCCTGCACCACCTGCTCGTCGAGGACTGCGGCCTGGCCAGGCCCGACTGGCTGGACGCGGCCGAGGTCGCCTGGCGTGAGGTGGCCGCGCGCCCCCGGAACCCGCCGCGTACCGCCGTGGTGCCCATCTGGCGTCGGCCCTGGATGGTGCTCGGCCGCGACACCTTCGCCGGTGACCTGCTGGCGCGCCTGGGCGTGCGCCAGGTGTACGCCGACCATCCCGAGCGCTACCCCCGTATCCCGCTGGCGGACCTCCGCGCCAGCGGCGCGGACCTGGTGGCCCTGCCCGACGAGCCCTACCGCTTCACCGCCGACGACGGCCCCGAGGCGTTCCCCGGGCTGCCCGCCGCGCTGCTCAGCGGGCGCCATCTCACCTGGTACGGGCCCTCGCTGGTGACGGCACCGACCGTGCTCGGCGACGCCCTGCGCCGGGCCCGCTGACCGCCCCGCCGCCGCGCGGGCCACGCGGGGCGGCGGGTTCGGGCGCGGGCGTGGACGCGCGCGCCGGCGCGACCGGGGCTCCCGGCTCGGGTCCGGACGGCTGGCGCGGCGCGGCGTCGGGCGCGTGACCGGGCGCGGCGGTGGGGGCCCCGGTGGCGGTGGGCGGGGTCGGGGACACGGTGAGCAGGGCGCCGGTCAGGACGCCCCGGGTGGTGCGTACGGCGGTCACCAGCCAGGCCGCGACCAGGAACGCGTACAGCCCGACGGCCAGCCAGCGCGGCGCGTCCAGGCCGGTCAGCCGGGCCAGGCCGCTCGCGCCGGTGACGCAGGTGCCGACCGGGAAGGTGAACGCCCACCAGGTCATCGCGAACGGCATGCCGCGCCGCGCGGCCCGCACCACCAGCGCCCCGGCCACCACCAGCCACCACAGCGCGAAGCCCAGCACCGGCACGCCGTACACCAGCGCGAAGCCGCCCAGCGCGTCCGCGTGCGCCCCCGGCACGGCGCCGGGGGCGGCGTCGGCCAGCTGCGTCACGGCGGTCGTCGACTGGCCCAGCGGCCCGAGCACCAGGAACAGCGTGGGCGTCAGAGCCAGTGGCGGCGGCCCGCACCGCAGCAACCCGGCCACGATCACCGGCAGCAGCACCAACGTGGCGAGCAGGCTCAGCCCGAACAGGGCGAAGCAGCCCAGCAGCAGCGTGACCCGGCCCTGACCGGGCGGCAGATGGGGCACCAGGGCGGGGCCGGTGGCCGCCGACACCATCGGGGCGACCACCGGCAGCAACCACACGGCCGACGCGTCGCGCGGGCCCAGCCGATGCCGGGTGATCAACAGATACGGGATGCCCGCGGCGGCCAGCAGCCCCAGAGCCGTGCCACCGGCCCACAGCGCGCCGGCCACCGCGACCGCGCCCCGCTCACCGACCACGTCCCGGCCCACGGCCAGCGTGCCCGCGCCGACCGCCAGCAGCGCCATGGCCAGGCACCCGTAGAACGGCGCGACGGTCGGATCGCGCAGCTGCGCGCGGGCCCGGTCCCCGTGGCGCGCCCAGTGCCGCGCTCGCGCCGCCAGCAACCCCGCCAGCAGCAGGGCCGACAGGGCCCACACCACGGCGTACGCCGGGCGCGCCCCCGGCACGTCGACGGGCAGGCCCACCCCGGCGGTGGCCACGATGGCGGTGCCCATGACGGTGGCGTACCAGTTCGGCCCGAGCGGGCGCACGCTGATCCGGGGGGATATGAATGGGCGCGAGCCCGTGGCGGCAAGGGTGACCATGCCTCCACGGTGCGCCGCCCACACCACGCTGACCAGGGCCGTTACGGCTATGAGGGCATAAGCTGAGGTTATGGGTGAGGCGAGTGGTGGTGGTACGGGCGGCGGGGCGCGACGGGCAGCGGGACGGCGGCCCGAGGCGGGGGCGCGGCCGGACGCCGGCGGGCGGCTGCGGGCGCGGGGGGCGCGTCGGCCCGGCGCGGGGGAGCGGTCCGCCGGCGCCGCGCGGTCCGGCGGCGGGGAGGGCGTCACGGCCGGGGACGGGCCCGAGCCCGCCCCCGACCTCCCCGGCACCGATCTGCCCGCCACGGGCCAGCCCGCCCCCGACCTCCCCGCCACGGACCCGTCCGAGGCTGACGGGCGGCCCGCCGGCCGGCGGCGATCCGGTGGGGGAGGGGCTCGGCGGGAGATGGGCCCCGGGGAGGACGCGCCGCGCGTCCCGCTCGCCCACCGCGTGCCCGACCTCGGAGCGCTCGAACTGCTGCTGGCCGTGGCCCGGCTCGGCAGTCTGGGGCGCGCCGCGCGGGAGACGGGCATCAGCCAGCCCGCCGCGAGCGGCCGGATCAGGGCGATGGAACGCCAACTCGGCATCACCCTGGTGGAGCGCTCGCCGCGCGGTTCGCGGCTGACGGACGCCGGCACGCTGGTCACCGAGTGGGCGCGCCGCGTGGTGGAGGCGGCCGAGGCGCTCGACGTGGGCGCGCACGCGCTGCGCGACCGCCGCGACTCCCGGCTACGGGTCGCCGCGAGCATGACCATCGCCGAGTACCTGCTGCCCGGCTGGCTGATCGCGCTGCGGGCCAGCCGGCCCGGGACGGCCGTGTCGCTGTTCGCGGGCAACTCGACCGAGGTGGCCCGGCGGCTCCGGGACGGCGAGGCCGACCTGGGCTTCGTGGAGGGGGTCGGAGCGCCGGCCGGGCTGGCCGGCGCGGTCATCGGCCGCGACCGGCTCGTCGTGGTCACCGCGCCCGCCCACCCGTGGGCGCGCCGCCGCCACCCCGTACCGCTGGCCGAACTCGCGGCGACGCCGCTGATCCTGCGCGAGCGCGGCTCGGGCACCCGGCAGGTCCTGGACGCGGCGCTGCGCGCGTTCGGCGGGCTGGCCGAGCCGCTGCTCGAACTCGCGTCCACCACCGCGGTCAAGTCCGCCGCCGTCAGCGGCGCCGGCCCGGCCGTCCTGAGCGAACTCGCCGTGGACGACGAGCTCGCGGCCCACCGTCTGGTGGCCGTGCCGGTCGAGGACGCCTCACTACGCCGCGAACTACGCGCCGTCTGGCCCGTGGGCGCCCGCCCGGCGGGCCCGGCCCGCGACCTGCTGAGCCTGACCCGAGGCCGGGACCAGCGGCCTTGACGGCGACCACGGCGGGAGCGGGCGAGCAGGCCGCCGCAGGGTGACTCGCCGCCGCCGCCCCCGGCCCCTCACCCCCGGCCCGGCGCCTCTGGTGCGCCCGAGGCCCGACTCAGCGCCCCTGGTGCGCGGCCTCCTCGCCCGCCGCCCGTACCAGCGCGCGCGTCAGCCGGTCGTCGTCGCCCGCCTCCGGGTGCCACTGGACGGCCAGGGCGAAGGGGTGGGGGACGGTGAACTCCAGGGCCTCCACGGTGCCGTCGGCGGTGTGGGCCGAGGCGACGAGGTCGGCGCCGAGGCGGTCCACGGCCTGGTGGTGGTAGGTCGGCACGCGGGTCGGCGTGGCCAGGAGTCGGGCGGTGCGGGTGCCGGGGACGGGGGTGACCTCGTGTGCGGCGAATTGGCCGGGCGGGCCCGCGTGCCCACCGTGGCCCACCACCTCGGGCAGGTGCTGGTGGAGGGTGCCGCCGCGCGCGACGTTGAGCAACTGCATGCCACGGCAGATGCCCAGCAGGGGCAGGCCGCGCTCCCACGCCGCCTCGATCAGGGCCAGTTCCCACGCGTCGCGCTCCAGCGCCGGCGGGCCCGTCTCGGGGTGCGGCGCGGCCCCGTACCGCTCGGGGCGTACGTCGGGGCCGCCGGCGATGACCAGGCCGTCGAGCCGGGCGACCGCCTCCCGGGCCGCGCCCGGCGCCTGGTCGGGCGGCAGCAGCGCGGCCAGCCCGCCCGCGCGCTGGACGAGGCGGTGGTAGCCGGCCGGCAGCAGAGCGGCGGGCAGGCGCCACACGCCCCACCGGGCCTCGTCCTCCAGATAGGTGCTGATGCCGATCAGCGGTGCGGGCATGCGGGCCTCCGGGTCAGTCGCGGGTCAGCGTCGCCTCGGCCGCCGCGAGGGCGGCGAACTCCTCCTCGGGCGCCGAGGCCACCAGACGGTGCCTGCTGTAGCAGGCGAAGTAGAGCAGGGCCGCGCCGTACACGCCGAGCGCGATCAGCGCCGCGCGCGGGTCCACCAGGAACGTGGCCACCAGCGCCGCGCAGGCCAGCACCAGCGCGACGGCGGAGGTCAGCGCGCCACCGGGGGTGCGGTACGGCCGGTGCAGGCGCGGTTCACGGCGGCGGAGCACCAGGTGGGACAGGGCCATCAGGGCGTAGGAGATGGTGGCGCCGAAGACCGCGACGTTCAGCATCCGGGCCCCCTCCCCGCTCGCGGCGGCCAGCGCGAAGCCCAGCGCCCCGGGCACCAGCAGCCCGAGGTAGGGGGCCTTGCGGCGGTTGGTCAGCGACAGGGCGCGGGGCAGGTAGCCGGCCCGGGAGAGGGCGAAGAGCTGGCGCGAGCCGGCGTAGACGAGGGAGAAGAAGGAGGCGACGAGGCCGGTCAGGCCCGCGTAGTTGACGATCCGGCTGGCCGTGGTGGGCTCGCCGTGCGGCTGGAGGGCCTGGACGAGCGGGTCGCCGACCTCCGCGATGGCGGCGGCGCCGCGCGCTCCGGTGGCGGTGACGAAGGTGGCCAGCGCCAGCAGTACCAGGACGCCGAGCGACCAGGCCATCGCCCGGGGCAGGGTGCGGGCCGGGTCGCGGGCCTCCTCGGCCGCCAGCGGCACCCCCTCGACACCGAGGAAGAACCACATGCCGAACGGGAACGCCGCCCAGATCCCGAGCAGGCCGAACGGGAGCCAGGAACCGGCGCCGAGGGCGCCCCCGCCCACCGGGATGTCGTGGAGCCGGCTCGCGGAGAACTCGGTGACGGCGGCGCCCACGAAGACGACCAGCGTGGCCACCGCGACAGCCGTCACCACCAGGATGAACCGCAGCGCCTCACCCACGCCCCACAGGTGCAGACCGACGAACAGGCCGTAGCAGACCAGGTAGACCGGCCACCCCGACTCCAGGCCGAACAGCCCGAGCGACTCGACGTACTCGCCGATGAACAGCGCGACGGCGGCGGGCGTCAGCACGTACTCGATCAGGATCGCGGTGCCGGTCAGGAAGCCGCCCCAGGTGCCCAGCGCGCGGCGCGCGAAGCCGTAGCCGCCGCCGGCCGTGGGCAGCACGGCCGCCAACTCGGCCAGCGAGAGGACCAGACAGGTGTACATCAGCCCCATCAGCGCGGCGGCGATGGCCAGCCCGCCGAAGCCCCCTTCGGACAGGCCCGCGTTCCAGCCGGAGAAGTCCCCGGAGACGACGTAGGCCACACCGAGCCCGGTGAGCAGCAGCGGTCCCGCGCTGCCCCCGCGCAGCGCGCGCCGCTCCAGGTAGGCCGTGGGGTCGGCGGCGGCCGGGTCGCCCGGTTCCGCGCCGGTGCCGTCGGCCGCCGCGCGGGCCGCGGGCACGGCCCCGCGCGCCGGCGAAGGGCCGCCGGCGGGCGGGGCGTTCAGGGAGCCGGGCCCGGCGTGCGCGGGCGCGCGGGTGGCGGCGGGCGGCGTGCCCCGCTCCGGGGTGGCCGGCCTCCCGGCTCGCCGCGGCTCGTCGCCGCCGGTGGGTGCGGAGGTGCGCTCAGGTCCGTCGGCCATGGGCCGCTCCCGCCTGCCAGGGAAAGGTGTGACTGCATACCATTGCCACCCCGCGCGGCGCCGCGCAAGACCCGCGTACGGGTTGCGCGGTGGTGCGCCGGGCGCTGCCCGCCGCCCCGCGCGCGCCGGGCGCGGTCCGGCCGCCGTCGCCGGCGCGACACTCCCGTACGCCCCGTCACGTCAGGAAGCCGCGCACCAGGGCCGCCGTGCCCGCGCAGTGTTCGCGCATCACCTCACGGGCCCCGTCCGCGTCGCCGTCCAGCACCGCCTCGGTCAGCGCCGCGTGCTGGGCCTGGGAGTGCTCCAGGCTCCTCACCAGCAGCGGGAGGCAGTCGAGCAGGTCGTTGAGGCGGGCCCGCACCGCCGCGTACGCGGTGGCCAGCGAGGGGCTGTCGGCCAGAGCGGCCAGTGTCAGGTGGAAGAGCGTGTCCGCCCGGCGGTAGTCCTGGGGCGCCGCGTCGCGCGTGCCGTCCAGCGCGGCCCGCAACCGCCGTCGCTGGTCGGGGCCGAGGTCGTGGGTCGCGCACAGGCCCGCCGAGCCGACGTCCAGCACCTCGCGGAAGCGCAGCGTGTCCGCCAGGTCCACCCCCGCCATCCGGCACCGCAACTCCTCCGCCGCGACCCGCGTCGCCCGCCGGGCCCGGACGAACGTCCCGCCGTACCGGCCGCGTCTGCTCTCCACGAGCCCCTGCTCCTGGAGCACCTTCAGCACCTCGCGCAGCGTCACCCGGCTGATCCGCAGCCGCTCGGCCAACTCCCGCTCGGCGGGCAGCCGTTCGCCAGGCGAGACCAGGCCCAGCCGGATGACCTGGAGTATCTGCTCCAGCGCCTCCTCGAAGCCGTTGCCGGCCCGCACGGGACGCAGCACCGACCCCAGCGGGGCCAGTTCCACGGGCCCGTGCGACAGCGCGCCGCCCGAGGTGTTCGTACCGGTGTCCATCAGCCCCCTCCTCTCGTCGCGACCACTTCCCAACCAATGGTCTACGGCCCTACCTTATGACCTTCGGACGCACCGAAAGGAGGCACGCCCGTGGGAGACCGCACGCCCCCGCTCCCGGTCGACGAACTACGCGCACTGGTCGACGCCGGGGAGATCGACACCGTCGTCCTCGCCTTCACCGACATGCAGGGCCGACTCCAGGGCAAGCGGTTCGCGGCCCGGTTCTTCCTCAGTGACGTACTGGAAGGCGGTGCCGAGGGCTGTACGTACCTGCTCGCCGTCGACGTCGACATGAACACCGTGGACGGCTACGCCATCTCCTCCTGGGACAACGGCTACGGCGACTTCGCCATGCGCGGGGACCCCACGACCCTGCGTCGCGTGCCCTGGCAGCCGGGCACCGCCATGCTCACCGCCGACCTCGGCTGGCACGACGGCTCCCCGGTGTCCGCCTCGCCCCGCCAGGTGCTCCGCCAGCAGACCGCCCGGCTGGCCGAGCGCGGCTGGAGCGCCTACGTGGGCACCGAGCTGGAGTTCCTGGTCTTCCAGGACACCTACGAGCAGGCGTGGACCGCCGCCTACCGCGACCTGACCCCGGCCAACCAGTACAACTCCGACTACTCCGTGCTCGGCACCGCCCGCGTCGAGCCGTTACTGCGGCGCATCCGCCTGGAGATGGACGCGGCCGGCATGACCGTGGAGTCCGCCAAGGGCGAGTGCAACCCGGGCCAGCACGAGATCGCCTTCCGCTACGACGAGGCGCTCGTCACCTGCGACCAGCACGCGATCTACAAGACCGGCGCCAAGGAGATCGCCGCCCAGGAGGGCACCGCGCTGACGTTCATGGCCAAGTACGACGAGCGCGAGGGCAACTCCTGCCACATCCACCTCTCACTGCGCGACGAGTCCGGCCGCCCCGTCCTGGCCGACGACAGCGCTCCGTACGGCATGTCCACCACCATGCGCCACTTCCTGGCCGGCCAGCTCGCCGCGCTGCGCGAACTGACCCTGCTGTACGCCCCGAACATCAACTCCTACAAGCGGTTCCGGCCCGGCTCCTTCGCGCCCACCGCCGTCGCCTGGGGCCCGGACAACCGCTCCTGCGCGCTGCGCGTCATCGGCCACGGCGCCGGCCACCGGCTGGAGAACCGGCTGCCCGGCGGCGACGTCAACCCCTACCTCGCCGTCGCCGGCATGATCGCCGCCGGCCTGCACGGCATCGACCAGCGGCTGGAGCTGCCCGACCCCGTCACGGGCAACGCGTACACGAGCGAGGCCGCCCGTGTGCCCACGACCCTGCGCGAGGCCGCCGACCTGTGGGAGAACAGCGCGCTCGCCCGGGCCGCCTTCGGCGACGAGGTGGTCGAGCACTACCTGCACATGGCGCACGTCGAACAGCGGGCGTACGACACCGCCGTCACGGACTGGGAGCGCTTCCGCTCCTTCGAACGGATGTGAGGAGGCCCCCGTTGGCCCAGGTGCGGTTCCCGACCGAACACCAGGTTCTCAACCCCGCCACCGAGGAGGTGGTGGCGACCGTTACCGCCACCACCCCGGAACAGGTCGCCGGCGCCGTCGCCTCGGCCGCCGAGGCCCAACGCGGCTGGGCCGCCCTGGCCCCCGGCGACCGGGCCAGGGCGTTGCGCGCCTTCGCCCAGACCGTCGACCAGCACATCGAGGAGCTGGCCCGGATCGAGGTGCGCGAGGCCGGCCACCCGATCGGCAACGCCCGCTGGGAGGCCGGCAACGTCCGCGACCTGCTCGACTACGCGGCCGGCGGGGTCGAGCGACTGACGGGACACCAGATCCCGGTGCCCGGCGGCCTGGACGTCACCTTCGCCGAACCGCTGGGCGTGGTGGCCGTCATCGTGCCGTGGAACTTCCCGTTGCCCATCGCCGCCTGGGGCCTGGCCCCGGCCTTGGCCGCCGGCAACGCCGTCCTCCTCAAGCCTGCCGAGGCCACCCCGCTCAGCGCGCTGCGGTTGGCCGAACTCGGCCGGGAGGCCGGCCTGCCGCCCGACCTGTTCCAGGTGCTGCCCGGCGCCGGACCCGTGGTGGGCACCGCGCTGGTGGACCACCCGGACGTCGCCAAGGTCGTCTTCACCGGCTCCTCCGCCGTCGGCCGGCAGATCATGGCCCGCTGCGCCCCCCAGGTCAAACGGCTCACCCTGGAACTGGGCGGCAAGAGCCCCAACATCGTCTTCGCCGACGCCGACCTCGAACGCGCCGCCCGCACCGCGCCCGCCTCCTTCCTCGACAACAGCGGCCAGGACTGCTGCGCCCGGGGCCGTGTCCTGGTCCAGCGCTCCGTCTACGACCGCTTCCTGGCCCTGCTCGAACCCGCCGTCCAGGACTTCGTGGTCGGCGACCCGGCCGACCCCGCCACCCAGATGGGCCCGCTGATCTCGGCGGCCCACCGCGAACGCGTACGGTCCTTCGTCGCCGAGGACGCCCCGGCCGTCATCCGGGGCAAGGCCCCCACGGGCCGGGGCTTCTGGTACCCGGCCACCGTCGTCGAGGCGGCTGCCGACAGCCGGATCGCCACCGAGGAGGTCTTCGGCCCGGTCGCGGTCGTCATCCCCTTCGAGGACGAGGCCGACGCCGTACGGCTGGCCAACGCCACCGACTACGGCCTGGCCGGCTCGGTGTGGACCCGCGACGTGGGCCGCGCCGTGCGGGTGGCCCGCGCCGTCACGGCCGGCAACCTCTCGGTCAACTCCCACAGCAGCGTCCGCTACTGGACCCCCTTCGGTGGCTTCAAGCACTCCGGGCTCGGCCGCGAGCTGGGCCCGGGCGCGCTGGCGGCCTTCACCGAGACCAAGAACGTCTTCATCAGTACCGAGGAGGACTGACGTGAGCGACACCCCGGCCGAGCGGCCCTCGCCCGGCACGAGCGCCCCCGTGTGCCGCCGCCTGGTGGGCCGTACGGCGGTGATCACCGGCGCGGGCAGCGGCATCGGCCTGGCCACCGCCCGCCGACTGGCCGGCGAGGGCGCGCGCGTGGTGTGCGCCGACATCGACGAGCGGGCGGGCAAGGCTGTGGCCCAGGAGGTCGGCGGCCTGTTCGTCGAGGTCGACGTCACCGACCAGGACCAGGTGGAGGCCGCCTTCCAGACCGCGTACGACACCTACGGCTCGGTGGACGTCGCCTTCAACAACGCGGGCATCTCACCGCCTGAGGACGACTCCATCCTCACCACCGACCTGGCCGCCTGGCAGCGGGTCCAGCAGGTCAACCTCACCTCGGTCTACCTGTGCTGCAAGGCCGCCCTGCCCTACATGCGGGCCCAGGGCCGGGGCTCGATCATCAACACCGCCTCCTTCGTGGCCGTCATGGGCGCGGCCACCTCGCAGATCAGCTACACCGCCTCCAAGGGCGGCGTGCTGGCGATGTCACGCGAGTTGGGCGTGCAGTTCGCGCGCGAGGGCATCCGGGTCAACGCGCTGTGCCCGGGGCCGGTGAACACCCCCCTGCTCAAGGAGCTGTTCGCCAAGGACCCCGAGCGCGCCGCCCGCCGCCTGGTGCACGTGCCCGTCGGCCGCTTCGCCGAGCCCGAGGAGATCGCCGCCGCCGTCGCCTTCCTCGCCAGCGACGACGCCTCCTTCGTCAACGCCGCCGAGTTCCTGGTGGACGGCGGCATCGCCGGCGCGTACGTCACCCCGCTCTAGACCGCGCCCCGCCCCGGTCGAACCGGCCGGGGCGGGGGCGCGACCCCGCGCCAGCGGCCCGGCCCGGCCGACAACCGCCCGCCACCGCACCGCTGTCCCGCACCGGGGCGTGGCCATAGGGTGACGGGGTGAGCATGACGACACCTCCGGGCTGGTACCCCGACCCCGACCACCAGGGCCCCGGGCCCGCCCCCGAGCGCTGGTGGGACGGGGCCAGGTGGACCGACGCGCGCCGCGCCGCGTCCTCGGTGCACGACGCGCAGACCATGCTGTCCGCGCCGATGACCTTCGCCCCCGGGCCCCCACCGCCGGGCACCGCCCCCTACAACCCGCCGCCGGGCACCGCCCCCTACGGCGCGCCCCCGGCGCAGCCACCCGGCTACCCGCCGGCCACCGGCGCCCCCTACGGCACCCCCGCCCCGGGCTACCCCGGCGGGCCCGGGCCTGGGCAGCCCGGCGGGCGGAGCCGCCGAGGCGTGATCATCGGCGTGATGGGCGCCGTCGTGGTCGCCGCGATCGTCGCCGGTGTGCTGGTCCTCCAGAACGGCGACGACGACGGGGACGGCGACCAGGCCCGACCGACACCCTCGGCCGGCGTGCCGACACCCGGCGCCGGTCAGGGCGGCACGGGGGGCGACGGCCCCTCGACCGCGCCGAGCGCGCCCAGCGCCGGCGGGCGGATGGCCACCGACCCGGCGAACGGCATCAGCGTGCCGGTCCTCGACCAGTGGACGGCCAACCCACCGCAGGCGGACGGCCTCGGCATCACCACCTCGCCCTACCCGTGCCCCAACGACGCGGCCACGCGCTGCGTGCGCGGCGGCGTGTTCAGCTTCGGTTCGACCGGCAAGGGCTACCGGGCCAGCACGGCCGAGGGCATCGCCCGGGAGGACATCGCGCGCAACGCCCAGGACTCCTACGGCAGCGGCCAGCGCGGCAAGCCGGCCGCATACGGCGGGCTCAACGGCCACCAGGAACTGAAGGCCGAGGCGGTGACCGTCGCGGGCCAACCCGGCTACCTGGTGCGGTGGAAGGCGGACACCAAGAAGGGCGACGACGGCTACGTGCAGTCCGTCGTCTTCCCCGAGCCCGGCCGGAGCGCGAGCGAGGCGCGGATGGTCGTCGTGCGCCTCGGCTTCGACGTCAGCTCCTCGGCTCCGCCGCTGTCGGCCATGGACGAGATCGTCGGCGGCATCCGACCGGCGACGGGCGACGGCGAAGGCGTGTGACCCGCCGGGCGCGGGCCCGGCCCCGGTCGCCGCGCCCGCCCCGGTGGCCGCGTGGCGGCCGGGCTCAGCACGCGGTGGCGCGGCCGGACCGGCCCCGGGGCTCGCCCGGCCGCCCTCCCACCGCACGTGCGGCAGCCGCTAGAGGAACGTTTTGCCCTCGCCCCGGTACGTCGGCACCACGTCCACCACCCGCTCACCGTCGACCAACTGCACCGCGTCGAAGCGCTCGCACAACTCCCCGGCCTTGGCGTGCCGGAACCACACCTTGTCCCCGATCAGCAGGTCGTCAGCCGCCGCGCCCACCAGCGGGGTCTGCACCTCACCGGGGCCTTCGAGCGGGTGGAAGCGCAGCCCGCGCGGCAGGTACGGGACCGGCAGCCGATCCGCCCCGGCCGCCCCGGAAGCCGGATAGCCACCGCCGAGGACCGTCACCACACCCACCCCGGGCCGACGCACCACCGGCAGCGCGAACAGCGCGGCCGGGTGGCCACGGAAGGACGAGTAGTGGTCGAAGAGCCGGGGCACATACAGGCCCGAGCCAGCGGCCAGTTCCGTCACCGCCTCCTCCGCCGCGGTGTGCTGGAGGCTGCCGGTGCCGCCACCGTTCACGAACTCCAGGTCGGCGATGCGCCGCACGGCCCGCACCGCCGCCGCCCGCCGCGCGGACAGCTCGCGCCGCGCGGTGGACTGCAACAGCCGGATCGCCCGCGACCGCACCGGATGCCCGGGCACCGCGTCCCCCACGCCCGCGATGTGCCCCTCGTACGCCATCAGCCCCACCAGCCGAAAACCCGGCCGGTCCACGACCAGGCGGGCCAGTGCGGCCAGTTGGTCCGGGGCGTGCAGGGGCGAGCGCAGCGCCCCCAACCGCAGCGCTCCGCCCATCAGCCGCAGCGAGGTGTCCAACTCCAGGCAGACTCGCACCTCTTCGGTACCCGTCCGTACGGCGTCGATCGCATCGAGCTGAGCCGGGTCGTCCAGGGTGACGGTCACGGCGGCGGCCAGTTCCGGATCGCCGGTCAGCGCGGCGTATCCGGCCCGGTCCGCGGACGGGTAGGCCAGCAGCACGTCGCGTACGCCGGACCGGGCCAGCCACAGCGACTCGGCCAGCGTGAAGCTGAGGACGCCCGCGAAGCCGTCCTGGCGCAGCACGCGCTCCAACAGCGCGCGACAGCGCACCGACTTGGTCGCGACGCGGATCGGCTTGCCCCGGGCGCGCTGCGCCATGTCGCGCGCGTTGGTGTCGAACGCCCGCAGGTCGACCACCGCGAGCGGCGCGTCCAGATGGGCGGTCGCCCGGTCGAGGCGGACCCGGTCGGAGCTCGGATACGACATGGGGGCAGCTTGCCAGAGGTCATTACCAGTGGGTAGTCGGGCACCCGGTGCGAACGGTGCCCGACGCACCGTAGAGTGTCGCGCACGCCATGACCGGCAGGTCAGCGGCGTGCTGTCCACATACGAACCGGCCTGTCCCGAAAGGCGATCGGGTGGCTCGGCCGGAGCGGGTGTCGAAGGGTGCGAGGGGGTGCAGGTGGGCGCCGACGCGGAGCACGCACGCGCCTCTCGCCCCCTCCCGTCCACCTCGCCCGCGGCCCGGCCCGGCCCGCCGCCGGTCACCGGTCCGCTCGTGGCCCCTCCGCGACCCCCGAGGCCCCCCGGGCGCCCTCCCGCAGCACGGCTCGCCAGCGGCCCGCCCGTGGCGCCACCACCCGCCACCCCGCCGGCCCCGCCCGCGCCGTCGGCCCGTCGCCCGCCGGCTCCGGCCGCCGCCAGCCCCGCACCGACCGTTCCCGTGCCGCCGCCCGCGCGAGCCGCCACCGTGCCGGCCGCCGCGCCGCCACCCGTCGCCGCGCCGTCCGCGCCCGTACCGCCCGCCGCGCCGCGCCCCCGTGCCCCGAGGCCGCCCGCCCCCCGTACCGCCCTGCCCAGGGAGCCGGGCGCACGCGGGGAGACCCGGTCGCGGGCCGGCCACACGGGCCCGCCCCGGCCGCCCGCCCCGCCCCGTCCCGGCGACCGCCTCGACGGGCCGACGGCGCCCGCCCCCGCGATCGAGCCCGAGGCGACACCCGTGCCCGCCCCCGAGCCAGCCCCCGCTACCCCGACCGCGCCCGAAGCGTCCCAGGCGACGTTCCCCACAGCCCGGTCCGAGCCGGGCCGCGCGGTCACGGAACCCGCCGCCCCGGTTCCGCCGCGCCCGACCCGCTGGCCCGACGCCGGCGTCCCGCCCCGGCCGACCACGCCCCCCCGACCGACCGGCGCGCCCACCCCGACGCCACAGTCGCCGGTCACCGAGCCCGCCCCGGCGCCGCCGACCGCCGGCGCGACCGCCGAGTCGACCGCCGGCTACGACCCCGTCGCCGGCCTCGCCGCCGACCTGCGCGCCCACGGCATGACCCTCATGGGCGCCGGCCCCCGCCCCGCCCGCCGCGAACGCGGGCTGACCCGCCTGGTGACCTCCGTGGTGTGCGCCGTGCTCGGTGTCGGCCTGCTGGTCGGCGCGGTGTTAGGGAGCCTGCTGCGCGAGGACGGCGGCCGGCCCCGCCCGGTCGACGCCTTCCCCCACGCCCGCACGCTGTGGCGCACCGTCCCCGTGGACACGCTCTTCCCCCGCACCCTGACCGGCCCCGGCGCGGGCCCCGGGGGCGCCGACCGGACCTGGACCCGGATCGCCGTCGCCCCCGACGGCCGCTGCGCGGACGCCTTCGACCCGCTGCTGGCCACCGCGCTGTCCCCGGTGGGCTGCGAGCGGCTGCTGCGCGCCACGTACACCGATGCCACCAGCACCAGCGTCACCACCGTCGGCCTGCTCATCACGCGTTCCGACGCGGCCGGCATGCGCGCCCTGCGGAACCGGTTCGCCGGTGAACGGCTCGGCGGGCGTGCTGACCTGCTACCCAAGCCGTACGCGGCCACGGGCACACCGGCCGCCGCCTTCGGCGACGCGCAACGGGCGAGCTGGCGCGTCAGCGTCTCGGCCGACCTCCCGGTGATCGTCTACGCGGTGAGCGGCTTCGCCGACGGACGCAGCATCGACCGGCCCGAACCCGCGGACCGGGCCACGGCCCGTGGGGCGACCACCGACCCGGCCCAGGCGGGCCTGGGCCACGACGCGAAGGGCGTCGCGGCCGGCGTCGAACGCGCCTTCCGCGCCGCCGCGGCCACCGCCAGGAAGGCCCCGTGATGCGCGCGCGACGCGGCGACCCCACCCCCCGGCCCGACGCGCCCGCGGGCCCGCGTCGACCTCGTACGGCCGGCGCCGTACGCCGCCCGCTGGCGCGCACCCTGGCCGTGTCCGGCGCGCTCGCCTGCCTCACGGTGCTCCCGCCCGCCCCCGCCGGAGCCGACGGCATCCGCTCCCAGGAGTGGGCGCTGGACGCCATCCACGCGCCGCTCGCCTGGCAGACGACCAAGGGCGCCGGCGTCACGGTCGCCGTGCTGGACACCGGGGTGGACGCCGAACACCCCGACCTCCAGGGCCAGGTGCTGCCGGGCAAGGACATGATCGGGTTCGGCGCGCGGCGCGGCGACGTCTCCTGGGCCCGTCACGGCACCGCGATGGCCGGCATCATCGCGGGGCGCGGCCACGGTGCGGGGGGCGGCGACGGCGTGGTCGGCGTCGCTCCCGGCGTGAGCATCCTTCCGGTGCGGGTCATCCTCGAAGAGGGCGACCCGGCGCGCAAACGGGCCCGCGCCGCGCGCGGCGCGGCGCTGGCCGACGGCATCCGCTGGGCCGCCGACCACGGCGCCGACGTCATCAACCTCTCACTCGGCGACGACAGCGAGTCCGCCCACCCCGAGCGGCGCGAGGACGCGGCGGTGCAGTACGCGCTGCGCAAGGGCGTCGTGGTCGTCGCCTCGGCCGGCAACGGCGGCGGCGAGGGCGACCGCGTCTCCTACCCCGCCGCGTACCCCGGCGTGATCGCCGTGACCGCCGTGGACCGCTACGGCAGCCGTGCCGCCTTCTCCACCCGCCGCTGGTACGCCACGATCTGCGCCCCCGGCGTGGACGTCGTCATCGCCGACCCCAACCGCCGCTACTACCAGGGCTGGGGCACCAGCGCGGCCTCCGCGTTCGTCTCCGGTGCCGCCGCGCTGGTCAGGTCCGCCCATCCGGACCTGAGCCCGGTGCAGGTCAAGCGGCTGCTGACGGAGACGGCCCAGGACCGGCCGGAGGGGGGCCGCAACGACGAACTCGGCGCGGGCATGGTCGACGTCGCCGCCGCGATCGAGGCCGGCGGCGCCCTGGAGGCCCGCGCGCAGCTTCCCTCGCCCGCCGCGTACCCCGACCGTTACTTCGGCCACGGGCCGCTGCCCGAGCGGGCGGCCGGCGGACAGGGCGGCGGCCCGAGCACACTCGCCCTGAGCGCCGGCCTGGCGGGGGCGGCACTGGTTCTCGCGGCGGTGGCCCTGTGGCGCGAGCGCCGGGTTCGCGCGCCGGGCCGGCGCCCACCGACGGGCTGACCCCGCCAGGGCGCCCGCCGGCCCGCCTCCCGCGCGGGGCGCGCCGGCAGGGCCGCCAGCGTCGGCGTGACCACCCGACACCTCGCCCTCCTGGCCAGCTCACCGCCCCGTACACCGCCCGGGTAGCCTCGACGCGTGGCCCTCAAGAACATCCCAGACCCCGGCTTCTCCGACGACGACGGCTCCGCCGACGAACGACTGAGCGCGGCGCTCGCCGCGTGGGCCAGCGACCCGGCCGCCGAGTCGCGGGTGCTGAGCGCCCTGGTCGGGGCGCGGCTGCTGGTGCCGGTGGTCGCGGTGCTCGGGGAGGTGGAGGAGGCGCCGACGGCGGACGGCGGCGTGCTGCGCCGCGAGAAGACCAGCGACATGGCCGTGCCCACGCTGCGGGCCCCCGACGGCCGGCGCGCGCTGCCGGCCTTCACCTCCACCGAGGCGCTGGCCCGCTGGCGCCCCGACGCCAGGCCGGTGGCCGTGCCCCTGCACCAGGCGCTCCAGGCCGCCGCGCACGAGCGGGCCGACACCCTGGTGCTCGACCTCGCCGGCCCGGTGACCTTCCCGCTGACCGGCCCGGCGCTGCTGGCCCTGGCGGAGGGCCGCACCAGCACCGATCCGCTGACCGACCCGGCCGTCGCCCAGGCCCTGCGCGCCGTGCTGGCCACCGAGGCCGGCGTGGTGCGGGCCCACCTGGCGCCGGCGCCCGACGCCGAGGCCGACGCCACCCTGGCCCTGACGCTGGCCGCCGACGCCCCCGCCCACGAGGTCGCCCAGCGCCTCGCCAAGGCCCTCGCCGCCGACGAGGTGCTCCGGGCCCGACTCGTACGGGGCCTGCGACTGGCCCTGCTGCCGGCCCACGCGAGCCTTCCGGGCGAACCCCTCTACGTCGCCGGGTAGCGCCCCCGCGCGGGCCGCCGGCCACCCCTCCCCGGCCCCCACGCGTCCGCCCGTGGCGCGCGGGCCGGATTCCGCCTGCTCGTCAGCGGGCGAAATGTCCCATAACGCCCCACAATGCAACAGGAGCAGTGCACGATCATCCACACAAGGAGAGCGTCATGGAGACGAGACTGGAGACGGTGGAGACGCGGACGGTCATCTCGGAGTTCACCGGAACCCTGCTGCTGGTGTTCTTCGCGGTCGGCTCCGCCGTCCTCGCCGCCGACTACATCGGCACCGTCGGCATCGCGCTCGCCTTCGGCTTCACCCTGCTCGCCCTGGCCTACGCGCTCGGCCCGATCTCCGGCTGTCACATCAACCCGGCCGTGACGCTGGGGATGCTGGTGGCCGGCCGCATCTCGCCGCGTACCGCGATCGAGTACTGGATCGCCCAGCTGCTGGGCGGCATCGCGGGCGCGGCCATCCTGTTCCTGCTGGCCAAGCAGGTGCCGGGGCTCAAGACCAGCGGCGCGTTCGGCAGCAACGGCTACGGCGACCGCTCGGCCGTGCACATCAACACCGGCGGCGCCTTCCTCGCCGAGGTGATGCTGACCTTCCTGCTGGTCTTCGTGGTGCTCGCGGTGACACACAAGGTGGCCGTCGTCGGCTTCGACGGACTGCCGATCGGCCTCTCGCTGGCCGTCATCCACCTGGTGGGCATCCCGCTCACGGGCACCTCGGTGAACCCGGCCCGCAGCTTCGGCCCCGCCATCTTCGCCGGCACCGACGCCCTGGAGCAGCTGTGGCTCTTCCTGGTGGCCCCGCTGATCGGCGGCGCGCTGGCCGCCGTCTGCCACCAGTTCACGCATCCGCGCGCGGGTGACCTGCTGAACCGGGAGAAGTCCGAGATCTGACCCCGGGCCCGGCCCCGTCGGCCCGCGCCCGGCCCGCCGCGTGTCGGCCCGGCGCGGGCCCGACGCGCGGCGGGCCGCTCCGGTCGCGAGCGCGACGACCGCCCGCGTACGGCCCTGGCCGCGACTCAGCCGCCGAACACCGGCCCCGTGAACTTCTCGCCCGGCCCCTGGCCCGGCTCGTCCGCGATCACCGACGCCTCGCGGAACGCGAGCTGGAGCGACTTGAGGCCGTCGCGCAGCGGGGCGGCGTGGTAGGAACCGACCTCGGTGGCGCTCGCGGTGACCAGGCCCGCCAGCGCGGTGATCAGCTTGCGCGCCTCGTCCAGGTCCTTGTGCTCGGGGGCGTCCTCGGCGAGCCCGAGGTTGACCGCGGCGGCGCTCATCAGGTGCACCGCGACCGTCGTGATCACCTCGACCGCGGGCACGTCCGCGATGTCGCGCGTCATCGTGTCGAAGTCCGGGCTCGCGCCCTGGTCCTGGTCGGGCTGCGGGGCGTCGGCGTCGCTCATGGCTCTCTCGTCTGTCGAAGTCGGTGGGGTGCCCGGCGCGGTGGGCGTGGGCCGGGCGTCGGGCGGGCTCCCCTGGTGGACCCACCGGCGCGCCCGCGTGCGAAGCGCCCGCGCGGCCCGACCCGCGCGCCACGGCGGGCGTGCGCGCCAGGGTCGGTCGGCGGTCCTCACGCATCGTACGAGAGGAGCCCCGGTGTGCCACGCGCCCGCCGCCCGGCACCGGCGCCGGAGCGGTGTGGCGGGGCGCGGGGCGCGCGGCGGCCCGCCGGTGCGACCCGGAGGCCGCAGGTCAGTGGCGGTACCGGTGGCGGTCGGGGGCGCCGTCGACGGGAGTGGTGTAGCCTGGGAAGCGACCGGCTGGGCATAGGTGTGCCCGGCCCACAAGTGGAGGCTCCGACTCTCCCACCTTGCTGGCCCCCGAGGCCGGCGGGTCCCGGTCCGGCAGGGCCCGTCGTTCCGTACGGACGACGTGGATCTGCCTGATGCGCCCCGCGGTGACTCCGCAGCGGTGCTCCCGGAAAGTGAGGAGCCCGCCTGTGTCCCGTTCGGGGCGTTTTATGCGTCTCGGCACGGTGGTCACACCGAAAACTGACGTTACACGGCTGTCCGCCAGGCGGCCGTGTGGTGCAACTGAGGAGGCCCCATCAGCGCCGAGCCCCGCATCAACGACCGGATTCGCGTCCCCGAGGTGCGACTCGTCGGTCCCAGCGGCGAGCAAGTTGGCATCGTCCCGCTTGCCAAGGCCCTGGAGCTTGCGCAGGAGTACGACCTGGACCTGGTCGAGGTCGCGGCGAACGCCCGTCCGCCGGTCTGCAAGCTCATGGACTACGGAAAGTTCAAGTACGAGTCGGCCATGAAGGCCCGTGAGGCGCGCAAGAACCAGGCGCACACGGTCATCAAGGAGATGAAGCTCCGGCCGAAGATCGACCCGCACGACTATGACACCAAGAAGGGTCACGTCGTCCGGTTCCTCAAGCAGGGCGACAAGGTCAAGATCACGATCATGTTCCGTGGTCGTGAGCAGTCCCGGCCGGAGCTCGGCTACCGACTGCTCCAGCGGCTCGCGGAGGACGTCCAGGACCTCGGCTTCGTCGAGTCGAACCCGAAGCAGGACGGCCGGAACATGATCATGGTTCTCGGTCCGCACAAGAAGAAGACCGAGGCCATGGCCGAAGCCCGCGAGGCGCAGGCCGCCCGCAAGGCGGAGCGGCAGGGCGTCACCGCGGACGCGCCCGAGCAGCAGTCCGCCGAGGAGCCGGCCGAGGCCTGATCGTGGCGGCCTGAACGTGAGGCCGCCGCACCGGGGCCCCGCCCCGGAACCCCAACTGAACGAGCTGACGCTTCCGCCTGCCCGCGAGGGCCGGCGAAGCGCCCGACGAGGAGAGAACGGCGACATGCCGAAGAACAAGACGCACAGTGGTGCCAGCAAGCGCTTCAAGATCACCGGCTCCGGCAAGGTGCTCCGTCAGCGCGCCGGTCGCCGCCACCTTCTCGAGCACAAGCCGTCCACGCTGACGCGCCGCCTCGCAGGAACCGTCGAGCTGGCCCCGGGCGACGCCAAGAAGGTCAAGAAGCTTCTCGGCAAGTGACGCCCGGCCCCGCCACGGCGGGGCGAGCGTCCAACGATCGGGACCCATTCGTTTCCGGGCCGCGTGAGGTATCCGCGGCCCCGTACAAGGAGTAAATCAAGTGGCACGCGTCAAGCGGGCAGTCAACGCCCACAAGAAGCGCCGGGCGATCCTGGAGCAGGCCAGCGGCTACCGGGGCCAGCGCTCGCGCCTGTACCGGAAGGCGAAGGAGCAGGTCACCCACTCCCTCGTCTACAACTACAACGACCGCAAGAAGCGCAAGGGCGACTTCCGGCAGCTGTGGATCCAGCGCATCAACGCCGCCGCCCGCGCCAACGGCATGACGTACAACCGCTTCATCCAGGGTCTGAAGGCCGCCAACGTCGAGGTGGACCGCAAGATCCTGGCGGAGCTCGCGGTCAACGACGCGAACGCGTTCGCGACGCTCGTCGAGGTGGCCCAGAAGGCGCTGCCCAGCGACGTCAACGCCCCGAAGGCCGCCTGAGCGGTTTTTCGCGGCCCCGGGTCCCAGGACCCGCCCCACATCGGACCCGCAGGCGGCGACCGCCTGCGGGTCCGATGTTTCCCGACCCGCGCCGGCCGCGCGCCGGCCCGTGCTGCACCCCCCGCACCGGAAGCGAGAACCCCTACATGGCGGCCCCCGAGCTGACCTCCCCGCGATCGCCCCGCGTCCTGGCCGCCCGCCGGCTGGCCCGCCGCAACGCGCGGGCCAAGGAGCGCAGGTTCCTCGCCGAGGGCCCGCAGGCGGTGCGCGAGGCGGTGCTGCGCCACCGCGGCGCGGCGGGCACGGGTGAGGAGGGCACGCTGGTCGAGGTGTTCGCCACCGCCGAGGCCGCCGAGCGGCACGCCGACATCGTCGAGGCCGCCCGCGCCGCCGCCGTCCCGGTGTACACCGCCAGCGACGCCGTCGTCGCCGAGATCTCGCAGACGGTCACCCCGCAGGGTCTGGTCGGCGTCTGCCGGTTCCTGGACTCGCCGCTGTCCGAGGTGCTGGCCGCCCGGCCCCGGCTGGTCGCCGTGCTCGCGCACGTCCGCGACCCCGGCAACGCCGGCACGGTGCTGCGCTGCGCGGACGCCGCCGGCGCCGACGCCGTCATCCTCACCGACGCCTCCGTCGACCTGTACAACCCCAAGTCCGTACGGGCGTCGGTCGGTTCGCTCTTCCACCTGCCCGTGACCGTCGGCGTGCCCATCGAGCGCGTGGTCAGCGGGCTGCACGAGGCGGGCGTACGCGTGCTGGCCGCGGACGGGGCGGGGGAGCGGGACCTGGACGCCGAGCTGGACGCCGGGCGCATGAGCGGCCCCACGGCGTGGGTCTTCGGCAACGAGGCGTGGGGGCTGCCCGAGCCGACGCGGGCCCTGGCCGACGAGGTCGTCCGGGTGCCCATCCACGGCAAGGCCGAGAGCCTGAACCTCGCGACCGCCGCCGCCGTGTGCCTGTACGCCTCCGCGCGCGCCCAGCGCGCCCGCCCGTAGCGACGGAGGGGCTCCGCTGCGTCACCTCGACCTAGTAGGGTTGCGCCCCTGGGGCCCGAGAGGGGGTGCGGGGATGAACGTCAGGGTTTCCGGCGCGGCGACCACCTCGTATGCGCCGGGGCAGTGCCTGCCCGGCGAGGTCGACGCCTGGACGAGCGAGGTGTCCGACCTCGGACTGCACCCCGACGATCTGCCCGACGGCCTCGTGGTCGCCGACGAGCGCGGCCAGGTGACCTGCTTCAACGCCGCGGCGGCCCGCATCACGGCCACCGTGGCCACCGAGGCGATCGGCCGCCCGCTGGACCAGGTGCTGCCCCTGGAGGACCTTGAGGGGCGCCGCTGGTGGGCGCTGACCGACCCCTACGGCGGCCTGGCCACCCGGGGCGGCCAGCCGGAGCGCAACCTGCTGCTGCCCGGCGGGCGCGAGGTCCTGGTGGCCGCCCGGTACGTGCGCGTGCGCCCCACCGGTCCGGTGCGCCGGCTGGTGGTCACCCTGCGCGGCACCGAGGCCAGGCGACGCACCGAGCGCAGCCACGCGGAGCTGATCGCCACCGTCGCCCACGAGCTGCGCTCGCCGCTCACCTCGGTCAAGGGGTTCACGGCCACGCTGCTGGCGAAGTGGGAGAGGTTCACCGACGACCAGAAGCGGCTGATGCTGGAGACGGTGGACGCCGACGCGAACCGGGTCACGCGGCTGATAGCCGAGCTGTTGGACATCTCCCGCATCGACTCCGGGCGGCTGGAGGTGCGCCGCCAGTGTGTGGACATCGCCGCCGCCGTCCGCCGTCACGTGCGGGCGCACACCACCGCGGGGCAGCGCCCCGACCTCTTCCTCATCAAGGTCGTGGAGCCGCTGCCCGATCTGTGGGCCGACCCCGACAAGGTCGACCAGGTGCTGGGCAATCTGCTGGAAAACGCGGTGCGGCACGGCGAGGGAACCGTCACTATCGAGGTCACCCCCACGCTCGTCGCCGCCCAGCCAGAAGGGTCCGCCGTGGACGCCGCCGCCCAGCCGAGTACCGCCGTCACCGTCAGCGACGAGGGCTGTGGCATTCCCGAGGAGTCGATGGGCCGCGTCTTCACCCGCTTCTGGCGTGGCAGCAAGCGCGGCGGCACCGGGCTCGGGCTCTACATCGTCAAGGGCATCGTCGAGGCGCACGGCGGGACGATCACCGTCGGTCGTTCCCGGGCCGGCGGCGCCGAGTTCCGATTTACCCTGCCCGTAGGGGCCCCGGCGCATCTGGCCTGACCACGGTCGGGTAGTGCGGCGGCGACCCTACGGGCTCTGTCGAGTACGGACGCCCCGTAGACTCGACCTTTGGCACCTTTGGCACCACCATCGTCGGCCAAGCCACGCGTGCCCGGCAGCCGGACGAGTTCGAGGCGCCGAGGCGGGGCGAAGCCAGCAGCCAATCGGAAGCACGGGAAGAGATGTCGGCACCCAACAAGTCCTATGACCCGGTAGAGGTCGAGGCACTGAAACCGGAAGAGATCGCCCGGATGCGGGACGAGGCACTGGCCGCGTTCGCCGCGGCCGGGGACCTCACGGCCCTGCACGAGGCGAAGGTCGCGCACACCGGCGACCGCTCGCCGCTGGCTCTGGCCAACCGCGAGATCGGCGCCCTGCCCCCGCACGCCAAGGCGGACGCGGGCAAGCGCGTGGGCGGGGCGCGGGGCGAGGTCTCGCGCGCGCTCAAGACGCGGCAGGCGGAGTTGGAGGCGGAGCGCGACGCGCGCGTGCTGGTCGAGGAGGCGGTGGACGTCACGCTGCCCACCGACCGCTTGACGCCCGGCGCCCGGCACCCGCTGACCACCCTCTCCGAGCGCATCGAGGACGTCTTCGTGGCCATGGGCTACGAGGTGGCCGAGGGGCCCGAGGTGGAGGCCGAGTGGTTCAACTTCGACGCGCTCAACTTCACCCCCGACCACCCGGCCCGCGCGATGCAGGACACCTTCTTCGTGCGCTCCGCCGAGGGCGCCGAGGCCGAGACGGAGTCCGGCATCGTGCTGCGTACGCACACCTCGCCGGTCCAGGTGCGCTCGATGCTCGACCGCGAGCCGCCCATCTACGTCGTCTGCCCCGGGCGGGTCTACCGCACCGACGAGCTCGACGCGACCCACACCCCCGTCTTCCACCAGGTGGAGCTGCTGGCCATCGACGAGGGGCTGACGATGGCCGACCTCAAGGGCACGCTGGACCACATGGTCAGCGCCCTTTTCGGGGAGGGTGTGCACACCCGGTTGCGGCCGAACTACTTCCCGTTCACCGAGCCGTCCGCCGAGATGGACATGCAGTGCTACGTGTGCCACGGCGAATCGGTCGGCAACCCGGACCGCCCCTGCCGTACCTGCTCCTCCGAGGGCTGGATCGAGCTGGGCGGCTGCGGCATGGTCAACCCGCGCGTGCTGGTCGCCTGCGGCATCGACCCGGAGCGCTACAGCGGCTTCGCCTTCGGGTTCGGCATCGAGCGGATGCTGATGTTCCGCCACAACGTCGAGGACATGCGAGACATGGTCGAGGGTGACGTGCGCTTCACTCGGCCGTTCGGGACGGAGATCTGATGCGAATCCCGCTTTCCTGGCTGCGGGAGTACGTGGACCTGCCAGCCGGCGAGACCGGCCGCGACGTGCAGGCCAAGCTCGTCGCCGCCGGCCTTGAGGTGGAGACCGTCGAGCAGCTCGGCACCGGCCTCACCGGCCCGCTGGTCGTCGGCAAGGTGCTGGCCTTCGAGGTGCTCGACGGCTTCAAGAAGCCCATCCGCTACTGCCAGGTCGACGTCGGCCAGGCCAACGGCACGGGCGAGCCGCAGAACATCATCTGCGGCGCGAGCAACTTCGCCGTCGGCGACAAGGTCGTCGTCGTGCTCCCCGGTGCCGAACTGCCCGGCGGCTTCAAGATCGCCGCGCGCAAGACCTACGGCCACGTCTCCGAGGGCATGATCTGCTCCGCCAGCGAACTGGGCGTCTCCGACGACCACGACGGCATCATCGTGCTCCCGCCCGAGCACGAGGTGGGCACCGACGCCGTCGCGCTGCTGGAGCTGGTGGACGAGGTACTGGACATCGCGGTCACCCCCGACCGCGGCTACTGTCTCTCGCTGCGCGGCGTCGCCCGCGAGACCGCCACCGCCTACGGGCTGCCGCTGCGCGACCCGGCCCTGCTGGACGTGCCCGCGCCCAACAGCTACGGCTACCAGGTCAGCGTGGCCGACCCGGCCGGCTGCGACCGCTTCACCGCCCGCACCGTCGTCGGCCTCTCGCCCGAGGCCCGCTCGCCGATCTGGCTCCAGCGCCGCCTCCAGAAGGCCGGCATGCGCCCCATCTCGCTGACCGTGGACGTCACCAACTACGTGATGCTCGAACTCGGCCAGCCGCTGCACGCCTACGACCGCTCCCGGGTCAACGGCACCATCGGCGTCCGCCGGGCCGTGCCGGGCGAGAAGCTCACCACGCTGGAGGGCGTGGCGCGCGTCCTGGACGCCGAGGACCTGGTGATCACCGACGACAGCGGGCCCATCGGCCTGGCCGGTGTCATGGGCGGCGCCAACACCGAGATCGCCGACGTCGCGCAGGAGACGGCGGACGGCGAGGCCGCCGGCACCACCGACGTGGTGATCGAGGCCGCGCACTTCGACGCCGTCTCCATCGCCCGTACGGCCCGCCGCCACAAGATCTCCTCCGAGGCGTCCCGGCGCTTCGAGCGGGGCGTGGACCCGGAGGCCGCCGCCGCCGCGGCGCAGCGCGCGGTGGACCTTCTCGTGCTCCTCGCGGGTGGCACGGCCGAGGCCGGTGTCACCGAGGTGACCACGCCGAGCGGACCGCGCACCATCACCCTGCGGGCCGACCACCCGGACCGGGTCGCCGGCGTCGACTACGGCCGCGAGGTGGTCGTCCGACGTCTCCAGCAGGTCGGCTGTGACGTCTACGGCCAGGACGAACTGGTGGTCACCGTCCCCAGCTGGCGGCCCGACCTGGCGGCCCCCAACGACCTGGCCGAAGAGGTCATCCGGCTGGAGGGATACGCCAACCTGCCCGCCACGCTGCCCCAGCCGCCGGCCGGGCGTGGCCTGACCGAGCGCCAGCGGCTGCACCGTCGGGTCGGTCGCGCGCTGGCCGGGGCCGGCTACACCGAGGCGCCGAACTACCCGTTCACCAGCGAGGAGGTCCTGGACCAGCTCGGGCTGGACGCGGACGACCCCCGACGCGCCACGGTCCGTCTGGCCAACCCGCTCTCCGACGCCGAGCCGGTGCTGCGCACCACGCTGCTGCCCGGCCTGTTGGGCGCGCTGCGCCGCAACGACGGCCGGGGCGAGCACGACCTCGCGCTCTTCGAGACCGGCCTGGTCTTCCGCGCGGCGGCCACTCCCGACGAGGTCGCTGTCGCCGGCGTGCGCCTGCCGGTGGACCGCCGGCCCACCGACGCCGAGATCGCCGCGCTCAACACGGCCCTGCCGCGCCAACCGCGTCGCGTCGCGGTCGTACTGGCCGGCGCACGTGAGCACGCGGGCTGGTGGGGCAAGGGCCGCGAGGCGAACTGGAGCGACGTCATCGAGGCCGGCCGCGTGGTCGCCCGACAGGCGGGCGTCGAGCTGATCGTCCGCCAGGACCAGCAGGCCCCCTGGCACCCCGGCCGCTGCGCCGCACTGCTGGCCGTCGTGGACGGGCAGGAGGTCCTGGTCGGCAACGCGGGCGAGCTGCACCCCCGGGTGATCAAGGCGCTCGGCCTGCCGGAGCGCACCAGCGCCATGGAGATCGAGCTCGACCGCCTGGAGAACGCGGCACCCGGGCCGGTGCGGGCGCCGCGCGTGTCCACCTTCCCGGTGGCCACGCGTGACGTCGCCCTGATCGTGGACGCCTCGGTGCCCGCCGCCGACGTGGAGGCGGCGCTCCGCGCGGGCGCCGGTGACCTCCTCGAATCGGTGCGCCTGTTCGACCAGTTCACCGGGGAGCAGCTGGAGGCGGGCAAGAAGTCGCTGGCGTACGCGCTGCGGCTGCGGGCCGGTGACCGGACGCTGACCGCCGACGAGGCGTCGGCGGCCCGGGACGCGGCGGTCGCCACGGCGCTGGAGCGCACCGGGGCGGTGCTGCGCGGCGCCTGATCCGCGGCGGAACCGGCGCCGAGCGCGCCCACGCACGCCAAGGGCGTGCCTCGCACACCACGTGTGGGGCACGCCCTTCGTGTGTCACCGGGCGCGCGCTGGGCACACCGCCGGCTTTGGGGCGTACGCGGGGGCGAGCGCGCCGGCCCGGTCGCTGTCTCGTACGACCGGCGTGGGTCGGGTGGTGCGGGAGTGTTCGGCCCTCGGGCGCGTGTGCACCCCGGTCATGCGGGATTCGGGCCCCGCTCACCCGAAGGAGTGAGAAGCGGACCTTCGCCGGTCAACGCTGTGTCGATGGTCGCCACAATCGTCCCGGTCGCGCTTCTCCATGGCACACGAAGGTCAAGGGGCCGCCCGACCGCCTCAATGGGCTGCTAGGGGGGCCGGTGGATGATCGGAACCAAGGCGGGGGGCGCGGCGCGACCGGCGCCCGTACGGGGTTCGCGATGGCTGGTGCCCGCACTGCCCGGCCTGTGGGTGCTCGCCGTGCTGGCCTGGGAGTCGGCCGCCCCGCCCGGGGTGCGGCTCGAACCGCTGCTGGCCGCCGCCCCCGCGGTGGCGCTCGCCCTGGGCGGCCAGTGTCAGCGGGTGCTGCTCAGTGGTGGGTGCGCGTTGGCCGCCCTGGTGCCGATGTCGCGGTGCGGGCCACGGGACACCGTCAACGTGACCCTGGGCACGTGCTTCTCGCTTCTCGTCGTGGTCGTCGCCTGCGGGCTGGTCAACCGGCGCCGGCAGCGTCTGGTGCGCGAGCTCGACCGCGCCCGTACGGTGGCCGTCGCCGCGCAGCAGACCGTGTTGCGCCCGCTGCCGCGCACGCTGTCCCAACTCGCCCTGGCTGGTGGGCAGTTGTCTGCCAGTCGGGGCGCGGCCGTCGGGGGCGACCTCTACGAGGTGCTGGCCACCCCGTACGGCGTGCGGATCGTGGTCGGCGATGTGCGCGGGCACGGTCTGGCCGCGATCGACACGGTCTCCGCCGTACTCGGCAGCTTCCGCGAGGCGGCCCACGACGAGCCCGAACTGGTGGGAGTCCTCCGCCGGTTGGAGCGCACGCTGCGACGGCATCTGCGGGAGCGGGCGGCGTCCGAGGCCGCCGCCGACCGGGCGGCGGCCGGGCACCAGGTCGCCGAGGACTTCGTGACGGTGCTGCTGCTCGAAGTGCGGCCCTCGGGTGAGGTGATGGCTCTCAACTGCGGCCATCCGTGGCCGTTTCTGCTGGTGGGCCAGGGGTTGGGGCACCCGGTGGGCCCCGGCTGGGTGGGTCCGTACGAGGCCGGGCAGCCGGCGTTGGCGCACCGCGCCTCGCTGCCGCGCGTGCGGCAACTGGCGCCGGGCGAGGCCATGCCGCCGCTCGGCCTGTTCCCGCTGCCCGCGCGGCCGGCGCCCACCCGCTGTGTCCTGCTGCTGCCGGGGGAGGCGCTGGTGCTCTACACCGACGGCGCCGAGGACGCCAGGAACGCGGCGGGCGACTTCTTCCCGCTGACCCGGGAGCTGACGGAGGCCGCGCGCGGCGGTCCGGTGCACCCGCAGGCCGTCGTCGACCGGGTCCAGGGCGCACTGCTGCGGCACACCGGTGGTCGACTCGGCGACGACGCCGCGCTCCTGGTCCTGCGCAACGACCGCAGCCGGGTGCCCGCCCAACTCCCGCAGCCGGTGCCGGCGGGTGACGTACAGCTCTCCTAGGGCCCGCCTGGTGGTTGGTCCGGTGGTGGGGCGTGGTGAGTCGAGGGCGGGAGCGGGTCGCGCCCTCACCGTCGCTGACGGGCGGCGGTGGCCGACGGCGCAAGCGTCGGCAGGTGATCGGCGGGGTGCGGTGGTGGTCGCGTACCGGCGCTCCGTGGCGTGACGTGCCGAAACGGTGGGGACTGGACCGTGGCGGAGGGCGCGCGAGCCTCCGCCCGCTGAGAGCCGCAGTGGACAGAGCGCGTTCCCCGCGAACGGTCCGCCAGGTCCCGTGCGGACGGGGCACCCGGGCGGTCCTCCCGGAACAGGCCGATCGGAGGGCCAACCGCACATGGCACGGACGGGCCGGCGGCAGATCGCCGGCCTTCGGCCGCGACTCCCACGAGATCTCCCACGTGGTCGAGCGCTGTTTCCGGAATTTACGTGAGACTGCTAATTCCGTTGCGTGTATGGGCGACACGGAATCCGGCTCGCCACGAGTTCACGGTAGCTCAATGAAGTCGTGATCTACTGAAATGAGCGGGTCGGGCACAGGTGTAGATCTGAATGGTTTCGAATGGTCCCGGCCCGTTGGAGCGAGGAGACGATTTCTCGGCATTTCAGAACGAGTGGACAGGTGAATTGTGGAGACAATCGCAGTTATCGGATTCGGAGACATGGGCGAGCAGATGGTGCCGCACCTGCTGGGCGCTGGGCATGCCGTGCGGGTGTACGACGTCGACGCCGCAAGGCTGCGCAGCGCCGAGGAGGCTGGAGCCGACGTGTGCGGTACAGCGGCTGACGCGGCACGAGGTGCCGGAATTACGCTGGGCCTTGTCATGTCGGACGACATCCCGTCCGCGTACTTCGGGGGCGACGGCATTCTCGCCGGAGCACGGCCTGGTTCCTTCGTGCTGGTGTGTTCCACGACCACACCGGCGATCCTGGATTCCGTGGCGGCGGCGGCTCCCGAGGGAGTGACCATCGTCGATACCCCCATCGTCGGTGGCGTCAAATACGCACGCGACCGCGGCATCACTTTTCTGGTCGGTGCGACGCAGAACGCGTTCGCGTCCGTGCGCCCGGCACTGGAAGTCCTCGGACACGTCAAGTACGTCGGTGCGTTCGGCTCCGGAGTGGCCTACAAGCTCATCACGAACGTGGCGATCATGGCTGCCGAGGCAGGGCTCCGCGAAGCGTTGGACCTGGCTGATCTGCTCGGTAAGGACTACGGGACGGCGCTGGAACTGATGTCGGTCGGCCCGATGGCTCCCGTTGTCGCACGAGCACTGGACACGACGAACCCCCGGCCGCTGCGCCGGTCGGCCGAAGACGACGACACGCTCCTGTCCTCCGTGGAGGACCCGCCCAGCCAGCTGCCGATCTCGTACGCCGGCGCCGCCCGGCTGTGGGAGGCGGTCAACGCGGTGGACGGCTTCGAACCCGACTTCGTCGACCTCACCCGCGAAGTCACCGCTCGCCCGCGGTTCCAGAACCGCCAGAACTCCCCCAGCTCTTCCCTTCCCCGGCGGCTACCTGGCCGTCGGGCGAGAAAGGACGCCTCGTGACGCTTCCCACCAACGCCCCCAAGACCGCCCCCGAATCCATTCGCGACCCGAGAACCGATCACCTGCTCACCCCGGACAACTGTGTCGTCACGATGATCGACTACCAGGAGGGGCAGTACGCGACCGTGGGCTCGACGAGCCGTGCGGAAATCGATCTGGGGGCGGTGACGCTGGCGAAGCTCGCCCGCGCGTACGAGATCCCCGTCGTTCTGAGCACGGTCGCCGTCGGGATGGGGGTCAACGAGAGTACGGTTCCCGTGCTGACGCGAGAGCTGCCCGGGAGCGTGGAGATCGATCGTACGGGCGTGAACTCCTGGGAGGACCCCGACTTCCGGGCGGCCATCGAAGCCTCGGGGCGCAAGAAGGTTGTCATCGCCGGGCTCTGGACCGAGGTCTGCCTCACCTACCCCACCCTCGACATGCTGCTGGAGGGCTACGAGGTGTACCCCGTGATCGATGCGGTCGGGGGTGTCTCGGCGGTCACTCACGCGACGGCGATCCAGCGCATGGTCCAGGCCGGCGCCAAGCCCATCACCTCACTCGCGTTCGGATGCGAGCTCATGCGTAACTGGGCCCGGCCCGACGCTGACCGCTACCGCGCGGTCATCAACGACTACTTCGGCCGAAAGCGCGAGATCGGTTCACCCAGCGGCGACCTGTTCGCCCGCTGAAGAACGCGCCGCCCCGGGCATGGCGGCGGGACGAGAACGCCGTCACGCGCCCTGGCGGACAGCGGGGACTCGGCCACGGGGCGGACGGGGACCGCCGGCCAGGGGCCTCTCGACCCCTCTGCGGCTGACCGGCCGGCCGGTCCGTCCGTGCCGTCTCCGGTTGGCCTTCTCATCGGCCCGCGCCCGCCCGCGCCGGCGTGTCGGAGTCCAGACCCTCGTCGCGGGCACCTCGGCGTACCCGGACGGCCTTCTGGTGGTCGCCGCGTGTCGGTGCGCGCACGTCCGAGGCGGGTCGGAGGGCGCGGGCCGGACAAGGGGGTGCGCTGGTGGCTGGCCGGCGCCGGCGCGTGCCACCGTTGGGCGGGTTCGGACGCGGGCCGGGGCGCGGGTGGGCGGGACCGGGGCAACGGCCGTGGCCCGCGCGGCGGTTCACACCCCGTGTGCGCGCGGCCCCCGTACGCTGAACTGACCGAAGGCACCGGAGGCCACCGGGAGGCCGGCATGGAGCCCAACACCCTGCTCGACGCCGTACTGGACGAGGCGGGCATCTCGCACGCGGCGCTGGCCGCGCACGTGAACGAGGCGGGTCGGGCGCGGGGCATGGAGCTGCGCTACGAACACACTGCCGTGGCCCGCTGGTTGAAGGGGCAGCGCCCCCGGGGGCAGGTCCCCGACCTCATCTGCGAGGTGCTCGGCGAACGGCTGCACCGCGCGCTCACCCTGGACTCCATCGGGCTGGGGACCCCCGGCGGCACCCGTACGGCCGGCACGCCGCTGTCCGGCTTCGTGGAGCGTGCCACCGCGCTGTGGCGCTCGGACGAGCAGCAGCGCCCGCACGTCGTCCAGGCGCCGGCGGTCACCGGCACGCCCGCCGTCATCCCGGTGTGGGAGTGGGAGAACCCGCCGGAGGACTCGGACGTCTCGCGGGAGGGGCTGACCCGGGTGAGCCTGCGCGACATCGCCATGCTCCGCTCGGCTCGCGCCCACTACGAGCAGATGTACCGCAAGGCGGGCGGCGTCGCGACCCGCGCCCGCGTCGTCGGCTTCCTCATCTCCGAGGCGGCGCCGCTGCTGCGGGGCAGCTACCCGGACGCCACGGGTCGCCAACTGCACCGGGCCACCGGCGGGCTCGTGGCGGTCGCGGGGATCTGCGCGTACGACTCCGACGCGCACGGGCTCGCCCAGCGCTACTTCCACCAGGCCCTGCGGCTGGCCAAGGCCAGCGGCGACCGGGGCCTGGGCGCCTACGTCATCGCCCTGCTGGTCAACCAGTCGCTGTTCATGCGCGAGCACCGGCAGGCGGTCGCGTTCGCCGAGTCGGCGCTGCGCGCCGCCGGTCCCCGGATCACCCCGGCCCTCACCGCCGATCTGTACGCCATGCAGGCCAAGGCGTACGCCCGGCTCGGCGACGGCGCGGGGGCGCTGTCCTGCATCCGGCGCGCGGAGAGCGCCGCCGAGCGCATCCGCCCCGGGCAGGAACCCGACGAGACCGGCTACGTACAGCCGGGCTTGGTGAACGTGCAGGTCGCCGAGGCGCTGTTGAACCTCGGAGATCTGGACGCCGCCCGCGAACACGCCACCGCCGCGGTGGACACCCCCGCGCACGACCGGGGCCGCGTGCACCGGCTGGCGATGCTCACGCATATCGAGCTGCGTCAGGGTGACGCGGACCGGGCGGGGGCGACCGCGGTGGAAATGGCGCAGCGGGCGCGTGGAATGGAATCGCAGCGCTTACGGGACCGGCTCCGCGCGGTGCGCGAGCATCTCGTCGAGAGCGGATGCGCCGCGACCTCCGAGGCCGCCGAACTGATCGACGGGGCACTGCGCGTTCCGCTGTGAGTCAGGTGGGGCTGCTCCCGCCGAGTCGCTGCCCCCTACCCGGCGGAAGGTGGCTGACCGTGCGATGGAAGAACCTCAGCGAGCAGACGGTGTACGAGAACCGTTGGTTCCGCGTCAATCTGGCGGACGTCGAACTCCCCGATGGGCACCACCTCGACCACTACCTCATCCGGTTGCGGCCCGTCGCCGTGGCCACGGTGGTCAATGAGGCGAACGAGGTGCTGCTGCTGTGGCGGCACCGGTTCATCACGGACAACTGGGGCTGGGAGCTGGCCGCGGGCGTGGTCGAGGACGGCGAGTCCGTCGCCGTCGCCGCGGCCCGTGAGATGGAGGAGGAGACGGGTTGGCGGCCCGGCCCTCTGCGACACCTGCTCTCCGTCGAGCCGTCCAACGGTCTGACGGACGCCCGGCACCACATCTACTGGGCCGAGGACGCCGCGTACGTGGGCCCTCCCGAGGACGCCTTCGAGTCCGAGCGGCGCGCGTGGGTGCCGCTCAAGCTCGTTCCCGAGATCGTGGCCAGGGGCGAGGTGCCGGCCGCCAACATGGCGGCGGCGCTCCTGCTGTTGCACCACATCCGACTCGGGTGAGCTGACCTGGGCCCGGCCGCGCACGCGCGGCCGGGCCGAACCCGCCGCTCTCAGTGCCCGGCGGCCTGCCAGAGGGCGACGGCCAGCGCGCACACCCCTGTGAGCGCGGCCAGGGAGCGCAGCGGCCATCGGCCGTGCTCCAACACCCGTACGCGTTCGGTCACCTCCGTCACGTCACGGTCGTGCTGTGCGCCGCGCTGGGCCAGTAGCGCGATCTGTCCGTCGATGCGGGCGACCCCGACGTCGACGGTCCGGCGGATTTCCGCGAGCTCCGCGGCTCCCACGTTTGGCTCGGGCTCGGTGCTCACGCCTGATCCCCTTCCACATGAATGTCCGTATGGGTGTCTGTACGATTACCGACCCATCGAGCGAACCACGGTTGCGCGCCGTACGGGAGCGTGTGCGGGGGGTGCGTGTGGGTTGGTCGTGCACACCCCGTGTGAATGACACTCCGTCACCAACCGTCCGAGCGCGTCGGGTGCCGATCCTTGCGGTACCTGGGTTGTACTCACCGACCGCCCCCGGTGACGGCTGCGTACCGTGACGGTGACGTGCGGGTGACGAGGGCGCCGCAGCAGGCCGCGCACGGGGCGCTCCGGGCCGCGCCGGCGGGCCGTGGGGGCGGGAGGGGGCGCGTGGCGGCGGGGCTGTGGGGCCGCTCCGTTTGGGGTCCGCCGCGCGCGGGCGCGGCGGACCCGGCACCGGTGCTCCTATCCGAAGCGGAAGCGCTGGTTGGTCGACTGCTGGCACTGGTACTGGATGAGCGGCGCGCCGACGTTCGGGTCCGCGCCCTGGACGTCAAGGCACTTGCCGGGTGCGAAGGTGCGCAGGTACACGGTGTTGCCGGGACCGTCGACGACCCTGAATCTCTGGTTGTCCTGCCCCGGGCGGTGGCAGGTGAACTGGATGATCTGCGCCTTGTTCTGGTCGCTCCGGTTCGCCACGTCCAGACACTTGTTGTCGGCGAACGTACGGATCTCGTAGCGCCCGCCGCCGACCGAGACGAAGGTGAACCGCTGGTTGGCGTCCGGGCCGCAGGGGCGCTGCACGGCCCGCGCACCGTTCTCCCGGTCGCTGTTGATGCCCTTGATCGCGATGCACTGACCGACGTCGGGGTCGCCGCCGAAGGTCTTGATCCGGGTCGGGCCGGACGGCGGGGCGAACCCCTGTGAGGCGTGCCCCACGCTCGGCACGCTCCCGGCGATCACGGCCGCCGTCGCGGCGGCGACGGACAGCCAGCGCGAGCTCCTGATGTGAACGCGCATGTCACCTTCCCCTGTCGAGTGATCTGACCTGACGCCCCAGGGTCGGCCTCCGGCGGGTGCGGCGCGGACGAAAGCGGCGACTCTCATCCGTTCGGTCACGCGCGTGGCAGCGGGCCGCGCGGCGCCCGCGGGCCGCGTCTCCCGGCGCCCGCCCCGAGAAGCCGGCGCCCGCGTTCGCCGGTCACCCGCGCCCCGGCAGGACGCCCGGCGACCGGGACCGCGTCCGTTCCTGGGCGACGACCGGCCCGGCTACCGCGTGCTGGCGCTTGTGGCCCTTCGCGCGCGGTACGCCGCCCGCCGCCTGGTGCCGGGACACCTGTCGCGGGTCGTCGTCCATGGCGGCGCCGGGGCGGGCGAGGGGGTGGCCGGCGGGCTCGCGCGGTGGTCGTCGGGCGGGCTCACACCGTGTCCCGGGGGTGCGGGAGCAGCTTGGACAGCGCGGCGTTGGCGCCGGCCTGGAAGCGGCTGGTGGCCTCCAGCTCCTCCATGATCTCGGCGATGTGGCGACGGCAGGTGCGCACCGACATGCCCAGCCGACGGGCCACCATCTCGTCCTTGTAGCCCTCCGCCATCAGGCGCACGATCGACCGCTTGAGGTCGTCGGTCACCGGGTCGGACTCGACACTGCCCAGGTGGAAGGGGGTCGCCGCGCGCCACAGGTGCTCGAAGACCGAGCACAGGAAGGCGACCAGGGTCGGCTCGCGCACGATGGCGGCCCCGGGTTCGCGCCCGGCGGGCTTGTGCTCGGGCAGGAAGACGACCTCCCGGTCGTAGATGATCATCCGGTCGATGACCTCCTCGCTGGTGCGCACCTCGCCGCCGTGCTCGATCAGTTCGCGGACGAAGGCCCGGGTGGCCAGATCGGTGCGCGCCGAGTGCTGGTACACGGTGCGCATGCGGACCCCCCGGTCGAGTATCCCGAGGGAGACCTTGCGGGCCGCGGTGAGGATGTGGGCGGGACGGGCGCCGCCCGGCTGCACGGTGAGCACCTCGCCGCGACAGCGCTCGCTGAGCTCGTCGAGGAGCGACTGCACGGTGGCCACGTCCGAGACGACGTCGAACGCCTCCATGCGATTGCGTTCGCGACGGCCGTCGTAGTAGGAGGGGGTGAGCGAGAGCATCTGGGCCCGCACCTCGGTCACCGCGTGCTGCAGGTCGCGGATCTGGTTCTCGGCCGACCCGACCAGCTCCACGGCCGCGGCGTCGGGGCTGACCGGCACCAGCAGTTCGGCGTTGCCAGGGGTGGGGTGCAGGAGACGCAGCAGGCTCAGCACCCGCTCGACGCGCGCCGCCTCCTCGGTCGGGACGCGGAGGCGCTCGGCGATCTCGCGGCGACTGAAGCGACCGAGCTGCACCGCCAGCCGGTAGGCCGCCACGCTCACGTCGTCCAGCTCCGCGAATGGCGGGTCGGAACCGATGGTTGCCGACATCCCCGAGCTTCCCCCCTCTTCCGTGCAGGTGTTGCCTCGCAACTTTAAGTCATCGGGATTTTCTTGGAAATGCTTCGAAGCCTTGGACGCCGCGTTGTCGTGGCCCGCCGCGCGCGTACCGCTCGCCGTGGCCTGTTCCGGGTGTGCCAGGGCAGCGTCAAAGCGTCCTCCCGGAGGAAAAAGGAAACTGTCCCGCGCTAATCTTATGACCGTCAAGGTCTGTCGGTGCTTGGCGCCTTGTGCCGCACGGTGTATGGCTGGCCTTGGCTCCTGCCCCGGTTCCGAGCGGAGGAATGAACGTGAGTGGCACCCCTTCGACCAACCCAACGACTCCGATGAGCTCGCAGACGACTCGCCGTGACCCCATCTGGGCCGGCTGAGCCGGAGTCTGAGCACGTCAGGACGGTACCGCTGACGAGAGAAGAAGATCGCGGAGCGATCTGACCGCGGGCCCTCGCCTCCCTTGGCGGGGGCCCGTCGGCATGGTGGCGGGTTACTCGGCAGTTGCCCCTAAGGCTTCACGCAAGGTGACCTCGGGGGCGACGTCGCGACCGTTACGGGGTGTAATGCCAAGGCGTTCGGTGAGAGGGGTGTACGCGAGACGATATGGCCGGGGAAATCGGAAGGCTTATCCCGGCGATCCGTTCGCGGATGGCGGCGGAAATTCTCTTTCGGTGTGTCGATTATGTGTTCGCCATATAGCAGATAAGCGGCGGCCGCTCCACGTCCCGCGACGGGGCATGTGGCTTCCTGACGGAAAGGGGCGCACCGGTTCCCGGTCGGTCCCGTGTCACGGGAATGCGCGCACGGCGATCTCTCGGTGAATGCGTCACGGCGGGTCCTCGGCGGGTGGCCGATTGCGCGGGTCCGTGTGTGCGCCTCTGGTGCGACGGGCTCGGGAATTCCGCGGGGAGGGGTGATGTGCCGACCGCCCTCGCCGGCCGCGCGGGGTGCGAAGGCGGGGCGGCGCGTCCGCGCACCCGGTAACGGAGACGGCGCGCGATGCGGGGCGCGGAGCCGGCGTCGGGCGCGGTCGGGTGCGGGTGGGCGGCCGTCGGGCGAGGCGTGGTGACCGAACGTGGGCGTGCGGGGCCAGGGGCGCGCGAGTGGCCCTTGATCGGTGCGTGCCGGGGTGGGGCCGGTGCCGCGCCCCGGGCGCCGCGCCCGAACGTCGGTCCGGGCGTGAGGCCGCTGGCCGGGGCCGGGACGGTCGACGGTGACCCGGTCGCCAACCGGTGGGCGCCGCACGGGCTCGATAGGGGGGGTGGCAGGGGTGTGCGCCGGGCGGCCCCGGTGGTGGCCGCCCGCCGGGCGCCGGCTCGACGGTGCGGGGCGGCGCGGTCCGCGACAAGTGGCTCCCGACCGGCGGGAGTTGTCGTCCGCGAATGCGGGTGAGGCACCGCATTCCGTGGCCATGGAGTGTCCACGGACAAGATCTGCCGGGGCCCGGGGACGCGCGTCGGATTCGCGGCAGTGGCTGTCGGGGTCGCGCGTACGGATTCAGGGGGTGACTTCGGCAGTGGCCGCGTATTCAGGTCGTCGTTTGATCGAGACCTGATCGAAATTTGAGAGTCGCCGATCCGGATTCCCCATATCCCTTGTCATGGCGCTCACCTCGGGTGGCGGCCGCTTCTCGTGAATCGCCGTGACGGCACTGGGTGCGCGGTCGCGAGCGCGTCGCGCGACCGCCTGTGTCCGTCCATCAACTGTCCGTGGAATATGCCCCTCCGTGCGGTGGTGGTGCCTTCACGGTGTCGGTTCGGTCACGCACGGACACGACCGGCCCGCCGGTGGGCCGGTCGGGCGCCGCGCGCCACGACACCGGCCATCAGTGCTCACCGCACCGCCGTGACCAGGGCCGTCCGTGCCACCGCCCCGGTCGAGCCCGGTCAGCCGTCGCCCGCCTCACCCGTGCCGGGCAGGGGTTCCCCCCTTGGAGACCCGGTGGCCCCGACACGAGGCGCGGTCAACGGCGCGCGACGGGGCGGGAAACTCTCCTACGCGCGCCCCTCGCACTCCCATGCGTCCACCCGTCCACTGGGTGCCCGGATGGTGGACGCCGCGCGGCGCCGTTTCCCCTCCCGACGCCCCTGGTGTCGCGGTGCCGGCCCGTCGACGGGGCCGTGCGGCGCCTGTTCGGTAGGGGGCGCGCACCGTGGAGATGAGGGGTGCGGCGCCCTTGGCCGGCACTCGCGCCCGTGCGATCGTGAGGAACGATCGCGCCCCGCCTCGCCGGGCGCGACGTCGGACGGTGGATCGGCCCGGGTGAACGAGCGCCCGCGCACGGCGGGGTGAGCGCCGGCGAGGTGCTGGCCGACCGGGGATCGCACGGCCGTCCGGCGGCGTGAAGGGAGGGGAACGCGATGGCTGGCCCGCGACAGGAAGCAGCACCCGACGAACGCGGCGCCCGGGCGTCCGGAGCCGCCCCCCACGACGACCCGGCCCCGTTCGTACCGCACGCACCCGCCGCACCGCGTACCCCCGCCCTGGCCGGCCCCGGCAGCCCGAGCCGCCACCCCGTCGCCACCGACCAGCGGGCCCGGCGCGGCCTCCCACCCCACGACCCGCCCCGCCCCGCGTCGGGCGCCCCCCGCCGCCCGACGCGCCCGCCGGGTCCGCACGCGCGCCGGACGTGGGCACCCCACCCCGTGCGCGCATCGCGCCCCCGGCGCCGTACGCCGTCGGCCGCACCGCGCCCGTCGAGCGCTCGCGCGCCACGGCCGGATTCCGTGCCGCGCCTGGTCGTGGCGTCGCTCTCGCGCTCCGCGCCACGACCGGTCCCGCCGCCGCCCGTGGCGCCCGGTCCACGAGTCGGCGGGGACGGCCGCTCGGCGCGCGCCGACCACCTCCCGCACTCGCCGTCCGCCGTCCGTCGGACGGTCGTGGCGCCGGCCGGCCGGCTCATACCCGGGGCGCGGCCACCGCACGTGACCCGCGCCGTTCCGTTGTCCGTCGTGACAGGCCCGTGGGCGCTCGCCGCGCGGCGGACCGTGGCCCGCCTGTCGGCGCCGCCCTCCTGACGCGGGCGACGGCCGCGCCCGACCGTCGCGCGCCTCGTCGTGTTCGGCCGCACCACGCGCGCCGGGAGCGGCCTCACACGCAGTTGTTGCCGTGCAACTAATGGACACCGGAGGGCGCCTGAGCGCTCCGTAGACTGAACCCGTTCGCGGGAACGACTCCACGCGACGTGCGGGCGCACCTCCCGGCAGTCCTGGTAGCAGGCGCGTCAAAAGCTATGAATTCACGGGGACTTGGGGTAGCCATGGCTTTGATCGATCGGAGTAGGGAACTCACCACGCTCGATGGCGCGATCGCCGGATGTCTGTCGGGAAACGCCAGGATCGTGTTCGTCGAAGGGCCGGCGGGCTGCGGCAAGACCGAGCTGATCGAGTGCGTCGCCGAGCGGGCCCAGCGGCTCGGCGCCACGCTGCTGCGCGCGGTCGGCTCGCCCCGGGAGCGCATGGTTCCCCTCGGCGGCCTTCGACAACTGATCGCCAGCGCCCCGACCGGGGCCCTGCCGCACACCGCCCCCGTCGGACCCGCCGACCTGGTGCGGGTGGAGGCCATGCAGGAGTTCTGCGCGGCGCTGCACCAACTCAGCACCACCACACCCGTGGTCGTCTGCGTGGACGACCTGCAGCACGTCGACGATCCGACCCTCCAGTACCTCCTGTACGCCGCGCGCCGTACGCGCTCCGCGCGCGTTCTCCTCGTCCTGGCCGAATCCCTCCACGAGCACACCAGCGACCCCGTCTTCAGTACCGAGATGCTGCGTCTGCCGCACTTCGAGCGGCTGCGCCTGGAGCGGCTGGACCGGGCGGGGGTAGCCGAACTGGCCGCCACTTACCAGGGGTTGCCGTCACAGGAGACGTTCGTCGACGGCCTGTACGCGATCAGCGGCGGCAACCCGCTGCTGCTGCGCGCGCTGGCCGAGGAGCATCGGGCGACCCCCTCGGCCCGCCGCCCCGCGCTCCCGGAGCCCGAGAACGGCGGTCCGTTCACCCAGGCGGTGCTCACCTGCCTGCACCGGGGCGGGCAGGGCACCATGCGACTGGCCGAAGTGCTGGCCGTGCTCGGTGAGATGGGCACGGTGGAGTCGGTGGGGCGGCTGCTGGGCGTGGGCGCGGCGACGGCCTCGCAGGGCGTGTACGCGCTCAACGCCGCCGGCATCGCCGACGGCTGCGGATTCCGGCACCCCTGCGTACGGGCAGCCGTCCTGCACGCCATGGACCCGGGCGCGCGGGCCGCGCTGCACCGGGACGCGGCGCGGCTGCTGCACAGCGTCGGCGCGCCCAGCCCGATCGTGGCCGCGCACCTGCTGGCGGCCGGGGACGCCGGCGAGCGCTGGGGGGTCGCGGCGCTGCGGGACGCGGCCGAACAGGCGCTGGCCGATGACGACGTGACACAGGCCGTGGCCTGTCTGACGCTGGCCCACCAGGCGTGCGGTGACGACCAGCGCAGGAGCGCCATCAAGATCAGGCTGGCCGCGATCACCTGGCGGATCGACCCGTACGCCGCCGAGGAACACACGGCCGAGCCCCTGGCGGCGTCGCGCGCGGGTCGGCTCGTGGAGGCGCACCTGCCCGCGCTGGCCCGACTCCTGGTCACCCAGGGGCGGGTGGACGCGGCGGCCGAGGTCCTGGAGCGGCTGGCCGACGCGCGCGGTGAGGGGAGCGCGCCGGTCTCCGACGCGATCCGTGGGAACCTGCTGGGCGCGCAGTTCGGCCAGGCGACACCGGCCGGGGCGCGGGCGGTGGTCGCGGTGGCCAAGGACACCGACGGCGCGCCGACAGTCACCGAGGGCGCGGCGACCCGGCCCGTGGCCGGCATGTGGGCCGTGCCCGTGGCGGCCGAGGGGGAGCCGGCGGCGGCTGCCGCCGAGCGGTTCCTGCAGACCGCCGTGCTGACCGACACCACCATCGAGCCCATCGGCCAGGCGCTGCGCACCCTGGTGCACGGCGACCGCCCGGACCGGGCGCTGCCCTGGTGCCAGTCCTTCATCGAGGAGGCCGACCGACGTGGCGCGCCGGGCTGGAAGGCCGCCTTCGCCCAGGCCCAGGCCGTGATCATGGTCAGGCAGGGCAATCTGCGCGCCGCCGAGGAGTGTGCCACCACGGCGCTGGACTGCCTGCCTGAGAAGAACGGCAGCGTCTTCGCCTGCGCGCCCCGTGCCGTGCTGATCTACACGGCCACCGCGCAGGGCCGGCACGGCGCGGCGGCCCGCCAGCTCAACCACCCGGTGCCCGACGGCCTGTTCCGCACCGTGTACGCGCTGGGCTACCTGCGCTCCCGGGGCTTCTACCACCTGGCGACGAACTGCTTCCACGCCGCGCTCAGCGACTTCCTCGAAGTCGGCCGGCTCGCCCGGCGCTGGGGTCTTGACCGGGCGGTCGTGGTGCCCTGGCGTACGGACGCGGCCGAGGCGCTGATCCAGCTCGGCGACCGGCAGCAGGCCGAGCAACTGGTCGCCGAGCAGCTCGCGACGGGCGACGCGCGCAACGCCCGGGTGCGCGGGGTGGCGCTGCGGGTGCGGGCGGCGGTGGCCGAGGTCGGCCAGCGGCCCCGGCTGCTGGCCGAGGCCGTGGACGAACTGCGCAAGTACGGCGACCGGTTCGAGCTCTCCCGGGCGCTGTCCGATCTGGGGCAGGCCTTTCAGGCCGTGGGGGAGCCGGCGCGGGCCAGCATGGTCACGCGCCGGGCCTGGCACCTGGCCAAGGAGTGCGGCATCGAGTCCGCGCGGGAGCGCCCGGTGCCCGGCCATCCCACCCGGGCCGTCCCCGAGCGGGAGGACCCGCTGTGGTCGGCGGACCCGGACGTGGACGCCAAGCTCAGCGACTCGGAGAAGCGGGTGGCCGTGCTCGCCGCGTACGGCTACACCAACCGGGAGATCGCGCTCAAGCTCTACGTCACCGTGAGCACGGTCGAGCAGCACCTCACCCGCGTCTACCGCAAGCTCAACATCACCCGCCGCCAGGAGCTGCCGATGAACCTCCAGCTCAGCATGGCCGAGATCGCCTGAGCCGCGCGGATGCCCCCTGGGCACCGTCCGGGGACGCGGCGAGGGGCCGCCCCGTCGGTGGGGCGGCCCCTCGGCCGGTGCCGTGCCGGCTCTCCGCACGCCCTGGTGGGGGAGCGGTCGGCCCGGGTCAGGAGTAGGTGTAGAAGCCCGAGCCGCTCTTGCGGCCCAGGCGACCCGCGTCGACCATGCGCTGGAGCAGCGGGGGAGCGGCGTACAGCGGCTCCTTGTACTCCTCGTACATGGAGTCGGCCACCGAGGCGACGGTGTCCAGGCCGATCAGGTCGCTGAGCTTGAGCGGGCCCATCGGGTGGGCGCAGCCCATCTCCATGCCGTCGTCGATGTCCTCACGGCTGGCGATGCCGGACTCGAACATCCTGATCGCGGACAGCAGATACGGGATGAGCAGGGCGTTGACCACGAACCCGGAGCGGTCCTGGGCCCGGATGGCGTGCTTGCCGAGCACGCCCTGCACCACGGCCTCGGCGCGCTTGATGGTCTCCTCGCCGGTGGTCAGCGCCGGGATGACCTCGACCAGGCGCTGCACCGGCGCCGGGTTGAAGAAGTGGATGCCGATGACCTGGTCGGGGCGGGAGGTGGCCACCGCCAGCTTGACCAGCGGGATGGAGGAGGTGTTGGAGGCCAGGATGGCGTCCGGGCGGGTCACCACCTGGTCGAGTACACGGAAGATCTCCGTCTTGACCTGCTCGTTCTCCACGACGGCCTCGATGACGAGATCGCGGTCGGCGAACTCCCCGAGGTCGGTGGTGAAGCTGAGCCTGGCCAGCGCCGCGTCGCGCTCGTCGGGGGTGAGCTTGCCGCGTTCGGCGGCCTTGCCGAGCGAGTTGGTCAGCCGGGTACGGCCCAACTCCAGGGCCTCGCCGGTGGTCTCGGCCACCATGACGTCCAGGCCGGAACGAGCACACACCTCCGCGATGCCCGCGCCCATCTGGCCGCAGCCCACCACTCCGACGCGTTCGATGTCGGTCACATCGTGCCTTTCGCTGATCTTCTTCGGCCGGCGGCGGACGTCCACCCCTGGCTTGTGGCACGGAGGGCTTCGCTGACCGCCTAGGCCACGACGTTACTCCGCGCCCTCCCGCTCACGGGGGGCCGGGGCGGGCATGCTGACCATGGAGTGATGTGACGCACGCGACAGTTAAGGGGATGGCAGATGGGGCGCTGGGAAGGGATGGGCCGCCGCGGCTTCGCCGTCGGGGCCGCCGGAGCCGTGTCCGGGCTGCTGGCCGGCGGCCCCGCGCTGGCCGCCGGCCACGCCGCGCGCGAGGGCGGGACGGCCCCGGGCCGTGAGCCGGCCGGGCCGCCGGCGGTGGGGCGGCCGGAGCTGCGCGCGATGTGGCTGGCCACCGTGGTCAACCGGGACTGGCCCTCGAAGCCGGGGCTGCCCGTGCGGCAGCAGCGGGCCGAGCTGACCGGGTTGCTCGACGCGGCCGTGCGGCGGCGGCTGAACGCCGTGATCCTCCAGGTGCGGCCCACCGCCGACGCGCTGTGGCCCTCGCCGTACGAGCCGTGGAGCGCGTACCTGACCGGGACGCAGGGCCGCGACCCGGGGTGGGACCCGCTGGGGTTCGCGGTGCGCGAGGCGCACCGGCGCGGTCTGGAACTGCACGCCTGGTGCAATCCGTACCGCGTGGCCCACCACACCGACCCGTCCCGCCTGGTCGCCACGCATCCGGCGCGGGTGCACCCGGAGTGGGTGGTTCCGTACGGTGGGAAGCTCTACTACAACCCGGGTCTGCCCGAGGTGCGGCACTTCGTGCAGGACGCGATGTTCGACGCGCTCACCCGCTACGCCGTCGACGGGCTGCACTGGGACGACTACTTCTACCCGTACCCGGTGGCCGGCCAGGTCTTCGACGACGACGCGGCCTTCGCGCGGTACGGGGCGGGGTTTCCGGACCGGGCCGCGTGGCGCCGGAACAACATCGACCTGCTGGTGCGCGAGACCTCCGAGCGGGTGCGGGCCCTGCGGCGGCGGGTGCGCTTCGGGGTCAGCCCGTTCGGCGTCTGGCGCAACAGGGCCAGCGACCCGCTGGGCTCCGACACCCGGGCCGGCGTGCAGACCTACGACGACCTGTACGCCGACACCCGGCGCTGGGTGCTGGAGGGCTGGCTGGACTCCATCGTCCCGCAGGTCTACTGGCACATTGGCTTCCCCGCGGCCGACTACGCCACGCTCGTCGCGTGGTGGGCGCGCACGGTGCGCGGCACGGGGGTGCGGCTGTACGTCGGCGAGGCCCTGTACAAGGCGGGCGACCCGGCCCAGCCCGCGCCCTGGCGGGACGTCGCCGAGCTCTCCCGCCATCTGACGCTGGCACGGGAGTACCCGCAGGTCGCGGGGCACGCCTACTTCTCGGCGAAGGAGGTCGCCACCGACCCCTTCGGCGCGATGGCCCGCGTCGTCGCCGACCACTACCGCACCCGGGTGCGGCCTCCGCGCTGAGCGGCGCCCCGGTCGCGCGCCCGCCGCCCCGGGCCCCGGGCGCGCACCACCCGCCGAGCCGGGCGCGGGCGGACCCGCCGCCCGGCCCGCTCTCGGTTCCGGCCCGGGGCGCGCTGGCGTACGGGGTCAGGTGGGGGGTTCGTCCTCGTGCCGGACGACCGTGTCGGGGCCCGGCGACATCAGGGTCTCGTGGCCGTCCTCGAAGCGCACGCGGTACGGAGGCGTACCGCTGGAGCCGAGGACCTCGACGACTTCCGCGACGCGATCGTGCTGCCCCACGATCCTGCCGTGGACCAGCAGTCGGTCACCTACGCTCGCTCGCATCTGCGCTGGCCTCCTGTCCGGAAAGTTCCAAAGGTGCCAATGGTTCGTGTTCGTCAGTGTAGGACCGCCCGCGCCCGGGGGCGCCCCGTCCGGGGTGGCGCGGGGGCCCGCGCGGCTGGTCGCTAGCGGGCCCGCTGCGTGACGCCGATGCACACCAGGACGCCGACCGCCGCCAGCGGGGCGGCCAGGGTGAGGTGCTCGCCCAGCAGGAGGACCGACCAGATCAGGGTCAGCAGCGGCTGCGCGAGCTGGAGCTGGCTGGCGCGGGCCACGCCGATGGCGGCCATGCCGCGATACCACACGTACATCCCGATGAACTGCGAACCCATCGACACCCACACCATGCCCGCCACGACCTTGCCGGTCAGCTCCACCGGCTCGGTGGCCAGGGCGAACGCCGCGGCCGGCAGCGTCAGCGGCAGGCAGCACACCAGGGCCCAGCCGATCACCTGCCAGCCGGGCAGCTCACGGGTCAGCGTGGCGCCCTCGGTGTAGCCCGCCGCGCACACCACCAGCGCGCCGAAGAGGTAGAGGTCCGCGCCGCTGGGCGCGCCACCGCTCTGCTGGAGCGCGAACGCGATCACCACCACGGCGCCGACCACGGCCGCGATCCAGAACAGCCGCGAGGGCCTGGCCCCGGTGCGCAGGGCCCCGAAGGCGGCGGTGGTCAGCGGCAGCAGGCCCACCACCACGGCCGCGTGGGAGCTGGACGAGGTCTCCAGGGCCAACGTGGTGAGCAACGGAAAGCCGATCACGATGCCGGCCACCACGACCGCGAACCCGGGCCAGTGGCGGCGGGCCGGGAACGGGGCGCGCACCGCGAGCAGGAAGCCGCCGGCGACCAGGGCGGCCAGCACGGACCTGATTGTCGTCGTCGACCAGGGGCCGAGCCCCTCCAGAGCCCAGGCGGTGGCGGGAAAGGTCATCGAGAAGGTGATCACGCCCAGGACGGCGAGCAGCGTCCCGAGCCGTGCGCTCTGGTGTCCCGCGCCGTGCGAGGCGGCCTCCGCGGGGTCGACCGGCCCGGCCCCCTCGGCCCCGGTGGCCGCGAGCTCGGCGGTGACCGGCCCGGCCTCGGTGTCGGTGGCCGAGCCGGATGCGGTGACGGGGGCGGCGAGCCCGACGCCGGCGCCGCCGACGGGGTCGCGGGAGCCGGACCTGGACAGCGGTCCGCCGGGGGGACCGTCCATCGATACTGCTATCGCGTCACCATGGGTAGCGCTATCTTTTGCTCTCATGTACGAGCGTAACAGCGTGGCAAGCCTGGTCAGCTTTCTGCGGGATGAACTCAATCGCTACTCTCCAGGTGAGAAGCTGCCATCCAGTCGGGCCCTCATCGAGCGACACCGGGTCAGTCCGGTGACCGTCTCGCGCGCGCTGGCCGTGCTGGCCGCCGAGGGGCTGGTGGTGACGCGGCCCGGGGCGGGTGCCTTCCGGGCCGGGCCGCTCGCGCCGGCCGGCGGGCGAGCACGCGTGGGGGACACCTCCTGGCAGGAGGTGGCGCTCAGCGCCGAGGCGGCGGCCGACGCCGTGCCCCGCTCCGTGGACGCCTCGGGCATCCTGGCGACGCTGGCCGCCCCGCCGCCCGACGTGATCGAGCTCAGCGGCGGCTATCTGCACTCCTCGCTGCAACCCGAGCGTGCGCTGGCCGCCGCGCTCGGCCGCGCCGGGCGCCGGCCCGGCGTGTGGGACCGGCCGCCGATCGAGGGTCTGCCCGAGCTGCGCGCCTGGTTCGCCCGCCAGATCAGCGGCGCCACCGGCGGGGTCACCCCGGCCGACGTCCTGATCACCTCCGGCGGTCAGAGCTCGCTGACCACGGCGCTGCGCGCGCTCGCCCCGCCCGGCGCGCCCGTGCTGGTCGAGTCGCCCACCTACCCCGGTCTGCTGGCCGTCGCCCGCGCCTCGGGGGTGCGCCCGGTGCCCGTCCCGACGGATGCCGACGGGGTACGCACCGACCTGCTGGCCGACGCCTTCCGCGCCAGCGGCGCCCGGGTCTTCGTCTGCCAGCCGCTGTTGCAGAACCCGACCGGCACCGTGCTCAGCCAGGAGCGGCGGGCCGAGGTGATCCGGGTGGCGCGGGCGGCGGGGGCGTTCGTCATAGAGGACGACTTCGCCCGCCGGCTGGCCCACGAGGACGCCCCGACCCTGCCGCCCACGCTGGCCGCCGACGACCCGGACGGCACGGTCGTCCACGCCTGTTCGCTCACCAAGGCCACCGCGCCCAGCCTGCGGGTGGGCGCGCTGGCGGCCCGGGGCCCGGTACGCGACCGGCTGCGCGCCATCCAGGTCGTGGACAGCTTCTTCGTGCCGTGGCCGCTCCAGGAGGCGACGCTGGAGTTCGTCGGGTCGCCGGCCTGGCCGCGTCATCTGCGGGCGGTGGCGGTCGAGCTGCGCCGTCGGCGCGAGGCCCTGGTCGCCGCACTGGGGGCCGAGCTGCCCGACCTGCCGCCCGCGCGCGTGCCGCGCGGCGGCTTCCACCTGTGGCTGCCGCTGCCGCCCGGTACCGACGAGTCGGCCGTGGTGCGCGCGGCCCTGCACGCCGGGGTGGCCGTGGCGCCGGGTCGCCCCTCGTACGCGGCCGAGCCGCCCGGCCCCCGGCTGCGGCTGTCCTTCGCGGGCGTGGCCAGCCTGGCCGAACTGACCGAGGGCGTACGGCGGTTGCGGGTCGCGGTGGAGGGCGGGTGACCCCCGAGCACGGGGCTCGCGGCCGATCCGGCTAGCGACACACCAGCTCATGGCCTTCGGGGTCGGCGGTGGGGGCGCCCGGCTGGTGGCAGGTGTTGCCGTCGTCCGGGGGCGGCTCCTGGCAGGCGGTTGGCACGGGCCGTGGGTCTGGTGGCGCCGACCCGTCCACGGGGCCCGCTTCGCCACCGGTGCACGGCGGCGCACGCGCGACGGCCCGCGGCCAAGGCGCGTCCCCCGTGGGCCGGGGCGAGCCCCTGTCGACCGGCCCGGGTCCGCGCGGGCGCCACCGGGCGGGCCCGAAGCCCGGCCGAGCTGGCCCGGCCAGCCTGGGCCGGCAGCGCGGTCCACCGGGCCCGGCCGCCCCGGCCGGCCCCGTGGGGCAGGCCCGGCCACGCCGCCGGGCCCCGTACGACACCGCCCAGCCTCGTGTCTCCCCGGCCCGTCGCCGCTTCGATACGCCGCCGCCCCGGCGGGCGCGGGGCCGGCCGGGGCGGGGGTGTCGGGTGAGCGGGAGGTGAGCGTCGCGCTCGGTGGGTGGCGTCGGGGCGTACACGTCGGGTCGTACGCCCCGGCGCCGTGCGATCCGGTGCACGGGGGCCGGGGCCGGCCGCGTCCGGGGCGCGGGGTGCGTCAGGCGAGGGTGGCCAGCGCCTGGTTGAGCGTCTGCGACGGGCGCATGACGGCGGCGGCCTTGGCCGCGTCGGGCTGGTAGTAGCCGCCGATGTCGACCGGCGAGCCCTGCACGGCGATCAGCTCGGCCACGATCGTCTGCTCCTGCTCGGCCAGCGTGGCGGCGAGCGCGGCGAACGCCTTGGCCAGCTCCGCGTCCTCGGTCTGCCGGGCCAGCTCCTGGGCCCAGTAGAGGGCCAGGTAGAAGTGGCTGCCACGGTTGTCGATGCCACCGAGGCGACGGCTGGGCGACTTGTCCTCGTTGAGGAAGGTCGCCGTGGCGCGGTCCAGGGTGTCGGCGAGGACCTGGGCGCGGGCGTTGCCGGTGGTCTGCGCGAGGTGCTCGAAGCTGACGGCCAGCGCGAGGAACTCGCCCAGGCTGTCCCAGCGCAGGTAGTTCTCCTTGACGAGCTGCTGTACGTGCTTGGGCGCGGAGCCGCCGGCGCCGGTCTCGAACAGGCCGCCACCGTTCATCAGCGGGACGACGGAGAGCATCTTGGCGCTGGTGCCCAGCTCCAGGATCGGGAACAGGTCGGTCAGGTAGTCACGCAGCACGTTGCCGGTGACCGAGATCGTGTTCTCGCCCCGACGGATGCGCTCCAGCGAGAACGCGGTGGCCTCGGCCGGCGACTTGATCTCGATCCGCAGGCCCTGCGTGTCGTGGTCGGCCAGGTAGGTCCGCACCTTGGCGATGAGGTTGGCGTCGTGCGCGCGGCCCTCGTCCAGCCAGAACACGGCCGGGTCGCCGGTGGCGCGGGCGCGGGTGACGGCCAGCTTGACCCAGTCGCGGATCGGGGCGTCCTTGGTCTGGCACATGCGGAAGATGTCGCCGGTGCTGACGACCTGCTCCAGGACGACGTCGCCGTTGCCGTCCAGGACCCGCACCGTGCCGGTGGTGGGGATCTCGAAGGTCTTGTCGTGGCTGCCGTACTCCTCGGCCTTCTGCGCCATCAGGCCGACGTTGGGCACCGAGCCCATCGTCGCCGGGTCGAAGGCGCCGTTGGCGCGGCAGTCGTCGATGACGACCTGGTAGACACCCGCGTAGCTGCTGTCCGGGATGACCGCGAGGGTGTCGGCCTCCTGGCCGTCGGGGCCCCACATGTGACCGGAGGTACGGATCATCGCGGGCATGGAGGCGTCCACGATGACGTCGCTGGGCACGTGCAGGTTGGTGATGCCACGGTCCGAGTCGACCATCGCCAGCTCGGGGCCCTCGGCGAGCTCCGCCTCGAAGGACGCCTTGATCGCCGCGCCCTCGGGCAGCGACTCCAGGCCCTTGAGGATGCCGCCGAGCCCGTCGTTGGGGGTGAGGCCGGCCGCGGCGAGCGTCTGGCCGTGCTCGGCGAACGTCCTGGGGAAGAACGCGCGCACCACGTGACCGAAGATGATCGGGTCGGAGACCTTCATCATCGTGGCCTTCAGGTGCACGGAGAACAGCACGCCCTCCGCCTTGGCGCGGGCGATCTGGGCGGTGAGGAACTCCCGCAGCGGGGCGACGTGCAGCACGGCCGCGTCCACGACCTCGCCGGCCAGCACCGGCACGGACTCGCGCAGCACGGTGGTGCTGCCGTCGTCACCGGAGAGCTCGATGCGCAGCGCGCCGTCCTCGGCGATGACCACGGACTTCTCCGTGGAGCGGAAGTCGTCGCCGTCCAGGTGCGCGACGTTGGTCTTGGAGTCCGCGCTCCAGGCGCCCATGCGGTGCGGGTGCGCCTTGGCGTAGTTCTTGACCGAGGCGGGGGCGCGGCGGTCGGAGTTGCCCTCGCGCAGGACGGGGTTGACCGCGCTGCCCTTGACCTTGTCGTAGCGGGCGCGGGTCTCGCGCTCCTCGTCGGTCTTCGGGTCGTCCGGGTAGTCCGGCAGCGCGTAGCCCTGCTCCTGGAGCTCGGCGACGGCGGCCTTGAGCTGCGGGATCGAGGCCGAGATGTTCGGCAGCTTGATGATGTTGGCACCCGGCGTCTTGGCGAGCTCGCCCAGCTCGGCCAGGGCGTCGTCGATGCGCTGGCTCTCCTGGAGACGCTCGGGGAAGCTCGCGATGATCCGCCCCGCCAGGGAGATGTCACGGCTCTCGACGGCCACTCCGGCGGTGGAGGCGTACGCCTCGATCACCGGCAGGAAGGAGTACGTCGCCAAGGCCGGGGCCTCGTCGGTGTGCGTGTAGATGATGGTCGAGTCAGTCACCGGGTGCTCCGCTCCACGTCTGCAACATTGCTCGACATCAAGATATCTCGTGATCGACCCTCCCTCGACAGGACCCCGCCCACCGTCCGGCCGCACGGGTCGCGGGCGCCGGTCCCGGGCCCGGTCCGGCCGGGACCACGGGGCTCGCCTTCCGGGTCGGCCACACCGTGGAACAGGAAGGGGCCGGCCGGTTCTCCCTGTCTCGTCGGCGAGCGGCCGGTCGTGCTCGTCGTCGACGCACGGGGAGTACCGCCCTGGCCGGTCCGCGCCAGCGGGCGTCGGCCGGTGGCCGCGCCGGGTGTGGGGAAGGGCTCAGCCGCTGACGGCCAGGCGGACGCCGAGAGCGGCGACGACCGTGCCGGTGACGCGGTCCAGCAGCCGCTGTGCCCGCCGCGTCCGCAGCCACCGGTGCAGGACGCGGGCGCAGCCGATCAGCACCGTGGACCACACCAGGGCCAGCCCGATGTGCACGAGCGTGAACAGCAGCCCGAGGGAGAGGTGGTCGCCGCCCGGCGGGATGAACTGGGGCAGCACGGCGACGTAGAAGGCGCCCACCTTCGGGTTCAGCAGGTTGGTGACCATGCCCTGGCGTACGCCGCCGAGCAGCGAGTCCGTGACGTGCGGCGCCGTCGCCTGGGACGGTTCCTCCCGCGCCGCGCCACGGAGGGTGTCGCCGATCATCCGCAGGCCCAGCCACACCAGGTAGCCGGCGCCGGCCCAGCGCAGCAGGTCGTAGGCGATCGCGGAGGCCGTCAGCAGCGCGGTCACCCCGAGCGAGGTGAGCGCGCCCCACACCAGCGTGCCGCTCTGGATGCCGAGGACGACACCCCAGGCCCGCTGGGGGCGACCCAGCAGGCGGGTGCGCAGGATCAGCGCGGTGTCCAGACCGGGGGTGAGCGTCAGGAGCCCCACGACCAAGGCGAAGGACCAGAGCGCGGTACTCGTGGCCATGAGCGGTCAGCGTAGTCGCCGCGCCGCCCGCCCGGTGGGTTCGGGCCCGGCGGGAGGCAGCCGGGACGGGCCGGGGTGGGTGGCCCGGCCCCGGTGCCATGATGCTCCTCGCGGGCGGGACGCCGCCGACGGCGCGCACCGGGTCGGCCGGCCGTGGCCCACTCGCCGACAGAGCCCGGCATACCCGACGAGGGGAAGCACGTGAACGACCAGGAACAGTGGGAGCGGGCCGACCCCGAGGTCTGCCGGCGCGTGCGGGAGAGCTTCGACCGCCAGGGGCTGATGAGCCACCTCGGTGCCCGGATATCCCACATCGGGCCCGGCCGCGTGCACATCACGCTCCCGAGCCGGCCCGAGGTCGCCCAACAGCACGGGTACGTGCACGCCGGCGCCACCAGCGCGGTCGCCGACAGCGCCGGCGGCTACGCCGCCTACACGCTCTTCCCCGAGGACGCCGACATCCTCACCGTCGAGTACAAGATCAACCTGCTCGCTCCCGCCCTCGGCGACCACATCGAGGCGATCGGCACCGTCCTGCGGCCCGGACGCACCCTGACCGTGTGCCAACTGGAGGTCTTCGGCGTCCGGGACGGCCAGCGCCAGCTCGTCGCCAACGGGCAGCAGACGCTGATCCGCGTCACCAGGCGCGGCTAGCGCGCGCGTTCACGTCTCCCGACACCACCGCCCCGGCAGACTCCTCCCGGAGGACGCCGACCCGGGGCCGCGGCCCCCGCGTGCCCGGACGAGTCGGGGCCCGAACAGCGGCTGGCCAACCGGTTGCGGTCGGGCCTTCGCGCGCTGCGGGCGGCGCGCGGCGCGGACCTCGGCTACGGGCGGACCCTGCCCCGCGCGCTGTACGAGGCCGGTCTGGCCGCTGTCGGGGCCGTCGCGTACGTCCCGATCACCTCGCCCGCCCGCGCCGCCCTGAAGGCCGCGACCGTGCGGCACCTCCGCGCGCGGCTGGTGGCGGCCGGACTGGCCACCGACCGGGAGGTCGACGGACACCCGATGAGCGTCACCGCCGGTCGTCTGGGCCTGGCCGCCGCCCCGGTGAGCTCCGCCTGGGGCCGCCGCCCGCGAGCGTCCCCCCGGCGCCGTGCCCGTCGCCGGGGTGGTCAGGCGGCGGGGACGGGGCCGCCGGGACGGAACCGCTCCACCCCGACGATGTGACGCACCTTCAGCGGACGGACGATCACCGCGACCCGCTTCTCACCCGGCATGATCCACTCGAAGCGCTCGCCGCCCAGGTACTTGCGGGCCAGCCGGTCCATCCGGTCGTGCGCCTCCTGGCCCTCGACGAAGCGCGTCACCTCGCCGCTGATCTGCACCCGGTCGAAGGGGTCGACGGCGTCCGCGTGCGAGAGGTAGACGCGGGGGTCGTGGCGCAGGTTCTCCTCCTTCACCCGCCCCACCGAGGTGTTGAACGTCAGCTCCCCCTCGCCCTCCAGGTCCACCCACATCGGGCTGACCTGCGGCGCTCCGTCGGGGAACACGGTGCCGACGTACCAGATGTGCGGAGCCCGCAGCCGGGCGCGAACGGCTTCGTCGAAGATCGCGGTCATCCCGAGAGGCTACCAACGGTGAATCTTTGGCCATCGCCTGGAGTCGTGGGTTCCGGTGGGGTGGGCGGCCCGGCGCCCCGACGTGGCCGAGGGTGGGGGAGGGGCGACGGGTCGGGCGGGGGTGCGCGGCCGGAAGCGCGTGGTGGCGGGCGGAGGCGCGGGCCGGGGTGTGCGGCTTCCTCGGGGGTGGTCCTCAGTCGAGCCGCTCGGCGAGTCCGACGAGAACGCCCTCGGGGCCACGGACGTAGCAGAGCAGGTAGACGTCCTCGTACCGGGAGATCTCGCCCACGAGTTCGGCGCCGTGGGCGCGCAGCCGGGCCAGGGTGTCCTCGATGTCGTCGACGGCGAACATGACGCGCCGCAGGCCCAGCGCGTTGACCGGGGTGTCCGCTGGTGCGGGGCCGGTCGCGCGCGGTGTGTGAAAGCGCGTCAGCTCCACCTTGCCGTGGCCGTCCGGGGTCCGCATCATGGCGATCTCGACGCGCATGCCGTCCAGCCCGACGACGCGGTCCGCCCAGCGCCCCTCGATCGGCGCCCGTCCCTCCAGCTCCATGCCGAGTTCGGTGAAGAACGCCACGGCGGCCTCCAGGTCGTCGACGACGACGCTGATGTTGTCCATGCGCTGGATCGCCATGCTGGGCTCCCTTGTCGCGGGTCCGGTCGCGACGACCGACGTCCGCCCGGTTTTGGGCCGTCGCGCGTACGCCCCGCATCCTCGCCGCTCGCCCGGCGCGGCAAAACATCCGACGCGACACCGTTCCGCCGACCGGACCCCGGCCGTGGCCGACCTCCGCGCGGCCACTTCCCCGATGCGCCTCGTCGGTCGGGCGTCGGGCGGAGCCCCCACCTCTCATTGCATAAAGCTACCTAGCTCCGTATAGTCATGCCATCACGGAGGAGGGGTTCGATGACGGTACGCGTAGCGGTGGCCGGGGCCAGTGGGTATGCGGGCGGGGAGGTCCTGCGGCTGTTGCTCGGGCACCCCGAGGTGGAGATCGGCGCGCTGACCGGCAACAGCAACGCGGGCCAGTCGCTCGGCGCGCTCCAGCCGCATCTGGGGCCGCTGGCCGAGCGGGTGTTGGCGCCGACCGAGGTCGCGCACCTGGTCGGGCACGACGTGGTCTTCCTCGCGCTGCCGCACGGGCAGTCCGCCGAGGTCGCCCGGGAGCTGGGCCCCGAGGTGCTGGTGATCGACTGCGGCGCGGACTTCCGGCTGCGCGAGGCCGCCGACTGGGAGGCGTTCTACGGTTCGCCGCACGCCGGCACCTGGCCCTACGGGCTGCCCGAACTGCCCGGCGCGCGCGAGGCCCTGCGCGGCGGCAAGCGCGTCGCGGTGCCCGGCTGCTACCCGACGGCCGTCTCGCTCGCCCTCTTTCCCGCCTACGCCGCCGGCCTGGTCGAACCGGACGCGGTGATCGTCGCGGCGTCCGGCACCTCCGGCGCGGGCAAGGCCGCCAAGCCGCACCTGCTGGGCAGCGAGGTGATGGGCTCCATGAGCCCGTACGGCGTCGGTGGCGGGCACCGGCACACCCCCGAGATGGTCCAGAACCTGTCGGCCGTCGCGGGGGAGCGGGTCAGCGTCTCCTTCACGCCCACGCTCGCGCCCATGTCGCGCGGCATCCTCGCCACCTGTAGCGCCCGCACCCGGCCGGGCGTCGACGGGGAGGCGGCGCGCGCGGCGTACGACAAGGCGCTGCGGGACGAGCCCTTCGTCCGTCTGCTGCCCGAGGGGCAGTGGCCCGCCACCGCCGCCGTGTACGGGTCCAACACCGCGCTGCTGCAACTCGCCCACGACCCGGCGGCCGGGCGCCTCATCGTGATCGCCGCCATCGACAACCTGACCAAGGGCACCGCCGGCGGCGCCGTCCAGAGCATGAACCTCGCCCTCGGCCTCCCCGAGGAACTGGGCCTGCCGGCCACCGGCCTCGCGCCGTGAACCACCGACCCGCCCACCCCGCCGGACACGCGGCCACCGCCGCCCACCCCCGGCCCACCCATCCCACCGGGCCCCGGCCCGCCGCGTTCCGCCCGCACCACCGCCGCTGGCGCCAGCCGGCACGCCCGGTACCGCAGGCAGCCCCGCGCGCGGCAGTCGCCGCCGCGGTCGCCCCCTTGGAAGCGAACGGAGCAGCACAGTGAGTGTCACGGCAGCACAGGGATTCACCGCGGCGGGCATCGCCGCCGGACTGAAGGACAACGGCACGTCCGACGTGGCCCTGGTCGTCAACCAGGGCCCCCGGCTGGCCGCGGCCGGCGTCTTCACCTCCAACCGGGTCAAGGCCGCTCCCGTCCTGTGGTCCGAGCAGGTCCTGGCGGGCGGCGCGATCTCGGCCGTCGTCCTCAACTCCGGTGGCGCCAACGCCTGCACCGGCCCCCTCGGGTTCCAGGACGCCCACGCCACCGCCGAGAAGGCCGCCGAGGTGCTCGGGCACAGCGCCGGCGAGGTCGCCGTCGCCTCCACCGGCCTGATCGGGGTACGGCTGCCGATGGACAAGCTGCTGCCGGGCGTCGAGCGGGCCGCCGCCGCGCTCACCCCGGACGGCGGCGAGCGGGCGGCCATCGCGATCAAGACCACCGACACCGTGCACAAGACGGCGCACCACCGCGCCCCGGAGGGCTGGACCGTCGGCGGCATGGCCAAGGGCGCGGGCATGCTCGCGCCGGGCCTGGCCACCATGCTCGTCGTCCTGACCACCGACGCCGACCTGGAAGCCGGCGCGCTGGACAAGGCGCTGCGCGAGGCCACCCGGGTCACCTTCGACCGGGTCGACTCCGACGGCTGCATGTCCACCAACGACACGGTGCTGCTGCTGGCCTCCGGCGCCTCGGGCGTCGCACCCGAGCACGCGGCGTTCGCCGAGGCGGTGCGCGTGGTCTGCGACGACCTGGCACGCCAGCTCATCCGGGACGCCGAGGGCGCCTCCAAGGACATCCGTATCGAGGTCGTGGGCGCCGTCTCCGAGGAGGACGCGGTCGAGGTCGGCCGCTCCATCGCCCGGAACAACCTCCTCAAGTGCGCCCTGCACGGCGAGGACCCCAACTGGGGCCGGGTGCTGTCGGCCATCGGCACCACCTCGGCCACCTTCGAGCCCGACCAGCTGAACGTGGCGATCAACGACGTGTGGGTGTGCCGCGAGGGCTCCGTCGGCGAGGACCGGGAGCTGGTGGACATGCGCTTCCGCGAGATCCGCATCACCGCCGACCTCGCGGCCGGTACCGAGTCCGCCGTCATCTGGTCCAACGACCTGACGGCCGACTACGTCCACGAGAACAGCGCGTACTCCTCATGAGTCACACCACCCCCGAACCCGCCCCCCGGCCCGCCGCCCCGCCGCCCGCCGCCGTGTCGGCGCGGCCGGACGTGCCGGCCCAGCCGGGGCAGGCCACGGCCCCCGCGCACCCCGCCACCCGCAAGCACACCGCGCTGCCCAAGGCCCGCACGCTCATCGAGGCGCTGCCGTGGCTGACCCGGCACCACGGCAAGTGCGTCGTCATCAAGTTCGGCGGCAACGCCATGGTCGACGCGGACCTTAAGGCCGCCTTCGCCCAGGACGTCGTCTTCCTGCGGCACGCCGGCCTGCGCCCGGTGGTGGTGCACGGCGGGGGCCCGCAGATCAGCGCCCAACTCGACCGGCTCGGCCTGGAGTCGACGTTCGCGGCCGGCCTGCGGGTCACCACGCCCGAGGCGATGGACGTCGTGCGGATGGTGCTGGCCGGCCAGGTGCAGCGGGAACTGGTCGGCCTGCTCAACCAGCACGGGCCGCTGGCCGTCGGCATGACCGGCGAGGACGCGCACACCATGACGGCCACCAAGCGCTACGCCGAGGTGGACGGGGCACCGGTCGACCTGGGCCGGGTCGGCGAGATCACCCGCATCGAGGTGGGCGCCATCCAGGCCCTCCTCGACGACGGCCGCATCCCGGTGATCTCCTCCATCGCCCGCAGCCAGGACACGGCCGACGGCCCGACCGGCGGCGTCTTCAACGTCAACGCCGACACCGCAGCCGCCGCGCTGGCCGCCGCGCTCGGCGCCGAGACGCTGATGGTGCTCACCGACGTCGAGGGGCTGTACGCGGACTGGCCGCACAGCGACGAGGTGATCAGCCAACTGACCGCCTCCGAACTGGAGAAGCTGCTGCCCGAACTGGCCAGCGGCATGGTGCCCAAGATGGAGGGCTGTCTGCACGCCGTGCGGGGCGGGGTCACCACCGCGCGCGTCATCGACGGCCGGGTACCGCACTCCATCCTGCTGGAGATCTTCACCGACGAGGGCATCGGCACCATGGTCGTGCCGGACGAGGAGCACAGATGAGCAACTCCGTACTGGCCAAGCGCTGGCAGGACGCGCTGATGGACAACTACGGCGCCCCGCGCGTCCCGCTCACCCGCGGCAGCGGCACCCGGGTGTGGGACGCCGAGGGCAGGGAGTACCTGGACTTCGTCGCCGGCATCGCGGTCAACTCGCTCGGGCACGCCCACCCGGCCGTCGTCCGCGCCGTCAGCGAGCAGATCGCCACCCTGGGCCACGTCTCCAACCTGTTCGTCGCCGAACCCCCCGTCGCCCTCGCCGAGCGGCTGCTGCACCTGTACGGCGCCGACCAGGGCGGCCGGGTCTACTTCGGCAACTCGGGCGCGGAGGCCGCCGAGGCCGTCTTCAAGATCGGTCGGCGCACCGGACGCACCCACATGGTCGCCACCGTCGGCGGCTTCCACGGCCGCACCATGGGCGCGCTGGCCCTCACCGGCCAGCCCGCCAAGCAGGAACCGTTCCTCCCGCTGCCCGGCACCGTCACCCACGTGCCCTACGGCGACGCGGACGCCCTGCGCGCGGCCGTCACCACCGACACCGCGCTGGTGATCGTCGAGCCCGTGCAGGGCGAGAACGGCGTGGTCGTGCCGCCGGCCGGCTACCTGGCCGCCGCCCGCGAGATCACCCGCGCCACCGGCACCCTGCTGGCCGTCGACGAGGTGCAGACCGGTATCGGCCGCACCGGCCACTGGTTCGCCAGCCGCGCCCAGGGCGTCCAGGCGGACGTCGTCACCCTGGCCAAGGGGCTCGGCGGCGGCCTGCCCATCGGCGCCACCCTCGCCTTCGGGCCCGCCGCCGACCTGCTCGCCCCCGGCCAGCACGGCTCCACCTTCGGCGGCAACCCGATGGCCTGCGCCGCGGCCCTGGCCGTACTCGACACGATCGAGAGCGAGGGAATACTCGACCACGTCCAGCGCGTCGGGCAGCGGCTGCGCGGGGAAATCGAGGCGCTGGGCCACCCGCACGTCGCCCAGGTCCGTGGCGCGGGCCTGCTGCTGGGTATCGTGCTGCACGAGCCGCTGGCGCAGCGGGTGCAGCAGGCGGCTCAGGACGCCGGGCTGCTGGTGAACGCGGTCGCGCCGGATGTGATCCGGCTCGCGCCGCCGCTCATCGTCACGGACGAGGAGATCGACACGTTCCTTGGGGCGCTGCCCGCCGTCCTCGACGGGGTACCCGTGCCGCATGGGGCCAGCGCGCCCGATGGGGACCAACGATCCGGAGACTGACAGACGATGACCGAGGCGCAGGACAACGAGGTGACCGGTGGGGAGCAGGCCCACACCGGGCCGGCCGTGCCGCAGACCCGCACCGCCCGCCACCGCCGGATCGTGGACATCCTGGGCCGACACCCGGTCCGCTCACAGAGCCAGCTCGCCAAGCTGCTCGCCGACGACGGACTGACCGTCACCCAGGCCACGCTCTCCCGCGACCTGGATGAGCTGGGCGCGGTGAAGATCCGGAACACCGGTGGTGAGCTGATCTACGCCGTGCCCAGCGAGGGCGGCGACCGTACGCCACGGGCACCGCTGGGCGAGTCGGCGAGCGAGGGCCGCATGGCCCGGCTCGCGGGCGAGCTGCTCATCTCGGCGGAGGCGTCCGCCAACCTCGTAGTGCTGCGCACCCCGCCGGGCGCGGCCCAGTTCCTCGCCTCGGCCATCGACACGGCCGAGGTGCACGACATCATCGGCACCATCGCGGGCGACGACACGTTGCTGCTCATCAGCCGTGACCCGCACGGCGGGCAGGCGCTGGCCGACCATCTGATGCGGTTGGCCCAGCGCGCCCGCTGACCCCGACAACCCCGCCGCCACCTGCCCGTTCACCCTCCACCACGGGTCCGCCGGGCAGGTGGCGCGGACCCGCTGGTCGTTCTCGACACCCCCGGGGCCGCGCGGTAGCGTGAGGACGCTCACATTCCGGGTCAGCGCGTCGGCCACTCCCTTGGCCGGCGGCGACACGCTGCCCCGCACCCGCCGACGCCCACCACCGAGCCCACACCTGTGCCGTGCACACGTGCGGGGACTGGGGGGAGACATGCCGGAAGGCGTAGCGCCCGCAGCACCGTCCCCGGTCGACCTGATCCGTACACTGCACACGCTCGGCCCCACCGGGACCAACCTGGAGGCCGCCGCCCGGCGGTGGCTTGACCGCCGTGGTCTCACCGGCAGCGGAACGGTCGTCCTGCACCCCTCGCTGGAGTCGGCGCTGGAGGGCCTGCCCCGCACCGGCGCGCACGCGCTGGTCGCCTGCGCCGTCTACCCGCACCTGCACACCCTGGTCTTCGACAACCTGCGCACCTGCCGCATGGTCGACAGCTTCCTCATGCCCACCCACGAGATGGTGCTGGCCGTCTCGGCCACCGCGCCCAGCGAGCCACGCACCGTCGCCACCCACCCCGCCCCGGCCAGCCTGGTGCCGCCCACCTGCCAGGCGCGCCCCGCGCTGAGCAACGCGCAGGCGGCCATCGACTGCGCCGGCGGCGCGGTCGACGCCTGCATCACCACGGCGGTGGCCGCCCGCGCCCACGCGTTGCGGATCGTCCACAACTTCGGCGCGGTGCCGATGGTCTTCACCGTCCACCAGGTCATCGAGGCGGCGCCGTGAGCCTCACCGCGCGCCCCACCGCCACCCCGCCCCCCGCCACGCGGGACCTGGTGCGCACCGTGATCCCGCGGGTGGACGCCTTCCGCGCCCAGCAGCGCGACGACGGCACGATCGCCGCCCCCACCCCGGCCGACGCGAGAGCGCTGCGGGAGCTGACCGACCAGGCCGCGCGCTGGTTCACCGCGCACGGGCGCCGACACCAGGCCCGGGCCCTGCGGGCGGACGTCGCCGACTGGCTGGCCGCCGGGCTCGACACCCCGCCGCACTTCGCGCGCAGCCGGGACGCGCTGGTGGCGCCGGCCGACGGCGCGTGGGCGGCGTTCCTGGCGCCGACGCGGACCACCAACAGCGTGCCGCCGGTGGGCCAGCGCATGGAGTTCTTCCTGGTCCGCCGCGCCGAGCCGCGCTCCCTCGCGACGGTGGCCGCGCGCTACCCGCACCCGGGGAACACCGCGCAGGCCACCGTGCTCCTGGCGGGCAGCGCGGGCTTCGCCCAGGGCAACTGCCTCGTCTTCTTCCCGGAGAACGTGGCCGCCCACGACAAGATCACCACCCAGGCGTACGCGATCTTCACCTTCAGCAAGTTCCGCGCGATCCACCAGACCTACGCGCTGCCCGCCGCCGAGGCCGTCCTCACCCCCGAGTCGGTCCCGCGCGCCTCCAGCGGTCTGGACGCCGACACCTGCTACCAGGCCCGCTCGCTGTGGGGATACCTGCACGACTACTTCCACCACCAGGGCGCCTGGCCGCTGGACCAGCACCTGACACTCAAGACGAACTGGTTCGTGGGACTCCTCGAAGAGACCAAGGTGGACTGCCAGACCGCACTCGCCTGCGCGGCGGGCGGGGTGCCCTACGCCGAGGAGCAGATCGCCATGATCCTGCTGGAGCGCGTGTTCCGCTATCCGCTGGCCGAGGACGCCGTACGCAACTTCGACGCCGGCACCGGGGTCTTCCTCTTCTCCTGGCTGCGTTCGACGGGCGCGCTCACCCCGCGCGGCGAGCGCTTCGCGCTGGAGCGCGAGCGGCTGCTGCCGGCGCTGGGCGAGCTCGTGGCGGCCATCACCGACCTGGAGGCGCGCGTGACCTCCCCCGCGCACTACCGGGAAAAGGCACGGGAGTTCGTGCGGCGCTTCCTGCCCGCCGGCGAGCCGGGCGACCGCTACCGGTTCACCGCCGACCAGCGGGTACTGCGCCGGGCTCGCCGCCAACTCGCCGCCCTCCCCCCGCTTCACTTCGTACCGGGAGAGACATGACGTCCACCGACCGGCACCCGGCCGCGCTGAGCGCGGACCACATGGAGGCGGCCGTCCGCCGCTACTTCCAGGCGTGCAACACCGTGGACCACGACCTGTTCACCCGCTGCCTGGCCGAGGACGTCGTGCACTACCTCGCCCGGGGCATGCACGGGCCCATCGTCGGCATCGCCCCGATGGTCGAGCGCTGGGGCGCCGACGTGGCGGCCCACTCCTCCTCCTGGGTGGTGGACGGCGTCTTCGCCGACGAGCGCACCCGCACCGCCGTCTGCGAGTGGACCGGCTTCAAACCGGGCCTGGGCACCGTCCTGCGCGGCGTGGAGATCTACCGCTTCAACGACGCCGGCCTCATCGACGAGGTGCGCATCTACTACGCCGCGCGCCGCGACGAGAGCACCCCGGCCAACGAACTGGAGGGCTTCCCGTACGCCGAGCGGGGGTTCGCCACGTGAGCGCGGGCCCGCCGGCCCGCTCTCGCGCCTCCGCCGGCGGGACGCTCCCCGCCGGGGCCGCGCACGGGGCGCGGCCGGTCCGCGCGGTCCACGCACGCGCCGTCGCGGTCGGCGAGCCGGGCCCTCGGCCGCTCGCGGACCGCCGGTGCGCCGGCGCCGTCACCACGGCGGGCGGGGGCCGGTGAGCGAGGCCGCGCCCGCGCCGGGCCGGGGCGCGCCCATGGCGGGGCGGCGCGCGGCCTACGGGGCGGGCGCGCGGGCGGCGCTGCCCTTCACCGTGGCCGTCTTCGCCTTCGGCATCTCCTTCGGGGTGCTGGCCAAGGGCTCCGGGTTCTCCGCGCTGGCGGCGACAACCCTGTCCGGGCTGGTGTTCGTGGGCTCCTCCCAGTTCGCGGCCGTCTCGGTGCTGGCCAGCGGGGGCGGCTGGGTGGCCGCCGCCCTCGCGGGCACCCTGCTCAACCTGCGCTACCTCGTGATGGGCTTCGCCATCCTGCCCGCGCTGCGCGGCGGTCGGGCCCGCCGCGCGGTGGAGTCACAGCTGGTCATCGAGGAGTCCTGGGCGATCGCCAGCGACGCCGACGGCCGCTTCGACCGGGTGCGCCTGCTCTCCTCCGGTGCCGTGCTCTGGCTCGGCTGGGTGGCCGGCACCGTGGCCGGGGCGCTCGGCCCGATCACCGCCGTGCACGTCACCCGCTACGGCCTGGACGTCGTCTCACCGGTGCTGTTCTTCCTGCTCCTGGCCCCGCACACGGGGTCCGCCGGTCGGCGGGGCCGGCGGCCGGTGGCCCTGGTGGCGGCTGCCGGCGCCCTGCTGCTGACCGGCGCGGGCCTGCCCGACGCGGCCATCGCCGTGGCCTGCCTGCTCGCGCTCGTGGCGACCTGGCGGGCCCGGTGACCGATCCGACCTGGCTCGTCCTGATCGCCCTGGCGGCCACGACCTTCCTCCTCAAGGGCGCGGGGTCGCTGGTGATGGGGGACCGCGCGCTGCCCGCCTGGTTCCCGCGCTTCGTGGAGTACCTGACGCCGGCCCTGCTCTGCGTGCTGGTCGTCACCCAGCTCCTGGGGCGGCCCGACGGCGACGGCCTGGCCGTCGACGCCCGCGTCACCGGGTTCGCCGCGGCCCTGGTCGCCGGGCGGCTGAAGGCCCCGGTGCCGCTGGTCGTGCTCGTCGCGGCGGCCACCACGGCCGCCGCCCGCGCCCTGACCTGACGCGCCCCCACCCGAGCCCACGGCGGGCGCCACGGGCGACGGCCCCGGCCCGGACACGGAAGCGGCCGACGCGTACGGATGTGACCGGGCCCGTGTGGACGTCACCCGGCTCGGCGGCCCACGCGGGGGCCCGGCCCGCACGCGCACCCGGCGCGAGGAGGCGCGCGCACCCGGCTCGGCCGGAGGGCGAGCGGCCCGGTGGCCTCCCCGGTCGCCCGGAGGCAGGGTGGCGCCGTGGTTCAGCTCGGCTCGGTGTGGGCGCCGGGGGCGGGCAGGCCCATCGTGGCGTAGACCTCGCCCGCCTCGCGCTGATGGCGCTGGGCCGCGCGGGAGTCGCGCTCCCGCAGCAGGGCGCCGGCCAGGTCCAGGGCGCGGGCCAGGCCCGGCCGGTAGCCGGTCTCGCGGTGGACGACCAGGGCGCGCTCCACGGCCGCCCGCGCCTTCTCGTGCTGGCGCGACGCCGCCCGCACGGCGGCCAGTTCCGTCAGGGCCTCGCCCTCGGCTACGCGCAGGCCCGCCTGGCGGGCCACGGTCAGGGCGGTGTGCGCGTGGGGCAGCGCCTCGCGGCAGGTGCCCTGGACCCGGTAGGCGGCGGCGAGCCCGACCCGGGCGGCGACCTCGGCACGGCGACAACCGGCCGTCGTGGCCAGCCGCAGCGCGTGTTCGTGCCGCTCCAGCGCGCCGGCCACGTCGTCCATCGTCAGCAGCGCGGCGCCCAGCGCGTTCAGCGCGTCGGGCTCCACCAGCCGCCGGTGCGTGCGCTGCGTGGTGTGCAGGGCGTCCGAGGCGTGTTTGACCGCCATCCGCGGGTCGCCGGTGTCTCGGCAGAGCACCGCCAGACAGCACAGCACGCCCTCACCGGCGTAGGTGAACGGCAGTCGATCGGCGGCCTCCAGCGCGTCCCGCAGGACGCGGCCGGCCTCCGCCAACCGGCCCAGGCCGTGCAGCGTGGCGCCCAGGCCCCACAGCGGCAGCAGCGCCGCGTGCGGGTCGCTGGAGCACCGGCTCAGCTCGTGCCCCTCGGCGAAGTGCGCGTGCGCCGACCCGAACTGACCCCGGTCCAGGCACGTGAAGCCCAGCAGCGCCAACGCCCAGATCTCCCCGGCCGGCTCCTTGACCGCGTGGTAGACCTCGCGGGCCCGCAGCGCGTGGTGGTACGCGGTGTCGAGCCGTCCTCGTTCCCGGCTGGCGGCGGCGAGCCCGAGGAGCGCCCCGCCCTTCTCGGCCAGCAGCCCGGCGCGCGCGTACAGGCGCTCGGCCCGTTCGCTGTGCCACAGGGCCTTCTCGTGCTGGGCCAGCTCCCAGTGCACGTACCCCAGGCTCCAGTGCATGACCGCCCGGCCGTACCCGTCCTGGTCGGCGTCGGCGGCACGCAACCCGGCGTCGGCGGCGCGCAGCCAGTCCGTGCGCTGCCCGTGCGCCATCAGATAGCCGTGCAGCACCTGGGCGATGCGCCAGGCGACCGGGTACGGGCCGTGCTCGGCGGTGTGCTCGACACAGGCCAGCAGGTTGCCCCGCTCGGTCTCCAACCAGCCGAGCGCCGCCTGCTTGTCGGCGAACGCCAGCGGCGCCGCCAGCGGGTCGTCGGGCGGGGGCGGTGGCTCGGCGAACCACGAGTAGAACGTCCCGTACAGCCGCTGCGCCGCGCTGTCGGCGGTGGCCAGGTACCACGCGAACAGGCGCCCGGTGGCGGCCTCGCGGTCCCGCGCCTCGCCGCGCGACGCCTTGTCCCGGCCGTGCAGCCGCAGCAGTTCGTGCAGGTGGAAGCGGCCGGGACGGAAGGACTCCAACAGGCTCCGGGCGCACAGCCGATCCAGCCGCCGGGCCGCCTCCCGCTCCGGTAGCCCGGCCAGCACGGCCGCGGCCCGGGTGGAGAACTCGGCACCGGGCATCAGGCCAAGGAGGCGGAACAGCCGCCGGTCCGGCTCGGGCAGCGCCTGGTAGGACAGGTCGAAGGGGCCCGCCACCGCCGTCGCCCACTCCTCGCCCGTGGACAGCTCCGCCAGCCGGTCGCCCTCGCGCAGGTCCTCGGCCAGATCCGCCAGGGTGCGCCCACGGCTGCCCAGCAGGTTGGCGGCGGCGATCCGGACGGCCAGCGGCAGGTGTCCGCACAACCGGGTGATCTCGGCGGCGGCCTCGGGCTCCGCGCGCACCCGCTCCGCGCCGACGACGCGGGCCAGCAGCGCCAGCGACTCCTCCTCCTGGAAGGCCCCCAGGTCGATGTGGTGCGCGTCGTGGAAGGCGGTGAGGCCGCGCAGGTCGTTGCGGCTGGTGACCACGACACAGCAGGTGGGGGAGGCCGGCAGCAGGGGCCGTACCTGTTCGAGCGCGGCGGCGTCGTCGAGCAGGATCAGGGTCCGCTTGCCGGCCAGCAGCGACCGGTACAGGGCCGCCTTCTCGTCCTGCCCCTCCGGCAGGTGCCCGATCGGCACCCCCAGGGCGCGCAGCAACTGGCCCAGCGCCTCCTCGGGCGCCAGCGGCGCGCCCGGCGCGTAGCCGCGCAGGCTCACGTAGAGCTGCCCGTCGGGAAAGCGGTCGGCCACCCGGTGCATCCAGTGCACGGCCAGCGACGTCTTGCCGACGCCGGCCATGCCCGAGACGGAGGAGATCACCAGCGTCCGCTCGGCCGCCTGGGAGCGCACGGCGAGCTGCGCGTCCAGCTCCCGCAGCCGCTCCACCCGCCCCGTGAACCCGGCCACGTCCAGCGGCAGTTGACGCGGCACGGGAGCCGCCCCGACGGGAGCCGGCGGCGCGGCGGCGGCGGGCGGACCGGTGGCGGGGGCGGCCGGCGCGGGCTCCGCCGTCGCCGGCGGGGGCGCGGGTGCTGTCGTGGGTGTGTCGAGGTGCAGGGTCGGGTCCGCGTTCAGCACCCGCTGGTGGAGCTCCTGGAGCGCGCGCCCCGGCTGGATGCCCAACTCGACGTCCAGTACCCGGCGTACGTCGCGGTAGGCGCCGAGCGCGTCGGCCTGCCGCCCCGCCCGGTAGAGCGCCAGGACGAGCTGGCAGCGGGGCCGTTCGCGCAGCGGATGCTCCTCGACGAGGGTGCCGAGTTCGTCGATGGCCTCCTCGTCGCGGCCGAGCCCGAGCAGCGCGTCCACCCGCTCCTCCCGGGCCACCACCCGCATCTCGGTGAGCCGTTCCGCCTCCGCGAGCGCGAAGCCCCGCTCGCGTACGCCGTCCAGCGCGGGCCCCGTCCACAGGGCCAGGGCCGCGTCCCAGTGCGTGACGGCGCCCCGGGCGTCGCCGGCGGCCAGCGCCTGCCGCGCCTGGCGGGCCAGGCGCAGGAACCACAGCGCGTCCACGTCCCGCTCGGCCAGGTGCAGCGCGTAGTTGGTGTTGCTGCGACCGCCCGAGCTGACCAGGACGCGGAAGCCGTCCCTGGCCCGGCGCTCGGGCTCCAGGATGCGCCGCAGGTGCAGGATGTGGGTGCGCAGGGTGGTCACCGCGCCGCCCGGCGCCGCGCCCTCCCACAGGGCGTCCACGATCCGCGCGGTGCTCACCGCCCGTCCGCCGGCCAGCGCGAGGAGGGCGAGCAGCGCGCACTGCTGCGGGCCGAGGCTGACCGCCCGGCCGTCCACCTCGATGCCCACCGGGCCCAGCAGCCGCAGACGTACCGCCGTGTTCCCCGTGGTGCTCGCGGCGTCCCCCGGAGGGTGGCTCACCCGGCTCCCCTCCTGTGACCGTCGCCGTGTGGGTCGATGGGCTGGGGGCGGCGGCGCTGGCACCGGGGGGCGGCCAGACCGGCACGCGACGTCGACCGCCCGCCCGGGGCGGGCCCTGGGCCCTGCGGCGCGGGCCCCTCGCGCGCCGCCGAACCGTCGGCGGGCCGCCCGGCCGGGGCCGGCCGGTCGCCCCTCAGGCCGGCCCGGCCGCGAAGTGGCTGATCTTCCCGTCGGTGAGCGTGAACGTCCACGCGGAGGACAGGTCGCCCCAGACGTCGTTGTGGTAGCGGGCGCGCAGCGACAGCCCGTCCGGCGACTCCCACTCGACGTCCATGCTGGGGTGGGAGGTGAAGACCTCCCGCTCGGCCCACTCGACGAGGTTGTGCTCCTTCTCGTCGTCGGTCATGGACGCGTCGGGCGTGAGCGTGGCCCACAGGGCGTCGCGGTCGCAGGCGTTGACGGCCGCGACGAAGGCGCGCACCGCCGGCTGGGACAACGTGTCGTTGAGGCTCATCGGCTGGGGCCTTTCTGGCTGGTGCTCCTCGCCGGCCGAGCCACCCCCACGGGGCGGCTCGGCGGGGCGACGTACGGGGTGCCCGGTGGGCGCGGGGCCCGCCCCGGCGTGGGGCGACGGGGCCGCGACACCGGCGGGGCGGGGGCCGGGCCGCGCTCGGGCTGTCGGGGCCGGGGTCGGTCGGCGGGGTGTGGTGCGGGCGCGGTCAGCCGGCGGGGGCGTCCGCCTCGCCCGCGCCGGGCGGGCCGGGCACCCCGTTGAGCGCCTTCGCCAGCGCGTGGGTGTCCTCGAAGAGGCGGTAGCCGACGATCTGGCCGTCCCGCACGGTGACATGGGCGGCGAACGGCGTGGCCAGCGTCGCGCCGGTGGCCCTCACGGTGTCCGTCAGATGCCCGATGATCACGCCCTGCTCGCCCTCGACCACGGTGTGCGTGACGGTGAAGTCCTGGGGCGCGAGATAGGTGTGCAACAGCCGGAAGAACTCCGCGACCTCGGCACGCGAGGAGCGCCGCCCCGACCAGGGAGCCGCGCCCGAGGCCGGCGCGTCCCAGTCGACGTCCTCGGAGAACAGCGCCACCGCGCCGTCCAGGTCGCGGGCCCGGGTCCTGCCCAGGTAGGCGTCGATGGTGGCGCGGGTGCTCTCTGTGGACATGTGTCAGCTCCTTACGCACGCGCTCGGCGGCGTGTTCCAGGCTCGCACTCTTCCCCCGACACCGCGACACCTTGCCACAACTTCGCCCACTACGGGCCCGGCACGCGCGGGCCAACTAGCGTTCGCCGTACACCCTGTTGGGGCACGCCCGGCTCGCGCCGGCGACCGCGCCCCGCGCCGCGCGAGCCCGGCCCGCGGCGGGAGCTCGGCCCGACCCGGGTCCCGCGTCGGCGCGCCCGCCGGCTCGCGGACCGGTGACGGGGCGGTGGGACGTGGGGCGCGGCGGGCGTGTGGGGCACGCGGCCCGGGGGAGGGCGGCGGCCGTGCGGTGCGGGTGGCGGGGGAGCGGCCCGGCGGCATGTCTGGCGGGGCGGTCGGGGTGGCGCCGGGGCGTCGTGAAATCCGGTGTCCCCGCCCGCACTTCGGCTTCTAGGCTGCCCGGATGCACACCTTCGATCACCCGACGACCGTCAGTGCCGATCTGGCCCCGCTCGCCGACCACCCCTGGGCGCGGGGCACGCACCGCGACGCGACGGCCCGTCTCGTCGCCCTGGGCTGGGTCCCGTGCGGCGTCGGCGACTGGGCGGTGGGGCTGCGCTCGCCCAGCGGCCACCTCGCCGCCCGGGTGTGCCCCTTCGACCCGGCGTACGCGGCCTTCCTCGACCTGTGCCAGCGCTGCGCGGGCAACCCCTATCTGCCGCGCGTCGAGCGGGCCGAGGCGCTGGCCGGCGGCGGCACGCTGACGGTCATGGAGTTCCTGACTCCGGTGGACAAGGCGGTGGCCCTCGCGGTCCAACACCACTGGAGCGAGCGCCCGACCTCCGTACCGCAGTCGGTCACCTCGGACGCGAGCGCCCCGCGCGGGGCGGCCGTGGACGCGGCGGCGCTGCTCCCCGAGATCGCCGGGGACCCCGACTTCGCCGCCGTACACGAGGCGGCCCAGCACGTGAACGCCGCCTACCGGCAGAACACGCCCTGGTGGGACGGCATCGACCTGAACGAGGGCAACGTACGCCGCGCCCTGGACGGCCGCCTCACCCTGATCGACGTCTTCTGCATGGACGGCGCGTCCCTCTACGCCCAGGTCCTCGCCGACGCCCACGTGGTGCGCGAACGGATGGGCGAGGAGCACACCCGCCATCTGCTCGACATCCCCTACATCGCCCGCGCGAGCACGCCGGAGGAGATCGCCGCGCTGCGCCGGGCGTGGGCGCGCTGACGGACGGTGGCGCACCGGCCCCGGCGGGCCGACCCCGCGCGTAAGCCGACGGACGGGGCGCGGCACGGGGCCGGCGGACCGGCCGCCGGTGGCCGGACGGCGCGGGCCCTCCTCGCGGCCGGTGCCCCGGCCGCCGGCTCACCCGTGGCGGCGGGTGGGGCCGGCCTCTTTCTCCCGCCGCTGGTCGGCTCGCATCCGGCGCGCCGGCCCCGCCGCCGCTGACCCGCCGACTCAGGCGGGCGAGCGCGGCCCGGGGACGCGGGGCGCCTCCGGGAGGTCGGCGGGAGGCGACGACGGCGGCAGCGGTAGCGGGAGGCCGGGCAGGCCGTCGATGCTCGTGCCGATGTACTCCTTGCGCTGGAAGTACGCGTCGAGCGAGGCGTCGTCCTCGCGCGCGAAGCGCCGGGCGTGCAGGTCACGGTCCTCCCGGTAGTCCATCAACGGGACGGCGTAACCGCAGGTGTCGCGGATCAGGTCGGCCGTCACGACGATGATGGCCCGCAGGCCGTGCGGCGTGGGGTCCACGGTGGGGAAGTGGCCCAGCAGTTGCGTCCAGCGCGGGTCGTCCCGGAAGACGGGCTCGCCGCGCCCGTGGACCCGCACGATGTTCGGCGGCCCGTCGAAGGCACACCACATCAGCGTGATGCGGCCGTTCTCCCGCAGGTGGGCGATGGTCTCGGCGTTGCTGCCGGCGAAGTCGAGATAGGCCACGGTCCGCTCGTCCAGGACCGCGAACGACCCGGAGACGCCCTTGGGCGAGAGGTTGACCGTGCCGTCGCCGGACAGCGGCGCGGTGCCGGTGAAGAAGATCTTCTGTGCCTCGATGAACGTCCGCAGTCGACCCTCTATGCCTGTGTATGTCTTTCCCATACCCCACATCATGAACAACGGGGCTGGACGATGACTGGAGGCGTTCATGACGCGAGACACGACGGTGCGCGTGCGCCGGGTGTACGAGGAGCCGGAGTCGGGCGACGGGGCCCGGGTGCTGGTCGACCGGATCTGGCCGCGCGGGCTGGCCAAGGCCGCCGCGCACCTGGACGACTGGTGCAAGGACGCGGCGCCCTCCACGGAGCTGCGCCGCTGGTACGGACACGACCCGGCGCGGCTCGACGAGTTCTCCCGCCGCTACCGGGCCGAACTGGCCGAGCCCGCCGCCCGTGCCGCGCTGGGCCAGCTACGCGAGCGGGCCACGGACGGCCCCCTGACCCTGCTGACCGCGACGCGGGACCTGTCGCTCAGCCACGCCAGCGTCCTGGCCGAGGAGCTGCGCGGGGCGGACTGAGCCGGACCGCCCGCCCTCCGGGCCGGCCCCCGGGTGGGCGCGCTCCCGCGCACCGGGCCGGCCCGCGCACCCCACGCGGGAGGGGGTCGGCGGGTGTGCCCCCGACACCCCCTCCGTGGCGCGTTGACGAAACATACGGAGCGATGCATAATTATGCCAGTCAGCGTATGCATCGTAAGGAGAAACCCGTGACCGAGCGCGTCGTACTCGCCTACTCGGGCGGCCTGGACACCTCCGTCTGCATCGGTTGGATCGCCGAGAAGACGGGTGCGGAGGTCATCGCCGTGGCCGTGGACGTCGGACAGGGCGGCGAGGACCTGGACGTCATCCGCAAGCGCGCGCTCGCCTGCGGTGCGGTGGAGGCGGAGGTGGCCGACGCCCGGGACGAGTTCGCCGACGAGTACTGCCTCCCGGCGATCAAGGCCAACGCGCTCTACATGGACCGCTACCCGCTGGTCTCCGCCCTCTCCCGGCCCACCATCGTCAAGCACCTGGTGGCCGCCGCGCACAAGCACGGCGCGAGCACCGTGGCCCACGGCTGCACCGGCAAGGGCAACGACCAGGTGCGGTTCGAGGCCGGCATCTCCTCGCTGGCCCCCGACCTGAAGTGCATCGCCCCGGTCCGTGACTACGCCATGACCCGGGACAAGGCCATCGCCTTCTGCGAGGAGAACAACCTCCCGATCGCGACCACCAAGAAGTCGCCGTACTCCATCGACCAGAACGTCTTCGGGCGGGCCGTGGAGACCGGCTTCCTGGAGGACATCTGGAACGCGCCGATCGAGGACGTCTACGACTACACGTCCAACCCCGCCACCCCGCGCGAGGCCGACGAGGTCGTCATCACCTTCAAGGAGGGCGCGCCGGTCGCCATCGACGGCAAGCCCGTCACCGTCCTGCAGGCCATCCAGCAGCTCAACGAGCGCGCCGGGGCGCAGGGCATCGGCCGGATCGACATGGTCGAGGACCGGCTGGTGGGCATCAAGTCCCGGGAGATCTACGAGGCGCCCGGCGCCATCGCGCTGATCACCGCCCACCAGGAGCTGGAGAACGTCACCGTCGAGCGCGAACTGGCCCGCTACAAGCGCCAGGTCGAGCAGCGCTGGAGCGAGCTGGTCTACGACGGCCTGTGGTTCTCGCCGCTCAAGCGGGCTCTGGACGGCTTCATCGCCGAGGCCAACCAGCAGGTGTCGGGCGAGATCCGGATGACCCTGCACGGCGGTCGCGCGGTCGTCACCGGTCGGCGCTCCGAGCAGTCGCTGTACGACTTCAACCTGGCCACCTACGACACCGGCGACACCTTCGACCAGTCGCTGTCCAAGGGCTTCATCGAGATCTTCGGCATGTCCTCGAAGATCGCCGCCAAGCGCGACCTGGCCTGAGACGTACCCTGCCGCCACCGCCGCCTCCTCGCCCTCCCGGTGGGGAGGCGGTCGCACACCCGCCACCTTCGAGCGCGATTGTTGAGGAGCAAAGTTGAGCAGCAACAGCGGTGACGTCCGGCTGTGGGGCGGACGGTTCGCCGACGGCCCCGCCGAGGCCCTGGCCGCCCTCTCGGCCTCCGTCCACTTCGACTGGCGGCTGGCCCCGTACGACATCGCCGGCTCGCGCGCGCACGCGCGTGTGCTGCACACCGCCGGGCTGCTCACCGTCGACGAGCTGACCCGCATGCTGGAGGGCCTCGACCGGCTGGAGGCCGACGTCGCCACCGGCGCGTTCGTGGGCACCGTCGCGGACGAGGACGTGCACACCGCCCTGGAACGCGGCCTGCTGGAGCGTCTCGGTCCCGACCTCGGCGGCAAGCTGCGCGCTGGCCGCTCCCGCAACGACCAGATCGCCACCCTCTTCCGGATGTACCTGCGCGACCACGCCCGTATCGTCGGCGGACTGATCGCCGACCTGCAGGACGCGCTGGTCTCCCTGGCCGAGGCGCACCCGGCCGCCGCCATGCCCGGCCGCACCCACCTCCAGCACGCCCAGCCGGTGCTCTTCGCCCACCACGTGCTGGCCCACGTGCAGGCGCTGGGCCGGGACGCGGAGCGGCTGCGGCAGTGGGACGAGCGCACCGCCGTCTCGCCGTACGGCTCCGGCGCGCTGGCCGGCTCCTCGCTCGGGCTCGACCCGGAGGCGGTCGCGGCCGACCTCGGCTTCGAGCGCGGCGCGTCCGGCAACTCCATCGACGGCACGGCCGCCCGTGACTTCGCCGCCGAGTTCGCCTTCATCACGGCCATGATCGGCGTCGACCTGTCCCGGATCGCGGAGGAGGTCATCCTGTGGAACACGAAGGAGTTCTCCTTCGTGACGCTGCACGACGCGTTCTCCACCGGCTCCTCGATCATGCCGCAGAAGAAGAACCCGGACATCGCCGAGCTGGCGCGGGGCAAGTCGGGCCGTCTGATCGGCAACCTGACGGGGCTGCTGGCCACGCTGAAGGCGCTGCCGCTGGCGTACAACCGCGACCTGCAGGAGGACAAGGAGCCGGTCTTCGACTCCTGTGACCAGCTGGAGGTCCTGCTGCCGGCGTTCACCGGGATGATGGCCACCCTCACCGTGCACGAGGAGCGGATGGCCGCACTGGCCCCCGCCGGCTTCTCGCTCGCCACCGACATCGCCGAGTGGCTGGTCCGGCAGGGCGTGCCGTTCCGGGTCGCGCACGAGGTGGCCGGGGAGTGCGTGAAGGTGTGCGAGGCGGCGGGCATCGAGCTCGACCAGCTCACCGACGAGCAGTTCGCCGCGATCTCACCACATCTGACGCCCGAGGTCCGTTCGGTGCTCAGCGTCTCCGGCGCGCTGGCCTCGCGTGACGGGCGGGGCGGCACCGCGCCCTCGGCCGTCGCCGTCCAGCTCGCCGAGATCAAGGCGGACCTGGTCGTCCAGCGCGAGTGGACCGAGGCCAAGCGCTAGCGCGTCCGGGCGCGCGGCGGCTGCGCTCGCGCCCTCGCGCCGCACGAGGCCGGGCAGGTCCCCACGGGCCCGCCCGGCCTCCGGCGTTCCCACCCCCCCGCGACGCTCGCACCAGCCCCCCGCCGCACGCCCGCCCCCGCGTCCCCGTGAACCCGTACGCGCCCGCGCGCGAAAGGCCCCGCACGTGAACGCCGCGCGCGGGCCCTTCGTGCCTCCCCGCGTGACTCCCGCCGCGTGGCCCCACCGGACCGTACGCGCACCGCACCGGCCCCGGGCGGCCCTCTCCCCGCCGTGAGACGTTGCTGTCTCAAATGACGTATGGTCGTCTCATGACGGTGGACCGAAGCCAGGTGCTGCGCGCGGCGGCGACCCTGCTGACCCGCAAGGCGACCGCCTCCATGGACGAGATCGCCAAGGCGGCCGGGATCAGCCGCGCCACGCTGCACCGGCACTTCGCTGGGCGGGACGCGCTGGTCAAGGCGTTGGAAGAGCTGGGGATAGCGCGCTTCGAGGCGGCGTTGGACGCCGCCGCCATCGAGGAGGGCGCCGCGACGGACGCCCTGCGCCGACTGATCGCCCACATCAAGCCCGAGGCCGCCCTGCTGGCCTTCCTGACCACCGAGAACCAGCTCTTCGAAGGCGAGGTCTACGAGGGCTGGGACCGGCTGGACGCCCGCATGACCGATCTGTTCCGGCGGGGCCAGGAGCGCGGCGAGTTCCGTGTGGACCTCACCGCCGCGTGGTGCACCGAGGCCCTGTACGGCCTGATCGGGGCCGCGGCCTGGGCCGCGCACGCGGGCCGGATAGCGCCCAAGGACACGGAAGAAATGATCGCCGAGCTGCTGCTGGGCGGCGTGCGACGGAGCATGGAGTAATGAGCGGTCGGATAGCGACAACGGGCTCCGGGGCCCACTCCAGTACACAGACGCCACGGCCCGGACGCTGGCTCGCGCTGGCCGTGCTGGTGCTGGCGGTGCTGCTGGTCGCCGTGGACGCCACGGTCCTCGGCCTGGCCACCCCCTTCCTCAGCGAGGACCTGCGCCCCTCGGGCACCCAGTTGCTGTGGATCGGCGACGTCTACTCGTTCGTGATCGCCGGCCTGCTCGTCTCCATGGGCAGCCTCGGTGACCGGATTGGCCGTAAGAAGCTGCTGCTGATCGGCTCGGTCGCCTTCGGCGCGATCTCCGTACTCAACGCGTACGCCACCAGCCCGGAAATGATGATCGTGGCGCGGGCGCTGCTCGGTGTCGCGGGCGCCACGCTGATGCCCGCCACCCTGGCGCTGATCCGCAACCTCTTCGACGACCCGCGCGAGCGCAGCCTGGCCGTCGGCATCTGGGGCGCGACGGCCTCGGCCGGCGCGGCGATCGGGCCGGTGGTGGGCGGCTTCCTCCTGGAGCACTTCTGGTGGGGGTCGGTCTTCCTGATCAACCTGCCGGTGATGGCCGTGCTCGTGCTGGTCGGCATCCGGCTGCTGCCCGAGTCGCGCGACCCCTCGCCCGGCCCCTGGGACCTGCCCAGCGTGGGGCTGTCCCTGGTCGGGGTCATCGGTGTCGTCTACACCATCAAGGAGGCGGCCTCGCACGGCATGGGCTGGGACGTCGCCGTCGCGGGCGTGGTCGGCGTACTGGCCCTGACCTGGTTCGTCCGTCGCCAGCTCACGCTGCCCTCGCCGCTGCTCGACATGCGCCTCTTCCACCACCGGGGCTTCTCCGGGGCGGTCCTGGCCGACCTGCTGACCATCCTCGGCCTGTCCGGGCTGGTCTTCTTCCTGTCCCAGTTCCTCCAGCTCGTCCAGGACCGGCAGCCGCTGGAGGCCGGCCTGGCCGAGCTGCCGGCCGCGGTCGGCGCGGTCTCCGCCGGCCTGGTCGCCGGGGTGGTCGCGCGCCGGTTCTCGGTCCGCATCGTGGTCTCCGGCGGCCTGGCGGCCGTCGGTCTGGCCCTGGCCGCGCTGTCCTGGCTGGACACCAACACCGGCTACCCGCTGCTGGGCACGGTGCTGCTGGTGGTGGGCGTGGGGGCCGGCTTCTCCTTCACGGTCACCGCCGACGTCATCCTCTCCAGCGTGCCCGGCGACCAGGCCGGCGCCGCGTCGGCGGTCTCCGAGACCGCCTACGAGCTGGGCGCCGCGCTCGGTATCGCGCTGCTCGGCTCCATCGTCACCGGCGTCTACCGCGACTTCGCGACCCCGGCCGGCACACCCCACGGGGCGGCGTCCGAGGCCCACGAGTCGCTCGGCGGCGCCGTCGAGGCCACCCGCGACCTCCCGTCCGGCCAGGGGGAGGCCCTGCTGAGCGCGGCGCAGGAGGCGTTCGTGGACGGGCTGCGGATCGCGGCGGCGGTGGGGGCCGCCGTGCTGCTGGCCACGGCCGTCGTCGCCTGGTTCCTGCTGCGTGGCCAACGCCTGGCGAACACCGCCGCCGAGGCCGAGACGCTGGCCGGGGCGACCACCCGCGCCCCGCGCGACAGTCAGCGGGAGCCCGGCGCGTAGGCCCGGTCGGCGCTCGTCGCCCGCCCGACCCGTGTTCGTCGCCCGCCCGGCGCGCGCCGGGCGGGCAACGGCGTCAGGCATGGCGGCGACGGTGTGTGGTGGCGTCCTTCGCCACCACGTCGGCCGCCCGCTGGATGGCGCGGACGGCCTCGGCGGGGCTGAGCGCGCCGCTCAGCAGCTCGCCGATGGCGTCGCCGACGCGCTCCTTGGCCAACTTCGCACACCAGTCCAGCAGACGGGGGTTGAGCACGTCGCGGCCCGCCCGCCGCACCAGGCGCTGGGCGGCGGTCCCCGTGGAACGGGCCGATGCGTCGCGGGTCCCCGGCCACCGGTTCCCTCCCCGCGCCACGCCTCCTCAGCAGGCGCGCGACCCACGCACGTCGCCCGCCAGTATCACTCGACTGGCGGGCGGCGGTGGGGGGATCAAGCGGAGGAAGAGCCGGTCAGGCGGCCCGGACCTTGGTCGCGTACACGTCCACGTACTCCTGGCCCGAGAGGCGCATGACCTCGCTCATGACCTCGTCGGTCAGGGCGCGCAGCACGTAGCGGTCGCGCTCCATGCCGTCGTAGCGGGAGAAGTCCAGCGGCTCGCCGAAGCGGACGGTCACCGGCGCGATGTGCGGGCGGCCCTTGCCGCCGGGCTGCACCTTGTCGGTACCGATCATCGCGAACGGGACGACGGCGGCCCCCGTCATCAGCGCCAGACGGGCGACACCGGTACGCCCCCGGTACAGGCGGCCGTCGGGCGAACGGGTGCCCTCGGGGTAGATCGCGAAGACCTTGCCCTCCTCCAGCACGCGGCGGCCGGTCATCAGCGCCGCGACGCCACCGTGACCGCCGTCGCGGTCCACCGGGATCATGCCGCTGGTACGGAAGAACCAGGCCATCAGCCGGCCCTTGAGCCCCTTGCCGGTCACGTACTCGTCCTTGCCGATGAAGTACACCGGGCGCTTGACGATCAGGCTGACGAACATCGAGTCGATGAAGGTGACGTGGTTGCCGGCCAGGATCACCGGACCGTCGCCGGGAACGCGCTCCGCCCCCTCCACCTTCGGGCGGAACAGGACGCGCATGAGCACTCCGAGAATCGCCTTCAGCACGATGCGGGACAACGGACCCTCCGGTCGGTGGTGGTCGGAACGTGGCGCGTGGTGCGCACCCCGCCGGGTGTCGGCCGGGCCCACCGGCCCGCCGGACACCCGCGCAGGTGAGGACGATACTCGCGGGTACCGCCTGTGCGCACACCGGGCTCGGGGCCCCGGTGCGCGAGGTTGACGGCTGTTCGCGCGCCGTTGGGCCCGATGTCTCCGCCACGCAAGACGCGCACGCCTACGATCAGCCCCCCGCACAGGCGAGACGAGGAGTAGGCATGGAGCAGGAGCAGCGGCCCGGACGACGCACCCTACTGGGGGCCGCGGCCATCGGCGCCGGAGCGATGGTGTGGTCGGGCACCGGCGCGGCCACCGCCGCCGGCCGGGGGCCCGGAGGGGGTCCGTCCGGCCAGCACGACCTGCCGGTTCCCACGGTCGTCGCCCACCGGGGGGCCAGCGGCTACCGCCCCGAGCACACCCTGGGCTCCTACCAGCTCGCCCTCGACATGGGCGCCCACGTCATCGAGCAGGACCTGGTGCCGACCAAGGACGGGCACCTGGTGTGCCGGCACGAGAACGACATCACCGGCACCACCGACGTCGCGCGCCACCCGGAGTTCGCGGACCGCAAGACGACCAAGACGGTGGACGGCACCAAGCTCACCGGCTGGTTCACCGAGGACTTCACGCTCGCCGAGCTCAAGACCCTGCGCGCCACCGAGCGCATCCCCGGCACCCGCCAGCAGAACACGCTCTACGACGGCCGCTGGGAGGTGCCCACCTTCGCCGAGGTGCTGGAGTGGGCCGAGCGCGAGGGCCGGCGTCGCGGGCGCCGCGTCTGGCTGCACATCGAGACCAAGCACCCCACCTACTTCCGCACCATCGGCCTGGCGCTGGAGCCGCGCCTGGCCAAGCTGCTGCGCGCGTACGGCCGCCACCGGCACAACTCGCCCAACTTCCTCCAGTCCTTCGAGCCCACCAGCATCGAGCGGCTGAGCAAGCTGGTGAACTGCCCCGGCGTGGTGCTGCTCTCCTCGCCGTCCTCGCGCCCCTACGACTTCGTCGAGTCGGGCGACCCGCGCACCGTGGCCGACCTGGTCACCCCGAAGGGCCTGGCCTGGATCGCCCGCTTCGCGCGCGGCATCGGCCCGGACCTGTCGCTGGTCATCCCGCGCGAGACGAGCGGCAAGCTCGGCACGCCCACCACCCTGGTGCGCGACGCGCACGCCAGGAAGCTGCTCGTGCACCCGTACACGCTGCGCAACGAGAACACCTTCCTGCCGCTGGACTTCCGCAAGGGCACCGACCCCGCCGCGTACGGCGACGCCTTCGGCGCCCTCAAGGCGTACTTCGCCACCGGCATCGACGGGATCTTCTCCGACAACCCCGACACGGCGCTGCTGGCCCGCGCCGACTTCGTCGGCAAGTAGCCGCCCGCGCACCGGGTCAGCCTCTATTCGGGGGGAGGCTGACCCGGCGCGGGGCGCGGGCCGCCGCGACGGGGGAGGAGGCGGCGGCTCCCGCGTGCTCCGGGCCGGTGGGCTGGACCAGCCACCGGGCCGGAGCACGCTGTTCGTGGTCCGTCAACATCGGGGACGGCGTCGAGCCCGGTCGGGTGACGTGGCGTGAGGGCGGCAACCGGGGGCGGGCGGGGCGCTGTCTAGCGCGACATGAACCCCCACGCTCCCACCCCCCACCGCGACGCCGGCCCACTCCCGTCCGCCACCCCGACGCGCACCGCCCCGCGACCTCCCGCCACCCCCGCTCCCGCCATCCCCGTCCGCGCCGCGTCGGCTGCCGGCGTGCCCACCGCCGGCGCCGGCGCGCGGGAGGGGTGGAGCGGCGAGCTGTTGCTGGCGGCGCTGGGGCCCCTGCTGGTGGCGGAGGCGGCGGCCGAGGCGCCCGGGGCCGGGCTCGACCCCGCCGACCTCGAACAGGGGGTGTGGGTACGGCTGCTGGAGCGGGCGGAGGCCGGCGGCCCACCGGTGCGCCGCGCCGGCTGGGCGGGCTGGCTGCGCGCGGCGGTGCGGGCCGAGGCCAGGGGCGCGCGGCGACGGGTCCGCCACGAGGTGCCCTACGCCGCCATCGACGACGTACCGGCCCACGCGGACGCGCCGGACACCGAGGAAACGGCGCTGGCCGCCACCGAGTCGCACCGGGTCCGCGCGGCGGTGCGCCGCTTACCGGGCAGGTGCCCGAGCGTGCTGCTCGCCATGATGTCGAGCGCGGACGCGACCTACCGTGAAATCGCCGGTGAGTTGGGAATCTCACAGGGGAGTCTGGGGCCGGTACGTTCCCGTTGCCTTGGAAGCCTGCGCAGAATGCTGCTGGCGGAGGTTGCCGCTCCTGAACCCCGGGGAATGGAGCGATAGACAATCGGCGCCACGGAGACGACGCCTTCCCCGCGGCGACTCCTGTCAGGGCACTCACGCTCCGCCGCGCCGTCACCCTCACCGCGGCCGGAGCACTCACAGAGGAGGCATGCGCACATGGGCATGAGCGTGACCATCTCTCCGGCGAGCGAGCAGGACGCCGAGCAGATCCTCAAGCTCCAGTACCTCTGCTACCAGAGCGAGGCCGAGCTGTACGGCGACTACTCCATCGAGCCGCTGACCCAGACCCTCGACGACCTCCGTGCCGAGCTGGGCGACGGCTGGGTGCTGGTGGCCCGGCTCGGCGAGGAGGTCGTCGGTTCGGTACGGGGCGCCGTGCACGAGGACGGCACCGCCGCGCTCGCCGGGCTGATCGTCCACCCGCGCATGCGGCGACACGGCCTCGGCGGCCGGCTGCTGGCCGCCATCGAGGGCCGCCTGGCGGCCGAGCGGGCTATGCGGTACCGGCTGAGCACCGGCCACCGCAGCGAGGGCAACCTGCGGCTGTACCGCAAGTGCGGCTACGCGCAGATCGGCACCGAGCGGGTCAGCCGCTCGCTGAGTCTGGTCACGCTGGAGAAGCGGGCCGCGGCGGCGGCCTTCGCCGCCAGCGCGTGAACCCCGACGCGTGAGACCGGGGCGCCCGGTACCGGCGTACGTGGGCGCCGGCGTCCTGGGCCCCGAACCCGACGCCGGGCGCCCCGGAACCCGCCCCGAGCGCCCGACGCCGGCCCGCCGACACCCCGTCGGCGGGCCGGCGTCGAGGGCGTGAATCCGCGTGCCGGCGCCGGTACCCTGAGCCTGCCGCGCAGCGGAGCCGGGCCGTGGGCCGGGCCCGAGGCCGCACCCGCGCACGTGCCACGTGACACCCAGGCAGGGGGAGTGGAATGCGATCCGACCAGCCCTTCGACACGGCCGGCCCGGCCAACGCCCCCGATACGCCACCGCCCCCCGAGGGCCCCGGCGCGCCCGAGGCCGTGGACGACGAGGCGGCCTTACGCGCCTACGCCAGTGCCCGGCGGGCGGCCCTCTCGGCCGCCGAACTGGCCCGCGAGGGAGCCGACCGCGCGACCCTGACCCGGGTGGCCGACGCGATGAGCGCGGCCGACCGGTCCCTGGCCCGTTGCGACGACGCCTGGCTCGACCTGCGCGTGGGCTATCTGGAACTGCTGGCGGCCAGCGCGTCCGCCTACCGGCTGCGCCGCGAGCCGTGGGCCGAGTCCATCGCCGTGGCCTGCCGCTACCGGGGCCCGACCAGCGAGGCGGTGGCCCGGCTGCGTACCGCCGCCCGGTCGGTCGCCGGGCACGTCAGCGCCGGGGAGGCGCGCCGCCTCGAACGCTCGCGGCAGACGCTCGACGACGCGCTGCAGCGCCCGGACGCCCCCGCCGGCGCGGTGCGCGCGACCTGGCGGCTGGCCAAGTGGTACCGCCACCTGTTCCTCGCGGAGCCGCTCGCCCACGCCGTGACCCGGACGGTCGACTGGCTGCCCCACGACGCGCTCAGGCACGCCGCGGCCTGCACCGGAGCCCAGCTGTGCGCGGACGTCGGCCAACTGGAGCGGGCCCGCGACCTGTACGAGATCGGGTACGCCGCGGCGGCCGGGCGGCTCGCCGGCCGCCCCGGCTTCGCCGCCCGGTGCGAGCTGGCCCGGACGCGTCAGCGCCTGGCGGAGTACCACCTGATGAACGGCGAGGTGGCGCGGGCCGAGGCCCTGACGCGGACCTCGCTGGAGGCGCTGCCGGGCCTGCGCGACGCGGCCCGCCGCCCGCGCGAGACGACGGCCTGTGCGGAGGTGGGGGACGGCGGTCGACAGCTGCTGGCCGACTGTCTGCTCGTGGCCGGCCGGCGAGCCGAGGCACACGCCGCGTACCGGGCGGCGCACAGCGCGCTGGCCGTCGTCGAGCGCCCCACCCCGCGCGAGGCGCGGGCCACTCGCGCGCTGTGGCACGCCGTGCTCTTCACGGCCCGCGCCCAGGACATCCCGAGGTGAGCGGGCCCTACCCCGCCTCGGGCGTGGCTGCCGCGCGGTGGGCCCGGCGGAGCCAGAGCAGGCCGGTCACCGGGAGGAAGATCGGGATGAAGAGGTAGCCCATCCCGTAGTCCGACCACACGGTCGCGTCGGGGAAGGCGGAGGGTTCCACCAGCGTCCAGGTGCCCACGACCAGCACTCCGACCAGCTCGGCCGCGCAGCACAGCAGGGCGGCCCGGCGGGCTCCCTCGCCACCGCGTACCAGCGAGACCGTGATGAACGCGTACACCAGCGCGGAGAGGGCCGAGAGCACGTAGGCCAGCGGGGCCTCCTCGTACTGGGCGATGAGCTGGTAGATCGAGCGGGAGGCGGCGGCGACGGTGAACACCCCGTACACCAGGACCAGCAGCCGCCCCGGGCCCTCGCCGATCGCCAGCCGTCGGCCCTGCCGGCCCGGGTCGGCGTCCGCGCCGCCGGCCGCGCCCCGCGCCGTCTCCGCCTTCCGTGGCCCGGCGGCCCGGGGCTCGGGCCCCGCCGCCTCGGGGGACTCGGACTCAGGCATGACCGCCTCCCCACACGTCCCACAGCCGCACCTCAAGCACCGCGAGCACCACCGCGCCCGCGGCTACGGTCACCGAGCCCCAACGGGTGCGCTCGGTCAGCGACATGAAGCCGACGGCGGGAACCGCGCACGCGGCACCGATCAGGTACGCCACGAAGACGGTCGTGCTGCCGCCGGGCTCGTCCCCCCGCGTCAGCCGCACGACGCCGATCACGAGCTGGGCCAGGGCGAGCACCGTCACCACGGCCATGCCGATGAAGTGCCAGTCCTTGGTCGGCTGGTCGCGGTAGGCGGCGTGGCCGCACCACGCGGCGAGAGCCAGGGCGGTCAGACTGACCGCCCATGTCAGCGCGTCGAACACCGGCACCTCCGCTCGCCGGCGCGCGCGCGACGGGGGCACACACAGGGATTGACAGCCATGCGAGGACTGTAATCGCCCGGCCCCCGGCCCGGGCCCGCACCCCCTGTCGCCGTCCGGCCGTCCTCCGAGCGCCCCCGACCCCGCCGTACGCCCCGGCCGCGGCGTCCCGGCGCCACCGTCAGGCGGCCGGGAGGAGCCGCGAGGCGGAGCCGCCGGCCGTGGCCTTGCCCACACCGTCCCGGTGGGCGATCTTGTGGCAGACGCCGTGATAAGGGATCTTCCGTACGTATCCATGCAGGTCGGGCTGGGCGGTGTAGAGTTGATCATCGGCGAGCGGCCATGATCGCGAGCTGTCCACGCCTTGATCGGAGCGGTCCGCCATTCGGACAGGCTTGATCGAGCCACGAGCGTGTCTGGTTTACTTGCTCGCATGACCACCACGAGCAGCCGCGCCACAGCGACCGAGGCGAACATGACGCCCGGTGCTCGTTGTATGTGTCGAATGTGTGACCGCTGAGGGCCCCTGCCGGAGCCTCGCGCCCCGAAGCGAGACCGTGTGCCGCAGCGTGTCCGTACGCACCGCGTACGTCGCACGACGCGCCCCGCGTCGCCGAAGCCGGAGCCGGACAGTGATGACCGCTCCCGCCGGAGAACTCCGTATGCCGTGTTCCGCAATGAATGCCCCGTGCCGGCACTCCATCCGCCGCGCACTCGACAGTGACGGAAACCCCCTGTGATCACCACCACGGGCCTGACGAAGGTCTACCGCTCACGAGGCCGCGAGGTCACCGCACTCGACGGCGTCGATCTGCACGTCCGAGAGGGCGAGGTGTTCGGTGTCGTCGGTCAGAGCGGCGCCGGGAAGTCCACCCTCATCCGCTGCGTGAACCTCCTGGAGCGTCCCAGCTCCGGCACGGTCACCGTGGCCGGCCAGGACCTGACCGCGCTCGCCGGCAACGGCCAGCGCGCCAACTCCGCGCTGCGCCAGGCCCGTAGCCGCATCGGCATGGTCTTCCAGCACTTCAACCTGCTCTCCTCGCGCACCGTGCAGGGCAACGTCGAACTCCCCCTGGAGATCCTCGGCGTGTCCGGCAAGGAGCGCTCCCGCAAGGCGGTCGAGCTGCTCGGCCTCGTCGGCCTCGCCGACAAGGCCAGGTCCTATCCGGCGCAGCTCTCCGGCGGACAGAAGCAGCGCGTCGGCATCGCCCGCGCGCTGGCCGGCGACCCCAAGGTGCTGCTCTCCGATGAGGCGACCTCCGCGCTCGACCCGGAGACCACCCGCTCGATCCTCCAGCTCCTGCGCGACCTCAACCAGCAGCTCGGCCTGACCGTCCTGCTCATCACGCACGAGATGGACGTCGTCAAGACCGTCTGCGACTCGGCGGCGCTGATGAAGGGCGGCCGGGTCGTGGAGACCGGCACCGTCTCCGAGGTGCTCGCCACCCCCGGCTCCGAGCTGGCGCGCGAGCTCTTCCCCGTCGGCGGCGGCGCCACCGGTGCCGGCCGCACCGTCGTGGACGTGACCTTCCTCGGCGAGGCCACCAGCCAACCGGTGATCTCGCAGCTCGCCCGCACGTACAACATCGACATCTCGATCCTGGGGGCGGCGATGGACACCATCGGTGGCCGACAGGTCGGCCGGATGCGTATCGAACTGCCCGGCTCGTACGAGGAGAATGTGGTGCCGATCGGCTTCCTGCGCGAGCAGGGCCTGCACGTCGAGGTCGCGCCCGAGGGCGCGGCGTCCCCCGCGACGGCGGTCCCCGCGCAGTCCGCCGCCCCGGCCGAGGAGGGTGCCAAGTGACCTGGTCCGAGATGTGGCCCGCGCTCAACGACGCCAGCATGGACACCCTGTTCATGGTGTGGTGGTCCACCGTCTACGCCGTGCTGGGCGGGCTGCCGCTGGGCGTGCTCCTCGTGCTCACCGACCGTGGCGGTCAGCTGCAGAACGTCGTCGTCAACAAGACCGTCGGCGCCGTGGTCAACATCGGCCGCTCGCTGCCGTTCATCATCCTCATCGTCGCGCTGATCCCCTTCAGCCGCTTCGTCGTCGGCACCTCCATCGGGCCCACCGCCGCGGTGGTCGCGCTGGCGATCGGCGCCATCCCCTTCTTCGCCCGGCTCGTGGAGACCGCGATCCGCGAGGTGGACAGCGGGCTGGTGGAGGCCGTCCAGGCGATGGGCGGCGGCACCTGGACCATCGTCTTCAAGGTGCTGCTGCCGCAGGCGCTGCCGTCCCTGATCGCGGGCCTGACCACCACCGTCATCACCCTCATCAGCTACTCGGCGATGGCGGGCGCGGTCGGCGGTGGCGGGCTCGGCAACCTGGCGATCGTCAACGGCTACCAGCGCTCGGACGACCGGCTGATGCTGGTCACCGTCATCCTGCTGGTCGTCGTCGTCACCATCGTGCAGTTCATCGGTGACGTGGCGGTCCGCGTCATCGGCCGTCGCACCGGCACGATCCCCGCCGGTGCGAGCTGGCTGCGACTGCCCCGCTCACGTCGGGCCGCCACCACGGCGCCCGTCGAGGACCGGGTCGCCCTCGGCAAGAGCGTCGAGAGCGACGCACCGGCCCCGCCCGCGACGCCGGCCGCCGCCCCGGCCGACCCGGTGCCCGCGCGGGCCGCCACGGCCGAGGCGGAGCCCGAGGCCGGAGCCGCGCGATGAGCGCGCCCCCGGCGCGGCCCGCCAGCGGGCCCGCCGCCCCGGCCCGTGCGCGGACCGGCTGACCGCCGCGCGCCCCACCCGCTTTCCCCGTCCCCGTCCCCACCAGCCCGGACCCTTTGCCGGGCGCACCACTCGCGCGAGCGAGCGGACCGGAAAACAGAAAGAGGCACTCTTCGTGCGCAACACCATCAAGCTCACCGCCGCCGCCGCGGTCGCCGCCGCCGCTGCCCTGGCCCTCAGCGCGTGCAGCGCGCCCTCCGACTCCAAGGACGACGGGGACAAGGACTCGCCGCTGATCGTCGCGGCCAGCCCCACCCCGCACGGCGACATCCTCAAGTTCGTCAAGGACAACCTGGCGAAGAAGGAGGGTCTGAAGCTGGAGGTGAAGGAGTTCAACGACTACAACCTCCCCAACACCGCCACCGAGAGCGGTGAGGTGGGCGCGAACTTCTTCCAGCACAAGCCCTTCCTGGACGAGTTCAACAAGAAGAACGGCACCCACGTCGTGCCGGTCATCAACGTCCAGATCGAGCCGCTGGGCCTGTACTCCAAGAAGGTCGAGAAGCTCACCGACCTGGGTTCGGGCGACTCGATCGCGCTGCCCAACGACGTCACCAACGAGGGCCGCGCGCTCAAGCTGCTCGCCGACAACGGGCTGATCGAGCTCAAGCCGGGCGTGGGCAGCGACGCCACCCTCAAGGACGTCAAGGACAAGAAGGGCCTCAAGCTCGTCGAGCTGGAGGCCCCGCAGATCCCGGCCCGTATCAAGGACGTGGACGCCGCGATCATCAACGGCAACTTCGCCATCGGCGCCAAGCTCAAGCCGGCCACGGACGCCCTGGCGCTGGAGAAGGCCGAGAACAACCCGTACGCGAACTTCCTCGCCGTCAAGAAGGGCAACGAGGACGACCCGCGAGTCAAGAAGCTGGCCAAGCTCCTGAACTCGCCCGAGGTCAAGAAGTTCATCGAGGACAAGTACGAGGGCGCCGTCATCCCGGCGTTCGGCACCCCGAGCGCCTGATTCGCGCCCGCGGCGACCTCGGCCCCGCGTCCCGCTCCGGCGGGCGCGGGGCCGTCGCGCTTGGCACATGAGTGGCCGCATGCTGCATGCTTGTGCATTCAGACGGTCCCGGGCACACACACATCTCCGCGTTGGAGCAGCGCATGACACGCACCTTTCCGGACGTATCCATCAGTACGGACCGGCTGGAGCTGCGCCCCTTGGAGCGTGCCGACGTCCTCCCGCTGACCGAGATGATGAACGACGAGCACATCGTGGCCTGGACCACCGTGGCCCACCCCTACACCCCGGAGCAGGCCCGCGACTGGATCACCCGACGCGCACCGGGCGAGCGCGCGCAGGGGCGGGGCATCGTCTTCGGCGTCTCCGAGTTCCTGACCCAGCGCCTGGTGGGCGTCGTCACCCTCTTCCACACCGACTGGCGCACCCTGTCCACCGAGATCGCCTACGTCACCGCCCCCTGGGCCAGGGGCGAGGGGTACGCCAGCGAGTCCGTGCTCGCCGTCGCCGACTGGCTCTTCCGGGCCCAGAAGTTCGAGCGCCTGGAACTGCGCACCGCCGCCGACAACACCGCCGCCCAACAGGTCGCCCAGAAGATCGGCTGTATCAGCGAGGGCGTGCTGCGTAACGCGTGGATAGCGCGCTCGCGTACCGAGGACGGCGGCCTGGCGGACATCCGTACCGACCTGATCGTGTGGAGCCTGCTCCCCGAGGACCTGGACGGCGGCCCCGGCCAGCTCACCGACGGCTCCGGGTACGCCACGTCGGCCAGTTGGCGCTGAGCGGCGGTCGGCGCCGAGCGGCCCGCCCCACCGTGGCGGGCTCGCCGGGGGTACGCTCACGGTGTTCCCGCACACCGGGTCGCCATCGGCCCCGTAGTGCCGGCCGCCCGGGTTCGACCACCCGTCCCGCACCACCCCAGTCCACGCCCACCCCGCGCGACTGCCCACCCCACGTCCCGCGGGGCCCGTGATCACAGCCCAGGAGACTTTCACGATGGCCGACCGCGTCACGGTGATCGGATGGGACGGCTCCCCCCTGACGGACGCGGCCCGCTCGGCCGTCGGCGCCGCCACGCTGGTCGCGGGCGCCGCCCACCACCTGGCCCTGCCGGAGGTGCCGCCCGGCGCCGAGCGCGTCCGGCTCGGCAGCATCGACCTGGCCGCCCGGCGCATCGCCGGCCACCGGGGCTCGCCGGTCGTCCTGGCCGACGGCGACCCGGGCTTCTTCGGCGTCGTCCGGGCGCTGCGCGCCCCCGAACACGGCCTGGAGGTCGAGGTGATGCCCGCCGTCTCGGCCGTCGCCACCGCCTTCGCCCGCGCGGGCATGCCCTGGGACGACGCCCAGGTCGTCAGCGCCCACAGCCGCGACCTGCGCCGGGCGGTCAACGTCTGCCGGGCCCACCCCAAGGTCGCCGTCCTCACCTCACCCGGTGCCGGGCCCGCCGAACTGGCCCTGCTGCTGGGGCCCGTACACCGCACGTTCGTCATCTGCGAGGCACTGGGCACCGAGCGGGAGCGGATGACCGTCCTCACCTCGGACAAGGTCGCCGACCACACCTGGCGCGATCCGAACGTCGTCATCGTCATCGGCGGGGCTGGCCAGGTCACCACCCCGACCGGCCCCCAGAGCGGGAGCTGGATCGCCGGCCGCGACCCCGGCTACCCGCCGGCCATCCGGGGCTGGGCCCTGCCGAGCTCCGCCTACGGTGCCCCGGCCGACCGGGGCGAGGGCGAGGCGCGCTGGCTACGGGCCGGCCAACTCGCCCGGCTGGGGCCGCGCGTGGGTGACCTGGTCTGGGACATCGGCGCGGGCAGCGGGGCCGCCTCGGTCGAGGCGGCGCGGTTCGGCGCCGCGGTTATCGCGGTGGACCAGGACGCCGACGCCTGTGGCCGGATCACAGCGGTCGGGCGACGGTTTCAGGTGCAACTCCAGGTGGTACACGGCACGGCGCCGCAGGTGCTCGAAGACCTTCCGGAGCCGGACGTGGTCCGTATCGGCGGCGGGGGAGCGGCCGTCGCCGCCGCGTGCGCGGCCCGCCGCCCCGAGCGCATCGTCACCCACGCCGCCACCCGTGACCAGGCGGAAGCCATCAGCAGAGCCCTCTCGGACGCGGGGTACGGCGTGGAGTGCGTGCTCATCCAGTCGATGGAGATGGACACCCGGGCCTGGTCGGAACGCGACCGGGCGGTCGCGTTCCTGATCTGCGGGCACCGGCCCCACCCGTGAGCCCCGCCAGCGGGCCCGAGGTAGGCTGGCGGACCGTTCGTACTGCCGTCCGGTACGGGTCGCCTCCGCGCCCGTGACCTGGGCGCATCCCACCGGGTGGGGTTCGCGGTACGACCGGACGGGGGGACGTGCCACGTGCCGCACAGCGCGGACGCTCGTTCTTGCTTGAAAGCGGTTGGAAGGAGCACGGAGCGATGGGCGAGGGGTACGCATGACCGACACCGGCCAGATCCCGGGCGAGGGACTGCCGGGGACCGCAGGCGGACCGTCCGGGCAGCCGCGCTCAGCGGACGCTCGCGCCACCGCCGACGTCGCGCCAGGCAACCCACCCGGCCAGCCGGGCCGACCGACGGCCGTGGCCTACTCCTTCGACGCCGACGAACACGAGGACCACCCCGACGCCATGGACCAGGGCGAACACGGTGAAGACGATGATCTGCTGCTGATGCCCGGGGCGCAAGGGGCGTGGGCGGAACAACAACCGCGCTACCGCCAGGCCCAGCCACCCACGGCACCCGTGGCGCCACCGGCCCACGCGGGCCAGCCCGCGCCGGCGGCGGAGCAGCCGATCGCGGCGGGCGCGCACGAGAACGGCGGCCGGGACACCGGTTCGCTGGCCTACGACGAGGTCCGCGACGCTCAGCCCGGCGCCCCCGGTGGGCCGCTGCCGCAGGCCCAACCCGCCCCGCAGGGGCGGCCGTCCCCCCGCCCCCCGCACGCCGGATCGCCGCTGCCCGAGCCGACCGGCGGCGTCGTCCGCTCGCTCGCCGACCGGGGGCCCGCCGGCGGCCCGCACACCCAGGCGCACGCCCCGGCCGGCCCGCCCACCGGCGGGCCCGAGTACCTCGACGCGACGGCCGGCCCCGGTGTCGCGCTCCCGGCCGAGGCGCCCCCGGCCGGCCCGCGCCGCGCCGAGCCCTGGCCCGCCCAGCCCCAGCCCGCCGCCGACACCACCGCGACCCCGCACGCCGCGAGCGCCCCAGCAGAAACGGTCGGCCGCCCGTCAACTCCCGCCGCGCGACAGGACACCCCGCCCCCACCGGCGCCGACCGGCGTCGAGGGTCAGGCCGGGCCCGCCGCCGTGCCCGCCCCGCGACAGGCCGCGCCCCCGCAGCGCCCCCGACAGCCGCGCTACGAGGCGCCGCGCGTCGTGGGCCGCCCCCCGGTCGCCCCGCCGACGGCCGGCCCGTTGCCCGCCGCCGCGCCGACACCGCCGGCCGGCACCGCCGCCGACGCCACGCGAACTCCCGCACCGGGTCAGCCCGTACCGCCGGCGGCCCAGGGCGCGAGCGCGCCGACCGCCGGGCGATCGGGCGCTCCGACGCCCGGGCGGGCGGCCCCCGCCCAGTCGCCCGGTCCCGGGACTCCGGCGCCGCCCCAGGACGGGCGGCCCGCGGCTCCCGACCAGGGCGCGGCCTGGCAGCGACCGGAGAGCCAGCCGCGACCTGACGCGGCGACGCCCTCGACGGGTGGCAACCCGGCGGCGGCTCCCGGCGCGGCGATAGTCGCCGAGGCGGCGACACCCCCACAGCACCAGCCGACCGCCGCGCACCCGCCGGCGACGAACGCCGCCGTGCCACCGGCCGCGCCGCCCGGCATCGCACCGGGGCCCGCCAGCACGACGGGGGAACGGTCGACCCACCCCGCGACCGCCCACGACCAGCGGATGACGGGCGGTCAGCCCCGGGACGCGGTCGACGCTCAGGACGCCCGCGCCGCCCGGAACGTACGCGACGGCCAGGACGCGGGTCCCCCGCGGGCCGCCGCCGCGACCGCCCCCGCCGCGCGGCCGACGGACCCGAGCGGGGTTGCCCAGGCCGTTCCCGGTGATCCCGCGACGCCGACCGGTGACCAGGCCGGTGCGACGCCGCCGGGCGGTTCCCAGCAGCCCGTGGCGGCCGAGACCGCCCCGGCGGGGGGCGCGCGGGAGGAAGCTGGTGCGCAGCCGGCGAGCGGGGCGCGTGGCACGCGCCGCCGCCCCCGGCGCGCGGCTCCGGCCGAGGACGTACCGACCCCCACCGACGCGAGCGCCGTTCCCTCGGGCACGGGCCGCCGGCGCAAGGTCACCCCCACCCCCGAAGAGCAGGCCCCCACGGCACGGCAGTCCGCCGCGAAGGCCGGCGGCCGGTCGACGACCGCCGACGCGCGGCCGACGGAGGCGCCCACGACGGCCAAGGCCGCCGCCGGGCCGGGCGTGCCGGTGCCCGTCGACGCCGACGGTCACGCCGACGCGGGTACGGGCGGGATCACGCGCGCCGGCGCGCAGCCCGCGCCCGCCGGGGCGGATGGTCCGGCGACGTCGGAGCCCGCACCCGAGCCGACGGCGACCACACAGCAGTCCCCGACCGGGCGGCCGAACCAGCCGGCCGGGCCCGAGTCCGCCTCCGCGACCGCTGCGAACTCGGCCCCCGCGGCACCGCTTCCCGCCACCACCGCCCCGAACGGCTCGGACCCGACGGGCGCCCCCACCGCCGCGACCGCCGACGCGCCCGTGGCCAACCCGACGGGTGCCGCGACTCCCGCGCCCCCGAGCGACGGCCCGAGCGCCGTGGACGAGACGACCGCCTCGAACGCCGCCGCCCCGGCCGAGGGGGCGAGCACCCCGCACCAGTCCGGCGAGGCGAACGCGACGACCCCGGCCGACGCCGTGGACCCGAACGCGGCGAAGGCCGCGCACGCGCCCGAGGGTTCGCACGCGGCGGGTACGTCCCACCAGGCCGCCCCCAAGGGCGCCCCGAGCGGGGCGGGCACGTCGAACACGGCGCCCCCGGCCGACGTTCCGCACCCGGCCGGTGCCTCGGCCCCGGCGCAAGCCCCGGCTCTGCCGGAAGCCTCGGCCCCGGCCGGGGGGCCAGCGCCAGCCTCCGCGCCGGCCGCGCCTGCCGACGGACCGGCGCCGGCGACTCCGGCGGCTGCCCCGGACGCGGCGAACGCCCCAGCGCCGACGGACGCGGCGAACGCCCAGGCCCCGACCGAGGCTTCGCCTCCGGCGAGTGCCGCGAACGCCACCGACGCCCCGGCCACGGATTCCGCCGCGACCCCGCCCACGGTGGCGGGTGCGCCGACGACGGCGCGGGAGGCTTCCGCGACCGGTTCGGGGCGCCGGCGTGGCACCGCGACCAGCGCGGGCCAGCCGGCCAAGACGCCGGCCGCCGCGACGCCGCGGCCAGAGCACTCCGCACAGCCCGTACCGCCCGAACAGGACGCACCACTGCCTGCCGACCACGCACCCCAGCCCGAGTCTGGCGCGCCCGCCGGGGCGCAGCCGGTAGCCGACGGCGCGGCCCCGGCCGCCGCCCTCCCGCAGCCCGCCGGCGACCCCCAGGCCACCGCCGCGTCGCAGGACGTCGCCAAGGCCGCGCCGGCCGACGCCGCCGCGCAGGCCGCGACACGGACCACCGCCGCGCCGGCCTCCGCTGACGCCGCCGCGCAGGCCGCGCCCGCCGCGAAGGAGGCCGTGGCGGCGGCGAGCACCACGCCGGCGCCGCAGACCGCGCCCGCTCCGACGAGCGCCGCCCCGGCCAAGCCCGCGCCGCAGGCCAAGCAGGCGGGCAAGGGCCGGGCCACGGCCAAGCCACGACGCGCGGTGGCCGGCGGCGCGCCCGCCGCCAGTCAGTCACGGCCGGGTGCCGACGCGACGGCCACGCCCGGCACCGACGGAGCGGCAGCCCCCGCCACCGACGCGACAGCCGTGCCCGCCACCGGCCCGGCAGCCGCACCCGCCGACGTACCACCCGCGCAGCCGGCCACCGCCGCCCCGGACACCGCTACCCCGGCCACCACCACTGGTGAGGCCGCGCCGGCGGCCGAGGCCGGGCCCGTGGAACAGGGCGACCCGGCCGTGACGCGGCAGCAGGTGCCCGTACCGGTCCAGACCACCGCCGAGACCGGGACCCCCGGTCCCGACGGCACCACGGGCCAGCCCGCCACGCCCGACACCGCACAGGGCACGCCGACCGAGGGCGCGCCCGCCCAGGCCGTACCGGACGCGGAGCCGGCCGAGCCCGTGGCGACCGTGACCGAACCCGAAGCGACGGAACCCGAAGGGGCGCGGCCCGCACCGGGTTCGGCGGCGGCCGGTACGGCCCAGGCGGCCGGGCCCACCGCCGCGCCGACGGCGGCGCCCGCGCCGACCGTGACGCCACCCGCACGGACGGCCGGCCGGTCGCCGGAGCAGCCCGAGCCGTCGGGCCAGCCGGAGCGGGCCGCCGCGTCGGTCGTACGGGAAGCCCCGGGCACCCCGGACCCGCGCCCCGACGAGCCGAAGCAGGTCACCGAGCCCACCCAGGACGGCGCACCGTCGGGGCAGGCGGCGCAGGACGGCAGCGCTCAGAGCCCGGCCGGAGACGGCACGGGCCAGCCGGCCGACGGGGCCACCCCCCAGAGCGGGGCGCCGGTAGCCGCGACCGCTACCGCGGAGGCCGCGCCAGCCAAGGCCGCGCCCGGCCACGAGGCGCCGGCGACGGGAGTACCGGGCGAACCGCCGGTGGCGAGCGAGCCCCAGGCCCAGCGACCAGCGCGACAGCGGGCCCAGGGCGAGGTTCCGGCGAACGACGCGTCGGCCACCGGGCAGAGCCCCGCCGACCCCGCCGAGACCACCCCCGCGCCGGCCACTCCAGCCACCCCCGGGACACCGGCCCCCGGAACGCCGTCCGCCGTCGCACCGGCGTCCGCCGCCGCGTCAGCGGCCTCCGGGCCCGCGATCGCCGGATCGGAGGGCGCCGAGCCCGCCGCCCCGGTGGACCAGCCCGCCCCCGACCAGCCGCGAGCGGCGGTGACGCCGCCTCAGCCCACCGCCCAGCAGCGCCCGACGGGTCAGTCGACTTCCGGTCAGCCCGCCGACCAGGCGACCGTCGGTCAGCCGACCACGGATCAGCAGGCCAGCGGCCAGCCGACCGCGCCGGGCGGGGACACCGCCACCGACGGGGCCGTGGCGACCGCGAACCAGGCGGCAGCCGCCGCCCCGCGCCCCGTTCCGGCCGTGGCGACGACGACAGAGACCACCCAGGCTGTGGCCGACGGCCCCGGCACGGAGCCGACCGAGGCGACGCCGACCGACGCGCCGACCACGAGCGCCGGAGCATCGCCGGCGCGGGGCCAGACGCCGAATAGCGCCACGCCCGCGGACTCCGCGACACCGGGTGCCACGGACGGAGCACAACCCATGCACGCGACCCAGCCCGCGACCCCCACCGACCAGCGAGGCGCCTCGGAGAACGCCGGCCACTCCGGCACCGAGGCGAGCGCCGACACTCCCGAGAACGCCCGTACCACCGTGAACCCCAACACCCCTGAGACCGCTGCCACCCCCGCCGCCGGCGACGCGGCGACCGCCGCCACCACCGGCGACACGGCCAACGCCGACAGCGCCACGGGCGAGGCCAACAACACGCCCACCACCGACGCCCCGGCCAACGCCGGTGACGCGGCGAACGCGGCCAACGCCCCTGGCGCGGCCCCCGACCCGGCGGGGGCCCCGGCCGACGGGCAGCCCGTCGCCGCTCCCGTCCCCGCGACGGCTACCGCGAGCGCCCCGACGGTCGAGTCGACCCCGGCCGCCCAGGGGACACGCGAGGTCCCCGCCGCCGCGCAGCCGCAGGCCGCCCCGACCGAGGCCGGGGCGCCAGCCGACGGCGCGACGTCCGACACGCTCGCCAGCGCTCCCACCGCGCCCGCCCCCGCCGGGGCGGCGCCGGCCACCGCGACCGGTGGCATCCCCGCCGCCCGCGCCGCCACGTCCGGCGACGCCTCCGCGCCCACTCCCGACACCGACGCCTCACCCGGCGCCGCGCAGCCGGCCCCGGCGCCCGAGTCGTCCACCAGCACCACCCCACCCGAGCCGGCCACCGCCATCCAGACCGAGCCGGCCACCATCACGCCGACCGAGCCGGTCCCGGCCACGCCCGTCCCGAACGGCCCCGTGGCATCCCCCGCTCCGACGAACGGCACGGCCAACGACGCGCGGGCCGCCACCCCGCCGCCGGCGCACCTGGCCGCGTCCCTCGCGCACCCCGACCCGACCGCCGTGAGCGCGGGCGCGACGGCCGCCGGCCAGGAGAACGCCGAGGCAGCCGAGGCCGACGTCGCGCGGCGGCCCGCCGCCGAGGGGTACGACGAGGCCGAGCGCGCCGCCGTCCACCGGGTGATGCGCGAGCGCCGGGACATCCGCAACGGCTTCCGCCCGGACCCGATCCCGCACGAGGTGCTGCTGCGCGTCCTGGAGGCCGCGCACACCGCGCCCAGCGTCGGCCACTCCCAGCCGTGGGACTTCGTCGTCATCAGGTCGGCCGAAACCCGGCGCACGATGCACGAGTTGGCCCAGCGCCAGCGCGAGGCGTACGCCAAGTCGCTGCCGAAGGCGCGGGCCAAGCAGTTCAAGGAACTGAAGATCGAGGCGATCCTCGACACTCCGGTCAACATCGTCGTCACCGCCGACCCCACCCGTGGCGGCCGGCACACCCTGGGCCGGCACACCCAGCCGCAGATGGCGCCGTACTCCTCCGCGCTCGCGGTGGAGAACCTGTGGCTCGCGGCACGCGCCGAGGGACTCGGCGTGGGGTGGGTGAGCTTCTTCGACGAGCGTGAGATGGTGCGCGCCCTGGACCTGCCCGAGCACCTGGAGGTCGTCGCGTACCTGTGCGTCGGCTACGTCGACGAGTTCCCGGCCGAGCCCGAGCTGTCGCAGGCCGGTTGGTCCAAGCGCCGCCCGCTGTCGTGGGTGGTCCACGAGGAGTCCTACGGCCGCCGCGCGCTGCCCGGTGAGCAGCCGCACGACCTGCTCCAGGAGACGCTGCGCGGCATCCGCCCGCTGGACGCCAAGGCGCTCGGCGAGGCGTGGGAGCGGCAGAAGCGGATGACCAAACCGTCGGGCGCGCTCGGCATGCTGGAGATCATCTCCGCGCAGCTGTGCGGCCTGTCGCGCAAGTGCCCGCCGCCGATCCCCGAGCCCGCCGCCGTGGCGATCTTCGCGGGGGACCACGGCGTGCACGCCCAGGGCGTCACGGCCTGGCCGCAGGAGGTCACGGGCCAGATGGTGGCCAACTTCCTGGCCGGGGGCGCGGTGTGCAACGCCTTCGCCAACCAGGTCGGCGCCGAGGTCTGCGTCGTGGACGTGGGCGTCGCCTCCGAACTGCCCAGCACCCCGGGGCTGTTGCCGCGCAACGTGCTGCCGGGCACGGCCGACTTCACCGTCGGGCCCGCCATGTCCCGCGAGGACGCGCTGCGCGCCATCGAGGTGGGCATCGAGACGGCCCGGGACCTGGTCGCCGCGGGCAACAAGGCGCTGCTCACCGGTGAGATGGGCATCGCCAACACCACCGCGTCCGCCGCGCTGATCGCCGTCTACACCGGCGCGGACCCGGCCGAGATCACCGGTCGCGGCACGGGCATCAACGACGAGACGCTGTCCCGCAAGGTCGACGTCGTACGCCGCGCCCTGGAGCTGCACCAGCCGGACCCCGCCGACCCGATCGGGGTGCTCTCGGCGGTCGGCGGCCTGGAGCACGCCGCGCTCGTCGGCTTCCTGCTCGGCGGCGCCTCGCTGCGTACGCCCGTCATCCTGGACGGCGTCAGCGCCGGCGCCGCGGCCCTGGTCGCGCGGGCGATCGCCCCGGAGGCGCTGGCGGCGTGCATCGCCGGGCACCGCAGCGCGGAGCCCGGCCACGTGGCGGCCCTGACCAAGCTGGGCCTGCGTCCCCTGGTCGACCTCGACCTGCGACTCGGCGAGGGCACCGGCGCGCTGCTGGCCCTGCCGGTGGTGCAGAGCGCCGCGCGGGCCATGCACGAGGTGGCGACGTTCGACGCGGCGGGCGTGACGGAGAAGAACTGACCCGTGGCGGGCGGGCGGGCCGCCCGGCCCGCCCGCCACAGGCCCGCCCCGTCGCCCCCCACGCGGTCACCCGCCGCCCCCCGTAAGGTGTCCGCAGGGCCCGCGCCCATCCCCACCAGCCGCTCCGGTGCAGTAGCGGCGCCGTCCGCCGTACGAGGAGCCGTAGCGTCATGTCCGAGAACCCCGCCTACCCCGTAGGGCTGCGCCTGAGCGGACGGCGCGTCGTCGTCATCGGCGGCGGCCAGGTCGCGCAGCGCCGCCTGCCGGCGCTCATCGCGGCGGGCGCGGACATCGTCCTCATCTCGTCGTCGGCCACGCCCTCCGTCGAGGCCATGGCCGACGGCGGCGAGATCCGCTGGGAGCGCCGCCGCTACCGGGACGGCGACCTGGCCGACGCCTGGTACGTGCTGGTGGCCACCAACGACGCGCGGGCCAACGCCGCCGTGTCCGCCGAGGCCGAGTCCCGCCGCGTGTGGTGCGTACGCAGCGACGACGCCGAGGCGGCCACCGCCTGGACCCCGGCCACCGGGCGTGGCGACGGCGTCACCGTGGCCGTCCTCACCGGTCGCGACCCGCGGCGCTCGGCCGCCCTGCGGGACGCGATCGTCGAGGGCCTGCGCGACGGCACGCTGAGCGCCCCGCCCCACCGCCCCACCGGCGCCGACCAGGCGACCGGGACGGGCCCGGCGGGCTCCGCCGCGTCGCCGCTGCCCGGGGTGGCGCTGGTCGGCGGCGGCCCCGGCGACCCCGACCTGATCACCGTGCGCGGTCGGCGCCTGCTGGCCTCGGCCGACGTGGTCATCGCCGACCGGCTCGGCCCCCGCGACCTGCTGGACGAGCTGCCCCCGCACGTCGAGGTGATCGACGCCGCGAAGATCCCCTACGGCAGGTTCATGGCCCAGGAGGCCATCAACCAGGCGCTGATCGACCACGCCAGGGCGGGCAAGGCCGTCGTCCGGCTCAAGGGCGGCGACCCGTTCGTCTTCGGGCGGGGCATGGAGGAGGCCGAGGCGCTCGCGGAGGCGGGGATTCCGTGCACGGTGGTGCCCGGCATCTCCAGCTCCATCAGCGTTCCCGGCGCGGCCGGCATACCCGTCACCCACCGGGGCGTGGCGCACGAGTTCACCGTCGTCAGCGGCCACGTCGCCCCCGACGACCCGCGCTCGCTGGTGGACTGGGCGGCGCTGGCCCAGCTCCGCGGCACCCTGGTCCTGCTGATGGCCGTCGAGAAGATCGGCGCCATCGCCGCCGCCCTGGTCGGTCACGGCCGCGCCGCCGACACCCCGGTCGCCATCGTCCAGGAGGGCACCACCGCCGCCCAGCGCCGCGTGGACGCCACCCTGGGCACCGTCGGCGAACGGGCCAGGGCCGAGGGCGTCCGCCCGCCGGCCGTCATCGTCATCGGGGACGTGGTCACCGTCGGCCCCAAGCGCCAGCCGTAGCCGACCGGACGCCCGCGCCGGCCCGCTCCCTCGTGGCGGCCCCGGCCCGCCGCCCGGCCGGACGCGCCCCGCCCGCCCCGTCCCGTACCAGACAAGGCAGTATCAGCACGTGGCCGATCTCCTCACCATCGACGACCCCGCCGACCCGCGCCTGGCCGACTACACCGGCCTGACCGACGTCGAACTGCGCCGCCGGCGCGAGCCCGCCGAAGGGCTGTTCATCGCCGAGGGCGAGAAGGTGATCCGGCGGGCCCTGGACGCGGGGTACGCCATGCGCTCCATGCTGCTGTCGGCCAAGTGGATCGACGCCATGCGCGATGTCATCGACGAGGCCCCGGCCCCCGTGTACGCCGTCGAACCGGCCCTGGCCGAGCGGGTGACGGGCTACCACGTCCACCGGGGAGCCCTCGCCTCGATGGCCCGCAAGCCGCTGCCGGAGGCCACCGAGTTGCTGGCGACCGCGCGCCGGGTGGCCATCCTCGAAGCGGTCAACGACCACACCAACATCGGGGCCGTCTTCCGCAGCGCCGCCGCGCTCGGCATGGACGCCGTGCTGCTCTCGCCCGACTGCGCCGACCCGCTCTACCGGCGCTCCGTCAAGGTCTCCATGGGCGCCGTGTTCGCCGTGCCCTACGCCCGGCTGACGTCCTGGCCCCGCGACCTGACCCAGGTGCGCGAGGCGGGCTTCGACCTGCTGGCCCTGACGCCGAACGCGACGGCCACCTCCATCGACGAGGCCGCCCCGCACCGTCTGGAGCGCGCGGCCCTGCTGCTCGGCGCCGAGGGCGACGGCCTCACCCGGCACGCCCTGGCCGCCGCCGACGCCTGGGTCCGCATCCCGATGGCCCACGGCGTGGACTCCCTCAACGTCGGCGCGGCGGCGGCCGTGGCCTTCTACGCCGTCACGGCCGGCCGCCCCGCCTCGTAACCGTCACCGCCACCCGCGTCGGTGGCCACGAGGCGGCGCGGGCCCGTCGCTCACGCGGAGACGGGGGCCGCCGGCAACCCGTAGCGCACCCCGGTGAGCCGCTCCGAGAGCACCCACAGTCGCTCGGCCGTGCGCGCGTCCCGGATAGCGCGCTCCCGGTCACGGGTGACAGGTTGGCCGCGGAGCTGGAACGGCCCGTCCGGTACGACGTAGCTCCCCCCGGGCAGGTCCGGGACGGTCGCGGCGTACAGGGAGGTCCTCGCACCCTCCGGGGTGGGGCGGAACGCGGTACGCAGGAGTAGGCGCACGAGCGTCTGGTAGGCCCGGCCCCGGGTGCTGTGGGCGCCGCCGGTGAGGACGTTGGTGCGGGTGAGCCCGGGGGCGACGGCCATGCTGCGCAGCCGCAGCCCGGCGGCGTCGATCCTTCGCTGCAACTCCACGGCGAAGGAGAGGTTGGCCCGCTTGGACCGCACGTAGGCGAAGGGCGCCCGATAGCCCCGCTCGGCGTTGAGGTGGGTCAGGTCGAGCCGGGCGAACCGCTGCCCCTCGCTGCTGACGGTGATCACTCGTGGGTCGGGGGCGGCCAGCAGACGGGGGAGGAGCAGGCCGGTCAGCGCGAACGTGCCCAGGTGGTTGACGCCGAACTGCGACTCGAAGCCGTCGACGGTCCGCGCGAACGGGACCATGGCCACGCCGGCGTTGTTGACCAGCAGGTCGACGCGGTCGTGGTCCCACTCCTCGGCGAACCGGCGCAGGGAGGCGAGGTCGGCGAGGTCGAGCACTCGCGCTTCGACGCGGGCGCCGGGCACCTCGGTGCGCAGCCGCCGCACGGCCTTCCCGCCGCGTTCGCGGCTGCGGCAGGCCAGGACGACATGTGCTCCGCGCGCGGCGAGCGCGCGGGTGGTGGCGTACCCGATGCCGCTGTTGGCGCCGGTGACCACGACCAGCCGCCCCGTCTGGTCGGGGATGGCCTCCGGTGACCAGCGATCGAGGGCTCGCGGCCGTGACACCGCCCCCTCCGGGCGCCGGCCGGTCCGGCGGCGTGTGAGGCCCGGGCGGCCTGTGGCGGCGGGATCGGCCGACGGAGCACGGGCGGCGCTTCGGTGAGCGTGGGGCACGGGTGACCTCGATTCACGACAGGCGGACATGGCCGCGAGCCGACGGAACGCGGCATCGCAACAGGAAGTCGCGATAGCGTGATGGTGTCGTATGCCCCACCGTCAACGCAACTGGGAGTTGCAATGAATGCTGTCGAGCCCCCCGCGCGACGTGCCCCCGTGGGGCGCGGCAGCAGGATGCGGACCGCCGTACGGGCGGCGACCGTCGTCGAGCTCACCGCGTCCGGGTACGCCGCCCTGACGGTCGAGCGCGTCGCCCAGCGGGCGGGTGTGCACAAGACAACGATCTACCGGAACTGGCAGGACCTGGACGACCTCGTCGCCGACGCGCTGGTCACCCACTTCGACGGGGACATCCCCGTCCCCGACACCGGGTCGGTGGAGAGCGACCTGCGGACGCTGGCCCGCTCGCTGGTCGCCACCATGAGCACCGAGGCCGGGCGAGCCCTGCTGGGCACCGTCCTGTCGGACGCCGCGCGCGCTCCCCGGCTCGCCGAGATCAAGCACGCGCTCTTCAGTGACCGGTTCCGCCGCGCGGAACCCGTCGTCACCCGCGCCGTCGAACGCGGCGAACTGCCCGCCGACACCGACCCGGCCGAACTCCTCAAGACCCTCGCCGCGCCGATCTACTTCCGACTGGTGTTCACCGGCGAGCCGGTCGACGAGGCGACCGCCGAGCACGCGGTACGCGTGTCACTCGCCGCCGCGCACGCCCGCGCCCTGCCCCCGCGCGAGGGAGGCCGCGAGGCGACGGCACGGCGACCGGCCAGCCCCGCGCCGTAGCTCCCGTCGCGGCCCGCGCGCCGCGACGGACCCCGCACCGCGCGTCGACGACCTCCCGCCAGCCGCGCCACCCGAGGCCGCCCACGCCTCGCGGAGGTGCCCCGGCCAAGGCCGCCGTCCGACACCGCCCACGCCTCGCGGAGGTGCCTGGCCGGGCGCAACCGGTCGAGGCGCCGGCCCGTCGAATCGTCGACCTCGCGGCTGGTGCATCGGATCCGGCGATCCGGCGGGCCGACGTGCCGCATCCCCGCACGCGGCCCGTCCGGCCGCGTACGGACCAGCCCGACGCCACCCCGCACGCACCGGCGCGGTGCCACCCCGCACGCACCGGCTCGACGCCACCCCGCGCGGCGGGCGCGCGCCGGCGCCCCGGCGGTGGCGGAACGGTTCGCTCCGGCTGGCCGGGGAGGTTGGTCAGAGGCCGCCGAGCGGCGTGGTGGCGGGGGCTGGACGCCCGTCGACCGGGCCGGTCGTGGCGCCGGGGGTCGTGCCGAGGGGGCCCAGGCTGTGGGTGGGGCCGTCGCAGCCCTGGGCCACGGCGATGCCCAGCGCCACCAGGAGCGTCACCACGACAAAAACGATAAGTCGCTGGCGCAGCAATCGGCGACTGGTCCGCACCGGCCGCCGCCCCGTGGCCGGGCCACGGCCCGGCTGCCGCGCGTCGCCCCGACGGGACGTCTGGCCACCCGTCGCCCGGCTGCTCGGGCGCGGCCCGCTGCCGCCGCCCGTCCGGGCTCCCGGACCGCTCGCCGGACGCCCCGTGGAGTGCCGTGAGGCATCGGTCGGGCGCGGCAGCGAACTCCCCCCGGTACGCGGCGCCGCCCCGCCCCCGGTACGTGGCGCGCCGCCCCCTCCGGTCCGGGCGCCGGTGCGCGCGGGCGATCCCGTACGCGGCGAACCCCCCGCGCGCGCGGGCGCGCCGGTCGAGCCGGGGCCGGTCCGCGCGCCGGGCCCTCGTACGACCGGTCCACGCGGCCCCTCGCCCCGCGTCACGGGCCGGCGGGGCGGGGGAGAGCCACCGGTACGCCGCTCCGTGCGCTGGCGCGCGTACTCCTCGGCCTGGCGACCACTGGGTCGCTCGCCGCGCTGTCGCGCCTCCTCCTGCGGATCGAGCCGGCGCGCTGAGGGCAGGCCCTGTGCCTCGCGCGCGGCGATCTCCTTGAGCCGCAGCGAGAGTTGGAGCGTGCTCGGCCGGTCCTCGGGGTCTTTGGACAGGCAGGCGTGCAGCAGCGGCGCGAGCGCGTCGGGGACGCCGGCGAGCTGCGGCTCCTCGTGGACGACGCGGTAGAGCATGACCTCCGAACTCCCCTGTCCGAAGGGGGAGTCCGAGGTCGCGGAGTAGGCGAGGGTGGCGCCCAGCGCGAACACGTCGGTGGCCGGCGTCACGGCCGCGCCCCGTACCTGCTCGGGGGCGAGGAACCCGGGGGAGCCGACCGCCGTGCCCACGTGGGTGAGCGTGCTGGCCCCGGTGGCCCAGGCGATGCCGAAGTCGATGATGCGCGGGCCCTTGGGCGAGAGCAGGATGTTCGACGGCTTCAGGTCCCGGTGCACCACGCCCGCGTCGTGCACGGCCAACAGCCCCTCGGCGAGCGCCGCCCCGATCGAGGCCACCTGCGAGGCGGGCAACGGCCCCTCGTCACCCACCTTGTCGTGCAGCGAGGGCCCGGGCACGTACTGGGTCGCGAACCACGGCCGGTCCGCCTCCAGATCGGCGGCCACCAACCGCGCCGTACAGCCACCCCGAATCCGACGGGCGGCCGAGACCTCGCGCGCGAAGCGCGAACGGAACTCCTGATCCTCAGCCAGGTCCGGCCGGATCACCTTCAGCGCGACCCGCTGACCACGCCGGTCGGAGCCCAGGTAGACCACGCCCATCCCACCCGCGCCCAGCCGCCGGTGGAGCCGGAACGAGCCGACGACACGCGGGTCCTCGCGCCGGAGCCGCATCATCGCCATGTCCGTCCCCTACCTCCGGTGGGGAGGCCCCACACTGCTGCCCGTCTGACGTGCCACAGCTTACGGATTGACGGGGCGGTGTGCGCAGAGGCCGCGCATGCGTCGGCGGACGGATTGCCGAGGGCGCCGCGCGCCCGCGTGCGAGGGGCCCGTGCCGCGCGGTGGGAGGGACCCGGCCGTACCCGCCCGCCCAAGGCGCGGCGACCGTAGGGGGATTGGGCCCAACGGCGGAGGTCGCGTACGGAGCGTGGCGGACGCGGGGGCGGGCACGCGCGGGCGGGCGCGCGTGCCCGGTCGGCGGCGGCCCGGGGCCGGCCGCGCGCCTCACGTGATCGCCCGCGACGTGAGGGATGTCACCCGAGCGTGCGGCGCCGTGCCCCGGGCCGACAGCCCCCACGCCGACGGTTCCGGCACGCCGCCACCACCGCGCGGCGGGCCGTTCACCCGGCGGCAGCCCGCCCCGGCCAGGGCGGCGTGAGGCGGCGTCGCCCGCCCGCCGACAGGACTCTCGTCCTGCGAGATGAGGGCCGTACTCAGGGAAGACCCGGGTGCTTCGGCCCAGGTCTCCAACCAGGGGAGTACTGGCCGCACCCCCGGGTCATCCTCCGGGAGGCCCGGGAATCGATACGAGGGCATGACGCCCCGGGCCTGGCCGCGGACCTAATGTTGAAGTCAAGCGGCGGGCGCAGCACTCGTCCCCCGAGGTCAGACGCTCGCCGCCCCAAACGGATAGAGGAGGGAACGATGGCGCTCACCGCAGGACGCACGGACTTCCAGGCACAGCGGCGAGGCTTGCCCACCGCGCTTGGCACCCGGCGGCCGGGGACGCGTCACCCGTTGGTGGCGGCGGCCATGGTGCTGCCGATCGCCGCTCTCCTCGCGGTCGTGTTCGGCGGCTGGGAAGCCGTCGTCACACAGGCGTCGTCCGTGGTCGGAATACTGGAGCGCTAGTCGCTCCGGGCCCGGGAGAGCGGCCCGGGCCGGGGACTTCCGGTCATTAACCCCGTGGGGACGGGGGTGCGGCGGACGGCACGCAGCTCGGACGGCTGGCGGCCGTGGCGAAACCACACTCGCCACGACCTCAACCACCGAGCAGAGAAGGGCCCTGGCGTCTCGATGGGGATCGAGACGCCAGGGCCCTCGTGCTGTCCCACCGCACGGACACCACCCGAGCCCGCCCGCCACGTCGGCACTCCGGCACCGTCGCCCGCCACGCCCACACACCCCGCCCCGGGAGGCACGGCCGCCTCCTCGCGTGCTCGGCCCCCGCCGTCCACCACTCACCGACGCACGCCGTCGCCACCGTCGTTCGCCACCCCACGCGCGGGCCGGTACCCCCGTACGGAGGCCGCCCCACTCGCAGGACCCGCCGCCCCACCCACGGACGTACGCCATGCCGTCGCCCCCCTCCACGCGCGGCGCGGCCACCGCTCCCCGCCCCCGCACGGGTCGTCGAGGCCGTCGGCCCCGGTGGCGTCCAGGCCGCGCGTACGATCCCCTTCACCGCATCGGGGCCGCGTACCGGGCCCCTGCCGACCACCGGGGGCCTCGTGAGCGCCGAACCCGCCTGCCCGCAGGCCGCCGCCGCACGACCGCGCGACGCGGCGCTCATGGCGCGGGTGGCGGCCCTCGTGGAGCGCGCACCCCTGGCGGCGTACGGTGCCGCGAGCCCGGCGCGGGTGCTGGCGGACCGGCCCGACGGGACGGTGGTGCGCTACGGGCCGCTCGTCTGCAAGGTGCACGCCGCCGACGGTGACCCGGTCGAACTGGCGGCCCGACTGCGCGTCGCCGCCCACCCGAGTCTGCGTACCGTCCTCCTCGCCCCCCTCCCCGTCCCGCCGGCGCCACACCCGCCCCCCGGCCCCCGCGCGGCGCCGCCGGCGACCCCGCCCCACAGGCCCCACCCCGGCGCCTCGCCACTCGGCGCGCCCCGGACCCCCGTGCCGCCCGCCGCGACCGAACCTCCCGAGGTCCGAGCCGCCCTCGCCCCGCTCGCCGGGCCCCGGTTCCTGGCCCCGATGGGCGGGGGACGGGAGGCGAGCCTGTGGCCGTATGGCGCGCCCGTCTCGTCCACGGAGCGGCAGGCGGCGCCGTGGGAGGCGCTGGGTGGGCTGCTCGCCCGGCTGCACCGGGTGCCCGTACGCGCGCTGCCGGGGCCGGTGCCGGCGATGCGGGGCCCCGTGAAGGTCGCCGCCGCGCTGGAGCGGCTGCGCGCGGCGCCCGACGCTGTGGCCACGTCGCCCGCCGCGCGCGCCGTGCGGGAGGCCGCTGGGACGTTGCCCGACTGGGCGCGCGGCGCGGCCCCGGCCCCCGTGGCCGACCACCTCTGTCACGGCGACCTCCACCTGGGACAGCTCGTCCGCCGTGAACCGACCGGCCCCCTCGCCGTCGGGGCGCCAGCCGAGGGGTGGCTGCTCATCGACGTCGACGACCTCGGCCTGGGTGATCCCGCGTGGGACCTGGCCCGCCCCGCCGCCTGGTTCGCCACCGGGCTGCTCGACCCGTCGGAGTGGACGCGCCTGTTGACCGCCTACCGGGCGGCGGGCGGACCGGCCACGGGGGAGGGCGACGATCCGTGGCCCTGGCTGGACGCGCCCGCGCGCGCGTTGACCGTGCAGAGCGCGGCGTTGGGGCTCGCCAAGGCGGCCACCGCGAGCCGACCGCTGGACTTCACCGAGGAGGCCATGGTCGCCGCCTGCGCGCGCATGCTGGGCGAGGACACCGCACCCGTCACGGGCCTGCCGGCGACCACGCCGACCTGATCCCGCGCCAGGCGCACCGGACCCCGTACGCCCCGTACGGCACGCCACCTCCCACGCGGCGCCGGCCTGAGCCCGTGTCACGCGGGCCCGGGCTCGGGCCCACCGGGGCCGGGCTCCACGCCGTACGGCCCGCGCGCCGGTCCGCTCGTACGCCGCCGGCCGGCGGCCGGCGGTCGGCGGTCGGAAGGCGGGGCGAACCCGGGGCGGAGGGCGGGGGCCCACGCCGTAGGGTGAACTCATCGCCGCCGGGAGTGTGTTCCGGTGGCGCGGATGCCCAACGGCTGAGGAGTTGAGCGGACCATGCAGTGTCCCAAGTGTCATGCGCCGATGCACACGTACAACCGCAACGGCGTGCAGATCGAGCAGTGCAGTGGCTGCCGGGGGATCTTTCTGGACTACGGGGAGCTGGAGTCCCTGACGCAGCTCGAGTCGCAGTGGGTGCAGCAGGCGCCGCCGCCCCCGCCGGCCCCGGCCCCCGCCCCGCAGGCGTACCCCGCGGCCCCCGCCTGGGGCGCCCCGCACCAGGGTCACCACGGCCACCACGGCCGCCGGCGCGGCTTCGGGCACATGCTCTTCTCGTCCTGAGCGTGCGCCCCGGCCCGGGGCGCAGCGGGCCCGCGGTCCGGCCGAACACCCGGTCGCGGGCCCCGCGCGAGCGCCGAGCCGCCCGCCCCGCTCGCCAGGTGGGGCGACGAGGAACCCGCACCGCGCGAGCGCTGGAACATCGAAAACGGCCGGTGGCCGGAGCGGGAAGGCTCCGGCCACCGGCCGTGACGTGTGGACGATACTGGGATTGAACCAGTGACCTCTTCCGTGTCAGGGAAGCGCTCTCCCGCTGAGCTAATCGTCCGGGATGGTGCGGTACTGCGTGCGCGATACTGGGATTGAACCAGTGACCTCTTCCGTGTCAGGGAAGCGCTCTCCCGCTGAGCTAATCGCGCGGGACCGTCGACCTCGAAGGGCCGGCGGATGATCCTGAAGGACCAGGGTCGTACGGAGTCCGGGGACTCGGTGGACGATACTGGGATTGAACCAGTGACCTCTTCCGTGTCAGGGAAGCGCTCTCCCGCTGAGCTAATCGTCCGAGGTGGAGACGGGATTTGAACCCGTGTAGACGGCTTTGCAGGCCGTTGCCTCGCCTCTCGGCCACTCCACCAGGAGCGAAGGAGGAAAATCCTTCACTTCGAGCGGACGACGAGATTCGAACTCGCGACCCTCACCTTGGCAAGGTGATGCTCTACCAACTGAGCCACGTCCGCAGTTGTCGTTGTCCAGAACGCTTCCGTGTCCCGGCGACGTGTTGAACTCTAGCGGATTCCTGGGCCAGCTCAAATTCCGTTTCCGCAGCGTGCTGCGGTGCTCACCGCCCCGCAGCGGTCGTGCGGGCCCCGCCATAGACTCGCAACCGTGTACGACCTGCAGCCCATGGCCCGCTTCGGCGGACGCCTCGCCACCGACCTGCGCGACGTGACCAGCGACCCCGCCGCGCTGGAGTCGACGGGCTTTTGGGCCGTGGTCGCCGACTTCGAGGGCCGACTGACCTGTGCCCGCTTCGGCGACGTACGCCCCGCGCCGGTACCGGCCCCGACGCCGGGTGCCTGGCGCGGCCCCGCCCCGCACGCCTGGACCTCCTCCCTGGACCGGGCCGGCTACACGGCGGGCGTGCGCCGCGTACGCGAACACATCGCGGCGGGCGAGGTGTACCAGGCCAACCTCTGCCGGGTGCTCTGCGCGCCGCTGCCGCCGCTGCCCGGCGGCGCCCCCGCCGACGTCGACGCGCTGACCGCGGTGCTGGCCCGGGGCAACCCCGCCCCGTACGCGGGCACGGTGCGCCTGCCCGCCCACGGCGTGGAGGTCGCCACGGCCTCGCCCGAGCTGTTCGTGCGCCGCGCCGGCCGCGTGGTGGAGTCCGGGCCGATCAAGGGGACCGGGCGGACCGAGGCCGACCTGCGGGAGAAGGACTACGCCGAGAACGTGATGATCGTGGACCTGGTCCGCAACGACCTGGGCCGCGTCTGCGCCACCGGCTCGGTGACCGTGCCCGAGCTGTGCGCCGTGGAGCCGCACCCCGGCCTGGTGCACCTGGTCTCCACGGTGCGTGGCGAGCTGGCCGACGGCGCGGGCTGGCCCGCACTCCTGGCGGCCACCTTCCCGCCGGGCTCGGTGACCGGCGCGCCCAAGTCCAGCGCGCTGCGGATCATCGAGGCGCTGGAGACCGCGCCGCGCGGTCCGTACTGCGGAGGCGTCGGCTGGGTGGACGCCGACCGGGAGACCGGCGAGGTGGCCGTGGGCATCCGCACCTTCTGGATCGACCGCACCTGCCGCGAGCCCGCCACCGCCGGCCGGGCGCTGCTCCGCTTCGGCACCGGGGCCGGGATCACCTGGGGTTCCGACCCGGAGCACGAGTGGCGCGAGACCGAGCTCAAGGCGTCCCGACTGCTCGCGGTAGCGTCGGGGACACAGTAAGCGACCGGAGGGACGACACGGTGACGATCTGGCTCGATGGGGCGTTGCGCGACGAGGCCGAGGCACGCGTCTCGGTGTTCGACCACGGGATGACGGTCGGTGACGGCGTCTTCGAGACGGTCAAGGCCGTCGACGGAGTCCCCTTCGCGCTCACCCGCCACCTGGAGCGGCTCGCCACCTCGGCCCGCGGCCTGGGGCTGGCCGAACCCGACGTCGACGAGGTGCGCCGGGCCGTCACCGCCGTACTCGCCGACAACCCCACGGCGCTGGGCCGGCTGCGGATCACCTACACCGGCGGCCTGGCGCCGCTCGGCTCCGACCGGGGCGAGGCCGCCCCCACGCTCGTCGTGGCGCTCAGCCCGGCCGACCTCCGCCCCGACACCACCGCCGTAGTCACCGTCCCCTGGACCCGCAACGAGCGCGGCGCCCTCGCCGGCCTGAAGACCACCTCGTACGCGGAGAACGTCGTGGCCCTGAGCACGGCCCGGCGACAGGGCGCCTCGGAGGCGCTGTTCGCCAACACCGTGGGGCAGCTGTGCGAGGGGACCGGCTCCAACGTCTTCGTCGTGCTCGACGGCGAACTCCACACCCCGCCCCTGACCTCCGGCTGTCTGGCGGGCATCACCCGAGCCCTGGTCCTGGAGTGGGTGGGGGCCAAGGAGACCGAGCTGCCGCTGGACGTCCTCGACGAGGCCGAGGAGATCTTCCTGACCTCGACCCTGCGCGACGTCCAGGGCGTGCACCGGGTCGGCCCCCACGAGGCGGGTCGCCCCCTGACACCGGTGCCGGGCGCGGTGACCCGCGCGGCCATGCGCACGTTCGCCGAGCGCGCGGCGGCCGACCCCGACCCACGCTGAGACCGCCCGAAGCCACGGGGGAGCGCGTCCCCACGGGCGCGTAAAACACCGTGACGCGCGCCCGGGTGACAGGTACAACATCCACGTGACCACCACCTTGCGACCGACCGCCCCCTTGCACGAGTCCGCCGACGGCGGGCGCTCCCGCGCGTACGAGGTGTGCGTCAACGGCCGGCCCGTCGGCGTCGCCGAGTTGGGCACCCACGCCCGCTTCGGCGGCGGCGTCGGGCAGATCCGACGCCTGGACATCGCCGAGAGCGACCGACGGCGGGGGCGCGGCACGGTGGCCGCGCTCGCCGCCGAGGAGGTGCTACGCGGCTGGGGGTGCGCCCAGGTGACGGTCTCCGTGCCGGCCGAGGCGTCCGCCGCGCTCGCGCTGGCCACCGCCCTCGGGTACACCGCGCGGGGCCACAACATGGCCAAGACGCTGACCGAGCCGCCCACCCTGCCGCCCGCCAGCCACGCCCGGCCGCTGACGGACGCCGAGTACCCACGGTGGTTCGCCCGCGAGCGGGCCGGCTACATCCGCAGCTGGGTGGAGCGCGGTGTCAGCGAGACGGAGGCCGCCACCAAGGCCGACGCGGACTACGCCAACCTCCTGCCCGACGGCCCCGCCACCCGCGACGTGCGCCTGCGGGTGCTCGCCCACGAGGACGTCGTACGCGGCGACATCTGGCTCTCCCTCGGCGAGACCCTGGGCAACGGCGAGGGCGCGTACGTCTTCTCCGTCGAGGTCGCGCCCGAACACCGGGGCCAGGGGCACGGCCGCACCCTGCTGCTGATCGCCGAGCACGAGAGCCTGGCCGCCGGCGTCACCCGACTCGGCCTGCACGTCTTCGCGAACAACACCCCCGCGGTGCGGCTGTACGAGTCGCTGGGCTACCGCTACACCACGACCCACCTGGTCAAGCCGTTGCTGTAGCCGCCTCACCCCGCCCCCGTCGCCCCCGGGCCCACCAGCGCGAGCAGCCGGGCCACCACCGGATCGGGCTCGCCGGCGCGCCAGGCGATCGCGACGCGGGTGCGGGCCACCTCGGGTGCCAGCGCCCGGTAGGCCACTCCCCGCAGGCGCAGCCGGCGCACGCTCGCCGGGGCCAGCGAGACGCCCAGACCCGTCTCCACCAGGGCGCACACCGTCTGCCACTCCACCGCGTGCTGCGCCACGCGCGGTGTGAACCCCGCGCCCTGACACACCGCGACGATCCGGTCGTGAAAGCGCGGGCCGGCGGCGCGCGGCAGCAGCACGAACGGTTCGTCGGCCAGCCGCGCGAGCGGCACGACGCGCCCCGCGGCCAGCGGGTGCGCGGCCGGCAGGACGGCCACGAACCGCTCGTCGACCACCGTACGAAACCGCAGCCCGGCCCCCTCCGGCGCGTCCTCGGGCGGCTCGCGCAGCAGCCCGACGTCGATGCTCCCCTCGCGTAGCGCGGTGAGCTGCGGTGCCGAGGTCATCTCCCGGATGTCGAGCCGCACGGCGGGAAACCGCTCCCGGAAGGTACGCAGCAGGCCCGGCAGCACGGTCAGGGCGAGCGAGGCGGCGAAGCCGATGCGCAGCCGGCCGGCCTGCCCACCGCCCGCCGCGCGGGCCGCGGCCAGGCCCGCGCCCAACTCGGCGAGCGCGTGCCGGGCGGCGGGCAGCAGTTCGCCCCCCGCCGGAGTCAGCGCCACGCGACCCGGCTCCCGGCGGAACAGCGGATAGCCCACCCTCTCCTCCAGGCGGCGGATCTGCTGGCTCAGCGGCGGCTGCGCGATGCCCAGCCGGGCCGCGGCCCGGCCGAAGTGCAGCTCCTCGGCGAGCACCGTGAAGGCGTACAGCTGCGGCAGGGGCAGTTCGGGGCGCTCCATACGCCTAGGGATATCCGTTCGTGTGAAGTGGCGTATTGGACGTATCGCCGCAGGTCACCTAGCGTTCAGCGGATGACAGAGCGACGCGCGATCCTCACCGGATCGCCCTTCGAGGAGCAGATCGGTTACGCCCGCGCCGTGGTCGACGGCGACTGGGTCCATGTGTCCGGGACCACCGGCTTCGACTACGCCACCATGACCATCTCGGACGACGTGGTGGAGCAGGCCGAACAGTGCCTGCGCACCATCGAGGCCGCGCTGGCCGAGGCCGCGTGCACCCTCGCCGACGTGGTGCGGGTGCGCTACCTGCTCCCCGACCGCGCGGACTTCGAACCCTGCTGGCCGGTGCTGCGCCGCCACTTCGGCGCCGTACGGCCGGCCGCCACCATGCTCGTCTGCGGCCTGGCCGACCCCCGCATGAAGATCGAGATCGAGGCGTACGCCCGCCGCCCCACCACCTGAGACCGCGAGCCACCACCCGTCGGCCGGCTCACGCGGCCGGTCGGCGCCCCGCGTCGAAGGGGCCCCGCGCCGGCTCAGCCCCGCTCGCCCGCGCCCAGCAGCCGGTCCGCGATCTCCACGATCCGCTCCCGCAGCCCCTCCTGGCTCTTCCCGCCGTCCAGCCGCTCGCCGCCGATCTCGTACGTCGGCGTGCCGGTGACCCCGATCGCCTGCCCCTCGGCCTGGTCCGCGTCCACGGCCAGCAGGTGCCGGCCGTCGATCAGCGCGGTGTCCAACTCCTCGGCGTCCAGGCCCAGTTCCCGCGCCGCCTCCACGAGCACCACCACCCCCCGCGCGTCCAGGTCCGCGACCCGGGCCAGGACCGCTTCGACGTACGGCCAGCCCTGGCCCTGCGCCGCGGCCTCCTCCGCCGCCTGGGCCCCCGCGTACGCGTGCTGGTGCTTGGCCAGCGGGAAGTGCCGCAGTCGGATCTCCAGCGCGTCCCCATAGCGGGCCCGCAGCGCCCGCAGGTCGTCGAGGGCCGAGCGGCAGTCGGGGCACTGGAGCTCGCACCACACGTCCAGGACGACGGGCGCGGCGACCGGGTGCGGGCCGGAGGCGGAGGAAGGGGAGGCGGTGGAGTCAGTTGAGCTCATGGGAGCAGTCTTCCAGCTTCCCCGGTGGTAGCCACACTGGGACCTACGGAGGACACCTCCCCCGAGATGTCCCGGATATCGGCCCTCGGGCCGGCCCCATCGTGGCTGATCGCCCACCCGACGGTGCACGATGGAAGGGACAGCACCCCACGAGCAGGAGGACCGGATGCTGACCTCGACGCTGTGCGCCGCGCTGTCGGCGGCGGGCCTGGGCATCGCCGGCATGACCGCGTACCGCAAGCGATTCCTGGCCGCGACCCGGATCGCGGCGTACGCGCTCCTGCCGCTGGGACTGGCCATGACCGGGATCGCCGACTGGATCAGCGACCTGGTGTTCAAGCCCTCGGTGTGGATCGGCTTCGGTGTGCTCGCCGTCTCGGCGCTGCTGTTCATGGTGTGCCGGGCCGTCGAGGGCCGGTCCGCGGAGGGTGGCGGCACTCGCAAGGAGCGCAGGGCAGCGGCGGCGGCCCAGCGCGCGGCGCTGGCCCCCGAGGCCACCGCGCCCTCCCTCCCCGGCGCGCAGGCTCCCCAGCGAGAGCCCCGCCGCAAGGGCGGCAAGGCCAGCGGCGCTGGTGAGGAGTTCGCCGATATCGAGGCGATCCTGAAGAAGCACGGAATCTAGCGAACTATCCCTCGTGCGGGGGGCGTTGGCCGACCCGGAGTGTCCGGCTCCGGGATCATCGGGCAGCGATGCCGCACTCACCCGGGGAAAGCACCCCCGCCCCACGCACCCCCGCAGGACCCACCCCAGGCCACGAAGAGCCACGCGGATGCCTCTTCGCGCTCTCCCAGCCACCACTGATGCTCTTCCTCAGCGTGATCGCCACCCTGCTCCTGCTCGCGGCGGTCCACGACCTCTACCGCTGGTGAGGCCGCCCGGGCAGACGCGCGCCCACCGGGGAGCCCGAGTGGCCCCGCCGGCCCGCGTCAGGACGCCTCGGCCCGGATGGGGGCGGATCGGCCGGCGCGCGGCCGCGGGGTCCGGCCTCGGCTCAGACTCCGGCCTCGCGGCGCCGGGCCCGGTAGGCGGCCACGTGCAGACGGTTGCCACAGGTACGGCTGTCGCAGTAGCGGCGCGACCGGTTGCGCGACAGGTCGACGAACGCGCGCCGGCAGTCGGGGGCCTCGCACCGCCGAAGCCGCTCCCGCTCGCCGGCCACCAGCAGGAACGCCAGCGCCATGCCGCCGTCGGCGGTCAGATGGTCGGCGATCGAGGCGCCCGGCGCGAAGTAGTGCACGTGCCAGTCGTAACCGTCGTGGTCGGTGAGCTGTGGGGTGGTGCCGGCGGCGGCCACCATGGTGTTGAGCAGCGCCGCCGCGTGCCGCGTGTCGGTGGTGGCGAAGACCTCGACGAACCGCTCGCGCGTCGCCCGCACCGCCACCAGGTCGCGCTCGCCGAGCGCCCCGACGTCGCTGATCGTGTGCCGGGTGACGAAGTCGCCGAGCGCCGCCACATCGGGCAACCGGTCGGGCTCCGCGCCGTCCGGTGCCGTGTTCACCAGATCGACGACCGCGTCGAGCGCGCACCGGGTGTCGTGGTTGATCAGCACCATCAGCTCCCTGGTGGCCGGGTCGGCGGCTGCCCTTCGACTTCCGTGACTCTAGCGGCTGCACGTGACGACGGTGCCGTCGCCGGGAAACCGGCGACGGCACCGTCGTCTCTCGTGTGTGGTTGTCGAGTGCCCGCCGTGTCTGCGGACCGTCTCCCCGAGTCGGACGGCCCCACGTGGGCGGGAGCCGACGAGTCACGATGCGTGATCGCGCCCTGTCAGCCCATGCGCGAAGTCAGCTTTCGGCCAGGATGTGGGACAGCTCCGTATCCAGGTCGAAGTGCCGGTGCTCGGTGCCTGGCGGCACGGCGGCGTCTGTTCGCTTCAGGAAGGACTCCAGGGCCCGCGCCGGGGCTTCGAGCAGTGCCTCACCTTCCGGAGAGCTCAGGGCGATGCAGACGACGCCCTGACCGTGGCTGCGGGACGGCCAGACACGGACGTCGCCGGTACCCGTGGGCCGGTGCAGGCCCTCGGCGAGAAGATCGCGGGCGAACACCCACTCGACCGTCTCTTCGGCTCCGGTGTGGAAGGTGGCGTGCACGGCATAGGGATCGGCCGTGTCATACCGCAGGCCCGCGGGTACAGGCAGTGAGGACTCGCTCGACACAACGAGGCGCAGGTGCAGCTCGCAGCTGACCGTGGTGTTCATAAGCGCCAGGGCCTTTCGCTCAGTGTGCGCTCGGGGATTCGCACGTCGGCGAAATCGACATGCCACCTACGGTGCCGTTGTAAACCCCTCTGACCGTTTTGTGGCTCTTCGGGTCGCTCGGCTGGCCGACCCGGCTTTCGTTCAAAACCGCCATTCCAGTGAAGGTGTGCGATCCGGTAGGTTGGCGCATATGAACGCGGAGAGTGACGGCCGGCAGGTGGGTACCGTGACGCCCATGCCGTCCGATACGGGGGACAACAAGAAGGCCGAGCCAGCGCTCGGCTCACGGGCGCCGCACTTCATCAAGAAGTCCCGCGCCCTGCACCTGAGCTGGCAGGTCGGCGTCTTCGTGGTCGGCCTCGCGGTCGTCATCGTCGGCATCATCATGCTGCCGCTGCCCGGCCCCGGCTGGCTCGTCATCTTCGGCGGCATCGGAATCTGGGCAACCGAGTTCGTCTGGGCCCAGCTCGTCCTGCGCTGGACCAAGCGCAAGGTCAGCGAAGCCACCCAACGCGCCCTCGACCCCAAGGTCCGCCGCCGCAACATCATCCTCACCGTCATCGGTCTGGTGATCATCGCCGCGGCCCTGGCGGTGTACGTCTGGAAGTTCGGCATCGTCATGCCGTGGAAGATCGACCAGTAGCCCTACGACGGTCATAGCCACGGCCTGACATGCGGTAATGTTGGCCGGGCTGAGGGCGATTAGCTCAGTGGGAGAGCGCTTCGTTCACACCGAAGAGGTCACTGGTTCGAACCCAGTATCGCCCACGAAGGCGATAGGCGACTCGTGTCCGCGGAAAGCGCGGACCGGGTCGCCTTCGTCGTATTGCTCGGCTTCGCCTCGCGTGGCGGGGGCTTCGCCACCCGCACCCCCTGGGGGGCGGGGTGGGGCCGCGGCGTGAGGTGGGGGGAGCTCGGCTTCGCCATCGCGGGGCTCGGCTTCGCCATCGGGAGGGTGGGCTCGGCTTCGCCTTCGCCATCGAGGGTGGCTCGGCTTCGCCATCGGGGTGGGCTCGGCCTCGCCTTCGTCGGGGGTGGCTCGCCTTCGCCATCGGGGTGGCTCGGCTTCGCCATCGCCTTCGCTTCTGAGTGGCTTGGCTTCGCCTTCGGGGGTGGGGGTTGGGGTTCGCCTTCGTTAGTGCGGGGCTTGGGTTCGCCTTCGGGGGCGGTGGGGGCTTGGGGGTGGGGCTGCGGTGTGTTCTGGTGGGGGTTCGGCAGACTGGTCGGTATGGCTGGGTGGTATCACTACCGATTCCGCAGTTCCTGGGTGCTCGGTGCGTCGGCCGACGCTGTGTACGCCGTGCTGGAGCGGGTCGAGGAGTATCCGGACTGGTGGCCGCAGGTGCGGGCGGCCGAGGCGCGCGGAGATCACGGCGGGGTCATGCGGTTCCGCTCGTTACTGCCGTACGACCTGCGCGTCGTCGCCCACGAGCGGCGGCGTGACCCCGTCGGTCGCGTGCTGGAGATCGCCATGGACGGAGATCTGGACGGCTGGGCGCGCTGGACCGTGCGGCCCCAGGCCGGGGGCCGGGAGTGCCGGGCGGTCTTCGAGCAGGAGGTCGAGCTGCGCAAGCCGCTGCTGCGCCGGCTCGGGCCGCCCTGCCGGCCGTTTCTCGTACTCAACCACGCGCTGATGATGCGTGGCGGACAGCGCGGACTGCGGGCCCTGCTGGCCGGCGGGATGCCCTAGCGAATGCGGTTTGAACAACAGTCGCCGCGACCTGTATTGTTCAGGTCGTTCGCCGGAAACCCCGCAGGGAAAACGGCCGAATACCCGGGCGATTAGCTCAGTGGGAGAGCGCTTCGTTCACACCGAAGAGGTCACTGGTTCGAACCCAGTATCGCCCACCCGGGAATCACCAAAGCGCCGTACTCCATCGGGAGTGCGGCGCTTCGCGTTGTCCTCCCCACCCGCGGGGGTGTAGCTGGATACACCCCCGACCTGGGGGAGTGCTCCATGGTGGTCGCGATCTCGTCTCCCTAACGTGAACCGCGCTGATGCGGCGTGACGAGGAAAGGCGACGAAGATGAGCGGTGGGACCAAGGCCACGCTGTGGCTGCTGTTCGGGCTGTGCGTGGGGATCAACGTGATCCTGAGCGTGACGCTCGACGGCAGCACCGAGATGATGCTGAGCGCGGTGGCCGGAGTCTGCGCGCTCGCCGCCGTCGTGGGGCTGACCGTCGCGCGGCGCGGGCGTTGACCACACCCGCGCTTACGCGGTCCCGGGCCGACGCCACCGGAGGGGCCACGCCGGATCGCCCGTCGCGCGCGAACCGCCGGCCGAGAACCAGGCCCCGCAGCCGCGCGCCCGCGCCGCGTGCCACAGAGCCTGCCGGGCGTGCAGTTGGGGCAGGGTGAGCGAGCCCAGGCGCGCGGTGAAACGGCGGCCCACCGCACGGACCACCTCAAGGGCCGCCAGGGCGTCGGCCGCCGCGTCGTGCGCCCGCCGCAGCTCCACGGCGTAGTGCGCGCACAGGTCGGTCAGGGCGCGTCGGCCCTCGCGGGAGTGGTCGACGTGCCGGTCCAGGACCCGGGGGTCCAGGACGCACAGCGGCCGGGTGGAGAGGTAGTCCGCCAGCGGGGCACGCTGGTGGCGGCGTAGCTCACGGTCCAGCAGGGTCAGGTCGAACGGCGCGTTCATCACGACCAGCGGGACGCCGTGCCCCACCTGCTCGGCGAGCGCGTGCGCCATCCGCGCCACCATCAGGGCCGGCGGCCGGCCGTGATCGCGCAGGTGGGCGCCGGTGAACCCGTGGATCGCCGTCGCCTCCCGAGGCACCGGCACCCCGGGATCGACCAGCCAGGTCCGGGTGCGCGGCGCGACGCCCGGCGCGGCCTGGACCACCAGCGCCGCCGACACGATGCGGTCGCGCTCCACGTCGAGCCCGGTGGTCTCGGTGTCGAACGCGGCCAGCGGACCCTCGAACCATCTCGACATGACCCCACTCCCCGCACCGCGTCGGTGTGACGACACCCGCCCGAGCCTGTGATACCCGGCCGGCCACGGGCTCGAACCGGAGCCCCACGTACCGGAGTTGGGGAACGGTATGCCGGTACGGGCGGGCGTGCGCGGCGGGTGCGGGAGACGCGGAACCGCCGGGCGGAGCGGATGACCGTGGGCGGGAGCCGGCGGTCGCGGCGACCGCCGATCCGGTGCGCCGCCGGGCCGGGGGCCGGTGAACCGTTTCGCGAGGTGGGTACCCGGCTCGGTACGATTCATGCTGCGCAGCGTTCGCTGTCGCGTGACCCATACGTCAGGAGAGACCGGTGTCAGACGTCCGTGTGATCATCCAACGCGATTCCGAGCGGGAAGAACGCGTGGTCACGACGGGCACGACGGCCGCCGCGCTCTTCGAAGGCGAGCGCTCCGTCGTCGCCGCCCGGGTCGCCGGCGAGCTGCGGGACCTGGCGTACGAGGTGGCCGACGGTGACGAGGTCGAGCCCGTCGAGATCACCTCCGAGGACGGCCTGAACATCCTGCGCCACTCCACCGCGCACGTGATGGCCCAGGCCGTGCAGGAGCTGTTCCCCGAGGCCAAGCTGGGCATCGGACCGCCCATCCGGGACGGCTTCTACTACGACTTCGACGTCGAGAGCCCCTTCCACCCGGACGATCTCAAGCGCATCGAGAAGAAGATGCAGGAGATCCAGAAGCGCGGCCAGCGGTTCTCGCGCCGACCCGTCACCGACGAGGCGGCTCGAGTCGAGCTCGCCGACGAGCCGTACAAGCTGGAGCTGATCGGGCTCAAGGGCTCGGCGGCCGCCGCCGCCGAAGGGGCCTCCGCCGAGGTCGGCGCGGGCGAGCTGACGATCTACGACAACCTCGACGCCAAGACCGGCGAGCTGTGCTGGAAGGACCTGTGTCGTGGCCCGCACCTGCCCTCCACGCGCGCCATCCCCGCCTTCAAGCTGATGCGCTCGGCCGCCGCGTACTGGCGTGGCAGTGAGAAGAACCCGCAGCTCCAGCGCATCTACGGCACCGCGTGGCCGACCCGGGACGAGCTCAAGGCGCACCTGGAGTTCCTCGCCGAGGCCGAGAAGCGCGACCACCGGAAGCTGGGCTCCGAGCTGGACCTGTTCTCCATGCCGGACGAGCTGGGCTCGGGCCTCGCGGTCTTCCACCCCAAGGGCGGCGTGATCCGCAAGGTCATGGAGGACTACTCGCGCCGGCGGCACGAGGAGGCGGAGTACGAGTTCGTCAACACCCCGCACATCTCGAAGGAGAAGCTCTTCGAGACCTCGGGGCACCTGCCGAACTACGGCGACGCCATGTTCCCGCCGCTGGAGTTCGACGGGCAGAACTACCGCCTCAAGGCGATGAACTGCCCCATGCACAACCTCGTCTTCAAGGCCCGTGGCCGCTCCTACCGCGAGCTGCCGATGCGCCTGTTCGAGTTCGGCACGGTCTACCGGTACGAGAAGTCGGGCGTGGTGCACGGCCTCACCCGCACCCGTGGCTTCACCCAGGACGACTCGCACATCTACTGCACCAAGGAGCAGATGCCGCAGGAGCTGGACAGCCTGCTGACCTTCGTGCTGAACCTGCTGCGCGACTACGGCCTGAACGAGTTCGAGCTGGAGCTGTCCACCCGCGACCCCGAGTCCGACAAGTTCATCGGCGAGGACGCGGAGTGGGAGGAGGCCACCGAGGCGTTGCGGCTGGCGGCCGAGAAGCAGGGGCTGCCGCTGGTGCCCGACCCGGGCGGCGCCGCGTACTACGGGCCGAAGATCTCCGTGCAGGCCAAGGACGCCATCGGTCGGTCCTGGCAGATGGGCACCATCCAGGTCGACTTCCAGCAGCCCAAGCGGTTCAACCTGGAGTACACGGCCGCCGACGGTTCGCGACAGCAGCCGGTCATGATCCACCGGGCGCTCTTCGGCTCCATCGAGCGGTTCTTCGCGGTGCTCCTGGAGCACTACGCCGGCGCCTTCCCGGCCTGGCTGGCCCCGGTGCAGGCCGTCGGCATCCCGATCGGCGACGGGCACGTGCCCTACCTGGCGGAGTTCGCCGCCGAGGCCAAGGCCAAGGGGCTGCGGATCGAGGTCGACTCCTCGTCGGACCGGATGCAGAAGAAGATCCGCAACGCCCAGAAGGCCAAGATCCCGTTCATGGTCATCGCGGGCGACGAGGACGTGGCGGCCGGCGCCGTCAGCTTCCGCTACCGCGACGGCTCGCAGAAGAACGGCATCCCGCGCGCCGAGGCCATCGCGGAGATCCTGGACGCCGTGGAGCGACGCGTCCAGGTCTGAGGCGTCCAGGTCCGAGGACACCCCCCGGCGAGGCGGTCCGCCGTCCCGCCGGCCGGGCGGGCGACCGGTGGCGTCGACGTGGTCCACGTCGGCGCCCCGGACCCGCCCGCGCACGGCGTCGCGGGTCCCGGGCGGTCGCCCGGGGCGCCCCGCGCCACCACCCCACCGGGGAATATGCTGGCGCGCATGACGAGTGAGCCGGAACAGCAGATCGGAGTCGGCACCCAGGACGCCTTCCAGCGCCTGTGGACGCCGCATCGGATGGCGTACATCCAGGGCGAGAACAAGCCGACCGGTCCAGGCGCTGAGGACGGCTGTCCGTTCTGCACGATCCCCGAGAAGAGCGACGAGGACGGGCTGATCATCGCCCGGGGCGAGCACGTGTACGCCGTGCTCAACCTCTACCCGTACACCTCCGGGCACCTCATGTCGGTCCCGTTCCGGCACGTCGCCGACTACACCGAGCTGGGCGCCGCCGAGACGGCCGAGCTCGCCGAGTTCACCAAGGCGGCCATGACCGCGCTGCGCGCCGCCTCCGGGGCACACGGCTTCAACATCGGCATGAACCAGGGCAGCGTCGCGGGCGCCGGGATCGCCGCGCACCTGCACCAGCACGTGGTGCCCCGCTGGGGCGGCGACACCAACTTCATGCCCGTGGTCGCGACCACCCGCGTGCTGCCCCAACTCCTGGCCGACACCCGGCAGTTGCTCGCCGACGTCTGGCCGCTCTCCTGACCCCGACGGTCCGGCGCCCGGGTCCGCCGGCGCGACGCCGGGCCCGCGGCGGCCCCCGCCGGATCCTCGGGATGCGGGGCGCCCTTCCTCCGGTACGCGAACCGGCGACGGCCCGCCCCCGGTAGGTGACCGGGAGCGGGCCGCTGGTGTGCGCGGGGCCGGCCGGCGTCGGGCCGGCGTGACCGTCAGGCGTCGTACAGGTCCGCCTTGCGCGGCGACGCGTCCTGCACCGAACCGCTCAGCGCCAGCGAACGGTTGCCGAAGCGCTCGGTGTCCACACCGTTGTCGTTCAGCACGCGCAGCGCCGCGTCGTGCACCACGCGCAGCACCGGGGTCGCGGCGCGCAGCGCGTCGTCCGCCATGAACCGGTGGCGCCAGGGCTTGTCCGCCCACGCGTGCCGCAGGCCGAAGGGCTCGGGCAGGGTGAGCTTGCCGCCGAGGTAGTCGAGCAGCGGCGGGTACCACGTGAAGGGGGCCCGGGCCGCGAGCCGCACCACCTCGCTGGCCTCGACCAGCGGCTGTGGGACGCTCCGGGTCTCCCAGAACTTGACGGTCTTGTTGACCGTCTTGGTCTTCGGGGACGGCTTGGTCGTGAACAGCGGGTGCACCGGGCCCAGCGCGTGCCCGGTCACCTCGATCCGCAGCGTCTTGTGCAGCACGGTCACCGTGATGAGCATGGTGATCACGAGCTGGCCGTCCCAGAGCACGAACTGGACGCCCAGGTAGTGCCGGTCGCCGCTGTCGAACTGCTGGTCGTTGCAGATGCGCTGCAGCTCCACGCCCTTGACCTGGAAGCCCTCCTCCTCCGTACTGCCGCCACGGGCCACCGACTTGGCGCCCTCGCCGACGGCGGAGACCACCCAGTGGCGAACCGAGGGGGTGGGGAAGCCGCCGGTGTGCAGCGGGCCGCGCTCCAGGAGCTTGAGCTGGTCGTGGATGGCCTTTATGACGTCCCAGCTACGGAAGGGGTTGATCTCCTTGTCCGCCTCGCGGGGTACCAGGTCCTCGGCGAGCTGCCAGCTTCCCCAGCGGGTGCCCATGCCCAGTATTCCCTTGGGCCCGGCGTAGAAGACGATGTTGCTGTGCTGCTCGGCGGTGAGCTTCTCCAGGTTCTTGCGGAGCTGCTCGGCCGCCGTCTCGCCGGGGTTGCGGGGCACGGCCTCGGGCACCTTGGCGCCCAGGCCGCCGCCGGTCAACAGCGCGGTCCAGCGCTCGCGCAGGTCCTTGGCCGTCCGCTCGCTGATCTGCTTGGCGATGAACCAGCCCACGACCGGCGCGACGAGCATCACGCGCGCGTAGATCCACCAGACGTTGTGCACCGGCGCCTTGATCATCCCGATGACGACGAGCCCGCCGACGATCAGGGCCAGGAAGATGCCGAACGCGCCGGCGCGCTTGTCCTGCGAGCCGGCCAGCGTGCGTCGGATCTGGAAGGCGGTCAGCCACAGCAGCACGCCGGGCAGGAACAGCAACCCGAAGACGACCATGACCACGGTCAGCCGCGCGTCCCGGGTCTTGCGGATGCGGTTGGCCGCCAGGCAGTGCTCGACGACGGTCTGGGGCTCTATGCCGAAGGACTGGATGATCTGCGCGCGGGCCCCGCCGAGCATGCGGACCTGCACGGCGCGGGAGAACGCCTCCCCGAGGTTGGGCTCGAAGAGGGAGAACCGCGGCGGCTTGACCTCGGAGACCGTCCACTCGGAGTTGGCGTCGAGCAGCTTGCTGACCTCGCTGTCGCGGTAGGCGGCCGAGGCGAGCGCCTGGGTGGCCGCCGTCTGCCCTGCCGCACCGGAAAGTGGAACCTGCGCTCCGGGACTGAAGTCGAATCCATCCGCCGTCACTACCGCCCCCAATGCCACACGCCTGCGTTGCTGCGGCTCGTTCCCGACTGTCGTTCCCGACATGCGTCCTGCGCCACGGCGGGTCGCCGCCGGGCCGCCCTCCAGCGTATCCGTGGCGGGTGCCGCCTGTCCCCGCAGCCAGCAAAGCCGTCCGTGGCAGGGCCGTTGGGGGCGGCGACGTGCGCACTATGCCTGGTTATCCACGGGTTCGCGGACGCGTTCGGCGAGTTGGTGGGGCATCGGCTCGTGGCGCGCGTAGGAGCGGCCGAAGCGTCCCGTGCCGTGGGAGAGCGAGCGCAGGTCCACCGCGTAGCGGCCGATCTCCCACTCCGGCACCTCGGCCCGCACCAGCGTCGTGCCGGTGTCGGTCTGTTCGGTGCCCACCACGCGGCCCCGGCGCCCGGACAGGTCGCTCAGCACCGCGCCGACGTACTCGTCCCGGATGCTCACCCGCAGTTCGCACACCGGCTCCAGCAGGTCGATCCGGCAGTCCGCGGCGGCCTCTCGCAGCGCGAGCGCGCCGGCGGTCTGGAACGCGGCGTCGGAGGAGTCCACCGAGTGCGCCCGGCCGTCCACCAGCGTGACCCGCACGTCCACCAGCGGGTAGCCGGCCGCCACCCCGCGCGCCGCCTGGAGGCGTACGCCCTTCTCGACGGAGGGGATGAACTGACGCGGCACGGCGCCGCCGACGACCCGGTCCACGAACTCGATCCCGGAGCCGGGGGGCAGCGGCTCCACCTCGATCTCGCAGATGGCGTACTGCCCGTGTCCGCCGGACTGCTTGACGTGCCGGCCCCGGCCGCCGGCCGCCGTACCGAAGGTCTCGCGCAGCGGGACCCGGTGCGCCTCGACGTCCACGCGTACCCCGTACCGGGCGCGCAGTCGCTCCAGGGCCACGTCCACGTGCGCCTCGCCCAGGCACCACAGCACCACCTGGTGGGTGTCCCGGTTGTGTTCCAGACGCATCGTCGGGTCCTCGGCCACCAGGCGCGCCAGCCCCTGCGAGAGCTTGTCCTCGTCGGCCTTGCTGTGTGCCCGGATGGCGATCGGCAGCAGGGGGTCAGGCATCACCCACGGCTCCATCAGGAGCGGGTCGTCCCTGGCCGAGAGGGTGTCGCCGGTCTCGGCGCGGCTCAGCTTGCCCACGCACGCCAGGTCGCCCGCGACGGCCTGGGGGACGGTGTGCTGGTGCTTGCCGAAGGGCGCGGAGAGCGCGCCGACGCGCTCGTCCACGTCGTGGTCCTCGTGGCCCCGGTCCCGTAGGCCGTGCCCGGAGACGTGCACGGTCTCGTCGGGGCGCAGCGTGCCGGAGAAGACGCGTACCAGCGAGACGCGGCCGACGTAGGGGTCGGAGGAGGTCTTGACCACCTCGGCGACCAGCGGCCCCGCCGGGTCGCAGGCCAGCGCCGGGCGCGGCTGACCCCGCGGCGTGGTCACGGCCGGGGCGACGCGCTCCAGTGGGGTGGGGAAGCCGCCGGTGACCAGCTCCAGGAGTTCGGTGGTGCCCAGGCCCTGCCGAGAGCCCTCGGCGGCCGGGGCGGCGGCCAGCACCGGGTGGAAGGAGCCGCGTGCCACGGCCCGCTCCAGATCCTCGACGAGCGTCTTGACGTCGATGTCCTCGCCGCCGAGATAGCGGTCCATGAGGGTCTCGTCCTCGCTCTCGGCGATGATGCCCTCGATCAGCCGGTCGCGGGCCTCGGCGACCAGCGACGCCTGCTCCCCGTCGGGCGGGCGCGGGGTGCGCTCGCCCGACGCGTAGTCGTAGACCTGTTCCGAGAGCAGCCCGATGAGCCCGGTGACGGGGTGGTGCCCGTCGACGCCCGGGGCGCCGCGCAGTGGCAGGTACAGGGGCAGGACGGCGTCGGGGTCATCGCCGCCGAAGCTCTCGCGACAGGTCGCGGTCATCTCCTCGAAGTCGGCCCGCGCCGCCTCCAAATGGGTGATGACGATGGCGCGCGGCATACCGACGGCGGCGCACTCCTCCCACACCACGCGGGTCGCGCCGTCCACGCCGTCGGCGGCCGACACGACGAACAGGGCCGCGTCCGCGGCGCGCAGACCGGCCCTGAGCTCCCCGACGAAGTCCGCGTAGCCCGGCGTGTCCAACAGGTTGATCTTGATTCCGCCCCATTCGACGGGGACCAGGGAGAGCTGCACGGAACGGTGCTGTCGGTGCTCGATGGCGTCGTAGTCGGAGAGGCAGCCGCCGTCCTCGACCCGACCGGCCCGGCCCACCGCTCCCGAGGCCAGCGCCAACGCCTCCACCAGCGTCGTCTTGCCCGCCCCGCTGGGGCCGACCAGCACCACGTTCCGGATCGAAGCGGGGCGGTCGGCCGCCGTCGCCCTGCCGGCGGCCCCTGGGTGCGTGCTCGTCTTGTCGCCCATGTGTCTCGACCTCCCGGTTGACACCCGCGTCCTTCGAGCTTTCCACCGGGGCCATGGCGCGTCCATACGTCGCACACGCCCCCGTAACGCCACGGGCCCGGCCACCGCGTGGCAGCCGCGGCCCACCCGCGAACCCCCACGCGGGTCCCCGCCGGCATCCGTCAGTCACCCGCGGTCGGAGCCGCCCCCACGCGGCCCCGGCCGATTGTCCGGGCGCTCGCGGCGGGGGCGTCCGCGCCGCCGCCCGCGACGGGGCGGGGCCTGGGGCGCCGCCGCGCGTGCGCGGTCGACCATCACGCGTGGCTACGATGGGCCAGCCGGTGGTCTGCTGACCACGCGGCCCGTTTCGACCTTCGGGAAGGCCATGCTGAACAAGTACGCGCGTGCGTTCTTCACGCGTGTTCTCACGCCGTTCGCCGCCCTGCTCATCCGGCTCGGGGTCAGCCCCGACGCCGTGACCCTCATCGGAACCGGTGGGGTCATGGCCGGCGCGCTGGTCTTCTACCCCATGGGCGAGTTCTTCTGGGGCACGGTGGTCATCACCCTGTTCGTCTTCTCCGACCTGGTCGACGGCAACATGGCGCGCCAGCTCGGCCGCTCGAGCCGCTGGGGCGCGTTCCTGGACTCGACGCTCGACCGGGTCGCCGACGGCGCGATCTTCGGCGGACTCGCTCTGTGGTACGCCGGTGGCGGCGACAGCGTCACGATGTGCGCGGTGACCATCTTCTGCCTGGCCAGCGGCCAGGTCGTGTCGTACACCAAGGCGCGCGGGGAGTCCATCGGACTGCCGGTCAACGTCAACGGGCTCGTCGAGCGGGCCGAGCGCCTGGTCATCTCGCTGGTCGCGTGCGGCTTCTCCGGGCTGCACAAGTTCGGCGTCCCGCACATCGACATCCTGCTCCCGATCGCGCTGTGGGCGGTCGCCGTAGGCAGTCTGGTCACCCTGGTCCAGCGTGTGATCACGGTACGGCGTGAGGCGTTCGAGGCCGACGCGGCGGACACCGGCGAGGCGGACGGCACGGCCGAGGACGGCGCGGAGACCACCGCCGCGGCCGGCGCGTCCGCGCGCAGGGGGAGCGAGCGGGGGTGAGGGAGCGCCTGACCGACGCGCTCTACGGGCTGGGCTGGAACACCCTGAAGGCGCTGCCCGAACCGGTCGTCACGCGCGTCGGCCAGCACGCCGCCGACACCCTCTGGCGCCGCCGAGGCGGCGGGGTGCGCCAACTGGAGACGAACCTGGCCCGCGTGGTGCCCGAGGCGTCCGCCCACCGGCTGGCCGCGCTCTCCCGGCTGGGCGTGCGCTCGTACACCCGCTACTGGCTGGAGTCCTTCCGCCTGCCCACCTGGAGCGCGGACCGTGTCCGCGAGGGCTTCGCACCGGCCGACGTGCACCATCTGGTGGACGGGCTGGCCAGCGGACGCGGCGTGGTCCTGGCCCTGCCCCACATGGCCAACTACGACCTGGCCGGGGCCTGGGTCACCACCACGCTGGACGTGCCGTTCACCACCGTCATGGAGCGGCTGCGGCCCGAGACGCTCTACGACCGCTTCGTCGCCTACCGCGAGGGCCTGGGCATGGAGGTGCTCCCGCACACCGGCGGCAGCGCGTTCGGCGCGCTCGCCCGACGGCTGCGCGCCGGCGGCCTGGTGTGCCTGGTCGCCGACCGCGACATGTCGGCCTCCGGTGTCGAGGTGAGCTTCTTCGGCGAGGCCGCGAAGATGCCCGGCGGGCCCGCGTCGCTGGCCGTGCGGACCGGGGCGCTGCTGCTGCCGGTCACGCTCTGGTACGACCGGTCGCCGACCATGGGAGGCCGGGTGCACCCACCGGTCCAGGACCCGGGCGCGGGCACCCGCGCCGAGCGCACCGCCGTCATGACCCAGCGCCTGGCCGACACCTTCGCCGCCGGCATCGCCGACCACCCGTACGACTGGCACATGCTGCAACGCCTGTGGCTCAGCGACCTCACCCCGCGCCCCGACGGCAGCCCCGGCGGCCCCGGAACGGAGAAGAGTTGAGAATCGGGATCGTCTGCCCGTACTCGTGGGACGTCCCCGGCGGCGTGCAGTTCCACATCCGTGACCTGGCCGAGCACCTCATCCGCAGCGGACACGAGGTCTCCGTGCTCGCCCCCGCCGACGAGGACACGCCCCTGCCGGCCTACGCCGTCTCCGCCGGGCGGGCCGTGCCCGTGCCGTACAACGGCTCGGTCGCCCGCCTCAACTTCGGCTTCCTCTCCGCCGCCCGGGTACGCCGCTGGCTGCACGAGGGCGACTTCGACGTGATCCACATCCACGAGCCCACCTCGCCCTCGCTCGGCCTGCTGGCCTGCTGGGCGGCGCAGGGCCCGATCGTGGCCACCTTCCACACCTCCAACCCGCGCTCGCGGGCGATGATCGCCGCGTACCCGATCCTGCAGGCCGCGCTGGAGAAGATCAGCGCCCGCATCGCGGTCAGCGAGTACGCCCGGCGCACCCTGGTCGAGCACCTGGGCGGCGACGCCGTGGTCATCCCCAACGGCGTGGACGTCGACTTCTTCGCGCGCGCCGAACCCCGGGAGGAGTGGCTCGGCGGGGCCCCCGAGCCCGGGGCGGGCGGCCACTCCATCGGGTTCATCGGGCGCATCGACGAGCCGCGCAAGGGGCTGCCGGTGCTGATGCGGGCACTGCCGGAGATCCTCGCCGCGCATCCGCACACCCGGCTGCTGGTCGCCGGGCGCGGCGACGAGGAGGAGGCCGTCGCGGGCCTGCCCGCCGAGGTGCGCGAGCGCGTGGAGTTCCTCGGCATGGTCAGCGACGAGGACAAGGCGCGCCTGTTGCGCAGCGTGGACCTGTACGTCGCGCCCAACACCGGAGGCGAGAGCTTCGGGATCATCCTGGTCGAGGCGATGTCGGCGGGGGCCCCCGTGCTGGCCAGCGACCTGGACGCGTTCGCCCAGGTGCTGGACCAGGGTGCGGCGGGCGAGCTGTTCCGAGGCGAGGACGCGGCGGCGCTGGCCTCGGCCGCGGTGCGGCTGCTGGCCGACCCGGGCCGGCGGGAGGAGCTGCGGGCCAGCGGCGCGCGCCATGTGCGCCGCTTCGACTGGTCCACGGTGGGCACCGACATCCTGGCCGTCTACGAGACGGTCACCGCGGGCGCGGCCTCGGTGGCCACCGACGAGCGCCCCACGCCACGGTTCCGCTTCGGGCTCGGCCGCGAGTAGCCGGGCCCCGGGGCGCACACCGCGCGGGCGCGGCCGGTGGCGGCCGGCGGCGGGGGACCGGGGCGGGCTCGGACGGTGATCGAGAGCCGGTACCGTGACCCGGCGTGACCACTTTGATCTGGATCGCGGTCGTTCTGCTCGCCATCGCCGGATATCTGCTGTGGACCGCCGGGCGCCTGGACCGGCTGCACACCCGGCTGGACGCCACCCGCGCGGCGCTGGACGCGCAGTTGCTGCGGCGGGCCTCGGTCGCCCAGGAGCTGGCCACCTCCAGCCTGCTCGACCCGGCCGCCTCCATCGTGCTCTACCAGGCGGCGCAGGCCGCGCGGCAGGCCGAGGAGGAACAGCGCGAGGTGGCCGAGAGCGAGCTCAGCCAGGCGCTGCGGGCCGTGTTCGCCGAGCCCGCCCAGGTCGCGGCGGTCCAGCGGGCGCCGGGGGGCCAGGCGGCGGTGGGGGAGCTGGTGGCGGCGGTACGCCGGGTGCCGATGGCCCGGCGGTTCCACAACGACGCGGTCCGGGCGGCGCGGGCGCTGCGCCGCCACCGCAAGGTGCGCTGGTTCCGGCTCGCGGGTCACGCGCCGTTTCCACTGGCCTTCGAGATGGACGACGAACCGCCGGTCGCGCTGGCCGGCCGGATCGCCTAGCGGCACGAACCCCGAGGTGAGGGGCGGGCCGGCCACCCGACGAGCCACCGGCCGTGGATTGGCCCTTGCCGTCCAGGGCCACCAGCGGGTTTTGTCAGGGGTGTAGCAGTATCGGCCCGGACCTGGACCGGAAGGCCATTCCGACCCGCGTTTCGAACGGGCCTACGATAGGACCATTCGCGCTATTCGTATCGAGTGAGGTCACACCGTGTCGAGCACGTCCCCCAGCACGCCCGAAACCGCTTCCCAGCACCCCGAGACCGGCACCGCCCGCGTCAAGCGCGGCATGGCCGAGCAGCTCAAGGGCGGCGTGATCATGGACGTCGTCACGCCGGAGGAAGCGAAGATCGCCGAGGACGCGGGCGCCGTCGCGGTGATGGCCCTTGAGCGCGTTCCGGCCGACATCCGCAAGGACGGCGGCGTGGCCCGGATGTCCGACCCGGACATGATCGACGGGATCATCAGCGCGGTCTCCATCCCCGTGATGGCCAAGTCCCGTATCGGCCACTTCGTCGAGGCCCAGATCCTCCAGTCGCTCGGCGTCGACTACATCGACGAGTCCGAGGTCCTCACCCCCGCCGACGAGGTCAACCACAGCGACAAGTGGGCCTTCACCACCCCGTTCGTCTGTGGCGCCACCAACCTGGGCGAGGCCCTGCGCCGCATCGCCGAGGGCGCGGCCATGATCCGTTCCAAGGGCGAGGCCGGCACCGGCAACGTCGTCGAGGCCGTGCGGCACCTGCGTCAGATCAAGGGTGAGATCGGCCGCCTGCGCTCGCTGGACCACAACGAGCTGTTCGCCGCCGCCAAGGAGCTGCGCGCCCCGTACGAGCTGGTCAAGGAGGTCGCCGAGCTCGGCAAGCTGCCGGTCGTGCTGTTCTCCGCCGGTGGCGTGGCCACCCCCGCCGACGCCGCGCTGATGCGCCAGCTCGGCGCCGAGGGCGTCTTCGTCGGCTCGGGCATCTTCAAGTCCGGCGACCCGGCCAAGCGCGCCGCCGCCATCGTGAAGGCCACCACCTTCTACGACGACCCCAAGGTGATCGCGGACGCCTCCCGCGACCTGGGCGAGGCCATGGTCGGCATCAACTGCGACACCCTCCCCGAGTCCGAGCGGTACGCCAACCGCGGTTGGTGAGCCGGCCCCGGTCGAGCTGAGGCGGGCGGCCCGCGCGAGCGCGGGCCCCGCCCGGCACCGCGCGCCAGCGCGGGCCGCCCGCCACCCGGCAGCGCCAGCAGTCCCCGGGCCCGGCCTCGCGCCCGGCCCCACCCCTTCCCTGCGAGGTTCCCCTCCGTGTCCAGCGCCCTTGCCACCCCCACCGTCGGTGTCCTCGCCCTCCAGGGCGACGTCCGCGAACACCTCATCGCGCTCGCCGCGGCCGACGCCGTGGCCCGCCCCGTGCGCCGCGCCGCCGAGCTGGAGGAGGTGGACGCCCTGGTCATCCCGGGTGGCGAGTCCACCACGATGTCCAAGCTCGCCGCCGTCTTCGGGCTGCTGGAGCCGGTACGCGCGCGGGTGCGCGCGGGGCTGCCGGTGTACGGCACCTGCGCGGGCATGATCATGCTGGCGGACAAGGTGCTGGACGGCCGGGACGACCAGGAGACCTTCGGCGGCATCGACATGACCGTGCGCCGCAACGCCTTCGGCCGGCAGAACGAGTCCTTCGAGGCGGCGGTCGACGTCAAGGGCGTCGAGGGCGGCCCGGTGGACGGCGTCTTCATCCGCGCGCCCTGGGTCGAGTCCGTCGGCGCGGCCGTGGACGTACTCGCCGTGCACGACGGCCACACCGTCGCCGTCCGCCAGGGCAACGTGCTCGCCACGTCCTTCCACCCCGAACTGACCGGCGACCACCGGGTGCACGCCCTGTTCGTGGACATGGTGCGCCGGAGCTGAGACCGCCGCGCCCACGGAGGGTCCGTCCTTCCCCCGCGCCCTCGCGCACCGGGCGAGAGCCCCAGCTCCCGTGCCGCCCGTCGAAGGACCCGCCCGGAGTCCGGGCGCGGTCAGGGCCCGTGATCCCGGTAGGATCGCAGGCGTTCGTAAGGAATTTGGTTACGCGAAGGAGACAGGCGGATGTCCGGCCACTCTAAATGGGCTACGACGAAGCACAAGAAGGCCGTGATCGATGCCAAGCGCGGCAAGCTCTTCGCGAAGCTGATCAAGAACGTCGAGGTCGCCGCGCGGACGGGCGGCGCCGATCCGGACGGCAACCCCACCCTCTTCGACGCCATCCAGAAGGCCAAGAAGAGCTCCGTGCCGAACAAGAACATCGACAGCGCGGTCAAGCGCGGTGCGGGTCTTGAGGCGGGCGGCGCCGACTACGAGACCATCATGTACGAGGGCTACGGTCCGAACGGTGTCGCGGTGCTCATCGAGTGTCTGACGGACAACCGCAACCGGGCCGCCTCGGACGTGCGCGTGGCCATGACCCGTAACGGCGGCTCGATGGCCGACCCGGGCTCGGTCTCGTACCTGTTCCACCGCAAGGGCGTGGTGATCGTCCCCAAGGGTGAGCTGGCCGAGGACGACGTGCTCGGCGCCGTGCTCGACGCGGGCGCCGAGGAGGTCAACGACCTCGGCGAGACGTTCGAGGTGATCAGCGAGGCCACCGACCTGGTGGCCGTGCGCACCGCGCTCCAGCAGGAGGGCATCGACTACGACTCGGCCGACGCCAACTTCGTGCCCACCATGCAGGTCCAGCTGGACGAGGAGGGCGCCCGCAAGATCTTCAAGCTCATCGACGCGCTGGAGGACAGTGACGACGTGCAGAACGTCTTCGCCAACTTCGACGTGTCCGACGAGGTCATGGAGAAGGTCGACGCGTAGCGCGCGCCGGAGCGTGTGAGCGGGTCGAGGCGAGTCGAGCCCCGGCCCACCGCGCCACCGGTGCCCTCGGCGCGCGAGGCACGCTCGCCATCGGGCCGACGGGACGCCCCGTCGGCCCGTCGCGTTGTCACAGCCAGCGGATACTGTGCCTGCTGGGGGAAGACCCCGACACACACGAGGCATACGTCAGTGAAGGGGAGGGCGCGCGATGCGGGTGCTCGGCGTGGACCCGGGGCTGACCCGCTGCGGCATCGGCGTCGTCGACGGCGTCGCGGGCCGGCCCCTGCGCATGGTGGACGTCGGTGTCATCCGCACGGCGGCCGACGCCGACATCGGCGGGCGCCTGGTGCTCATCGAGCGCGGCATCGAGCGCTGGCTCGACCTGCACCGGCCCGAACTGGTCGCGGTGGAGCGGGTGTTCGCCCAGCACAACGTCCAGACCGTGATGGGCACCGCCCAGGCCAGCGCCGTCGCCATGCTGTGCGCGGCCCGGCGCGGGCTGCCCGTCGCGCTGCACACCCCCAGCGAGGTCAAGGCCGCCGTCACCGGCTCCGGTCGGGCCGACAAGGCGCAGGTAGGCGCGATGGTCACGCGCCTGCTGCGGCTGGACACGCCACCCAAGCCCGCCGACGCCGCCGACGCCCTCGCGCTCGCCATCTGCCACATCTGGCGGGCCCCCGCCACCAACCGGCTCCAGCAGGCCGTCGCCGCACACCGCCAGGCCCGCCCGACCGCCGCCCAGCCCGCCGCGAGCCCGCGGCCTGACGCGTCAGCACCGGCCCGGCCCGCCTCCGGCCGGCGCGCGTCCACCACCCCCGCACGCTCCCGGAAGGGCCCCGCATGATCGCGTTCGTCCAAGGACAGGTGGCCGCCCTCGGGCCCGACCTCGCCGTCATCGAGGTCGGCGGCGTCGGCATGGCCGTGCAGTGCACCCCCGCCACCCTGGCCGCGCTGCGCACGGGCCAGCCCGCGCGCCTGGCCACCTCGCTCGTGGTCCGCGAGGACTCGCTGACGTTGTACGGCTTCGCCGACGACGACGAGCGCCAGGTCTTCGAACTCCTGCAGACCGCCAGCGGGGTCGGCCCCCGACTCGCCCAGGCCATGCTCGCCGTGCACGCCCCCGACGCGCTGCGCCGGGCGGTCGCCGGCGGCGACGAGAAGGCCCTGATGGCGGTCCCCGGCATCGGCAAGAAGGGCGCCCAGCGCCTGCTGTTGGAGCTCAAGGACCGGCTCGGCGACCCCGTCGGCGGCGCGGGCGGCGTCGGCGTGGGCAGCCCGGTCACCGCCGGTTGGCGTGACCAGTTGCACGGCGCGCTGATCGGCCTGGGGTACGCCACCCGCGAGGCCGACGAGGCGGTGGCCGCCGTCGCGCCACAGGCCGAGGAGGCCGTGGCCAGCGGGGCCGAGCCGCAGGTGGCGACCCTGTTGCGAGCCGCCCTGCAGAGTCTGGGCCGGGCCCGCTGACGGCCGGCAGTCCGGCACCGCGCGTACGAGATGAGGACGTCATGAACGGGGACGACACCCACGGGGAGTTCGCACCGGAGCTGACCGGTGCGGCCGGCCCGGTCGGTCTGGGCGCCGACCGGTTGTTGGGCGCCGAGGCGGACGGCGAGGAGCAGGCCATCGAGGCCGCGCTGCGGCCGAAGGACCTGGGCGAGTTCGTCGGCCAGGAACGCGTCCGCGAGCAACTCGACCTGGTGCTGCGCGCCGCCCGCCAGCGCGGCGCCACGGCCGACCACGTCCTGCTCTCCGGCGCCCCGGGCCTGGGGAAGACCACTCTTTCGATGATCATCGCGGCCGAGATGGGAGCCCCGATCCGCATCACCTCGGGCCCCGCCATCCAGCACGCCGGAGACCTCGCCGCCATCCTCTCCTCCCTGACCGAGGGTGAGGTGCTCTTCCTCGACGAGATCCACCGCATGTCGCGCCCCGCGGAGGAGATGCTCTACATGGCGATGGAGGACTTCCGCGTCGACGTCATCGTCGGCAAGGGCCCCGGCGCCACCGCCATTCCCCTGGAGCTCCCGCCCTTCACCCTGGTCGGCGCCACCACCCGGGCCGGTCTGCTGCCGCCCCCGCTGCGCGACCGCTTCGGCTTCACCGGACACATGGAGTTCTACGGCGCGCCCGAGCTGGAGCGCGTCATCGACCGCTCCGCGCGCCTTCTGGACGTCGAGATCGAGGCGACGGGCGCCGCCGAGATCGCCGGCCGCTCCCGGGGCACGCCGCGTATCGCCAACCGCCTGCTGCGCCGGGTGCGCGACTACGCGCAGGTCAAGGCCGACGGCGTGATCACCCAGGAGATCGCCGCGCGGGCCCTGGCGGTCTACGACGTGGACGCGCGCGGTCTCGACCGGCTGGACCGGGCCGTGTTGACGGCACTGCTCAAGCTGTTCGGCGGCGGTCCGGTGGGCCTGTCCACGCTGGCGGTCGCGGTGGGGGAGGAGCGTGAGACGGTCGAGGAGGTGGCCGAACCCTTCCTCGTACGGGAGGGACTGCTGGCCCGCACGCCCCGGGGTCGCGTCGGTACGCCGGCGGCCTGGGCGCACCTCGGGCTCACCCCGCCGCAGGGCACGGGCGCCGGCGCGCAGCCGGGGCTGTTCGGTCGCTGACGGCGCGGAGAGTGGTCCGCGCAGGAACCCCGGTGCAATGCTGGGCGTTGTTCCATAGGCGCGAGCTCGCTTAGACTCCGCCGATGCCGTCTGTTAAGGGCGGCGCACCCACCCCCGTATACCAGGCCGTGCATTCGCGGTCGTGCGAAGGAAATTCCGTCCCGTGAATATCGTGACTCTCCTGCCGTTCGTCGTGCTTATCGGGGCCATGTTCCTGATGACCCGATCGGCCAAGAACAAGCAGCGCCAGGCGGCGCAGATGCGTGACGAGATCCAGCCGGGCACCGGCGTGCGGACCATTGGCGGCATGTACGCCACGGTCAAGGAGGTTCACGACGACACGCTCCTGCTTGAGGTCGCGCCGGGCGTGCACGCCATTTTCGCGAAGAACTCGGTGGGTGCGGTTCTCGACGACGCTGAGTACAACCGCATCGTGCACGGCATCGAGGCCGAGCACGATGACGCCCCCGTGGTCCCCGACGACGCCTCCTCCCTGACCGAGGCCGAGGGCAAGGACGAGCGACGGGTTGACATCACCAAGGGTGACGCCACGGAAGACGCCGACAAGGCCGACGCCGCCGGCGACACCGATGCCGACGCCACGGAGCCGGAGGACGTCAAGCCCGAGAACCGCAAGGGGTCGGGCGACGACGACGCCAAGTAGAAGTAGTCGCACCTCGTAGGCCGCTTTCGCACCACCGCTCGGTGCGCAGCGGCCACGAGTCGGTCTAGGCTCCGGCGGGGGCACGTCCCCACAACACTTCGTGGCCGTCCGGCGCACACCCGGCGCCGGACGGTTGGACAGGGAGAAACGAAAAGGTGGCAGCACCGAAGAAGGGCCGTAGGTCCCCCGGGGCCCAAGGCAGGCCCGGTCGTGCCCTCGTCGGGATCTTGGTCGCCATGGTGGCGCTGGTCGGAGGCATGTTCCTCTCCGGCAACACCACCCCGCGGCTGGGCATCGACCTCGCGGGCGGCACCAGCTTCACGCTGGAGGCCAAGAACGAGCCCGGCAAGCCCAACGCGATCAACAGCGACAACATGGACACCGCCGTCAACATCATGGAACGGCGCGTCAACGGGCTCGGTGTCTCCGAGGCCGAGGTCCAGACCCAGGGCCGCAAGCACATCATCGTCAACATCCCCAAGGGGACGGACGCTGATCAGGCTCGCAAGCAGGTCGGTACCACGGCCAAGCTCGGCTTCCGCCCGGTGTTGACCATCGCCGACGGCAAGCCCACCAAGGACCCCGGGGCCGACGCTCCCAAGCCGAAGGAGACTCCGGACAAGAGCGACGGCAAGGACAAGGACGCCGACAAGGGCGACGGCAAGGACGACAAGGGCGACCAGGACGGCGCCACGGCGCCCACGCCCACCTCCTCCGCCACCACCCAGGGCCGCGCCATCCCCAGCGCGCTGCGCAAGGCGCCCACTCCCACGCCGACGCCCACCGGTGGTGACGCTCCGCAGAAGCCGACCAAGGAGCAGGCCGACCAGGCCAAGCAGGCCGAGGAGCTGCAGAAGCAGTTCGCGGCGTTGGACTGCACGACGGCCAAGTCCCGCTCCGACGCCAGCCAGCGGGCCGCTGGCCGGCCGAACGATCAGCCGATCATCGCGTGCGACCGCAAGGGCCAGGCCAAGTTCATCCTGGGCCCCGTCGAGCTGGAGGGCGACCGCGTGGAGGACGCCTCCGCGGTCTTCAGCGCCCAGGGCGGCTCGGGCTGGATCGTGCAGCTCGACTTCGACGGCAAGGGCGGCAAGCAGTTCGGCAAGATCACCGGTGAGCTCGCCAAGCAGCAGTCCCCGCAGAACCAGTTCGGCATCGTCCTGGACGGCGAGGTCGCCTCGAACGCCGAGGTCACCTTCGCCATCAAGGGTGGCAAGGCGGAGATCTCCGGTGGCTTCAAGCAGGAGGAGGCCGAGGACCTGGCCAACATCCTGTCCTACGGTTCGCTGCCGCTGACCTTCGACATCGTCGACGAGACCACCGTCTCCTCCGCGCTGGGCGAGGAGCAGCTGCGGGCCGGCCTGATCGCGGGCGCCATCGGCCTCGCGCTGGTCATCATCTACATGGTCGTCTACTACCGGGGCCTGGCCCTGGTGGCCATCGCCAGCCTCGGTGTCTCCGCCACGCTCACCTACTCGCTGATGGTGCTGCTCGGCGAGGCGATCCAGTTCGCCCTGAACCTACCGGCCGTCTGTGGCGCGATCGTGGCCATCGGCATCACGGCGGACTCGTTCATCGTCTACTTCGAACGCGTCCGGGACGAGATCCGCGAGGGCCGCACGCTGCGCCCCGCCGTCGAGCGCGGCTGGCCCCGGGCCCGACGCACCATCCTCGTCTCCGACTTCGTCTCGTTCCTGGCCGCCGCGGTGCTCTTCATCGTCACGGTCGGCAAGGTGCAGGGCTTCGCGTTCACGCTGGGCCTGACGACTCTCCTGGACGTCGTGGTGGTCTTCTTCTTCACCAAGCCCCTGATGACGCTGCTGGCCACCCGCTCGTTCTTCGCGACGGGCCACCCCTGGTCGGGTCTGGACCCCAAGCGGCTCGGCGCCAAGCCGCCGCTGCGCGCCAGCCGCCGCCCCACCGCCCCCGCCGACACGAAGGAGGCGTGAGATGTCCCGACTCGGCAGCCTCGGCGCCAGGCTCTACCGCGGTGAGGTCGGCTACGACTTCGTCGCCAAGCGGATGATCTGGTACGGCCTCTCGATCCTGATCACCATCACGGCCATCGTGGGCCTGTCGGTGCGTGGTCTGCACATGGGCATCGAGTTCTCCGGTGGCGCGGTCTTCACCACCCCCAAGACCAGCATCTCGGCCGACGACGCGCGCGAGAAGGCGGAGTCCTCCGCCGACGGCCACACGGCCATCGCCCAGAAGCTCGGCAACGGCGGCCTGCGCATCCAGATCAGCGATCTGGACACCGAGGCCGCCCAGCCGGTCCAGAAGGCGCTCGCCAAGGAACTCGGCGTCGAGAACTCGAAGATCAACACGCAGCTCGTCGGCCCGAGCTGGGGTGAGGAGATCGCCAAGAAGGCCTGGCAGGGCCTGGCGATCTTCATGCTCCTGGTGGTGATCTACCTGGCCATCGCCTTCGAGTGGCGCATGGCGCTCGCGGCCCTGATCGCGCTGGTCCACGACCTCACCATCACCGTCGGCGTGTACGCGCTGGTCGGCTTCGAGGTCACCCCGGGCACCGTGATCGGTCTGCTGACCATCCTCGGTTACTCGCTCTACGACACCGTCGTCGTCTTCGACGGCCTCCGCGAAAGCACCAAGGACCTCACCAAGCAGACCCGCTACACCTACAGCGAGATCGCCAACCGCAGCCTCAACGGCACCCTGGTGCGTTCCATCAACACCACCGTCGTGGCGCTGCTGCCCGTCGCCGCGCTGCTGTTCATCGGCGGCGGCTTCCTGGGCGCCGGCATGCTCAACGACATCTCGCTGGCGCTGTTCGTCGGCCTCGCCGCCGGTGCGTACTCCTCCATCTTCATCGCCACGCCGCTGGTCGCCGACCTGAAGGAGCGCGACCCGCAGATGAAGGCCCTGGCCAAGCGGGTGCGCGCCAAGCGTGCCGCGGTGGCGGCCCGAGCCGAGTCCACCGGCAAGGCCGAGACGGTCGAGGACGCCGAGGACACGGCCGAGCCGGACGAGGAGCCCGAGGAGCCCGAGGAGGCGGCGGCGGGCGTCGTCGGCCCCCGGGGCACCCGTGCCCAGTCCTCCGCGCGCAACCAGCCCAGCCGCAACCGTGGCCGGGGCCGCCCGTCGGGCAAGCGTCGATGAACGGGGCCGAGATCACCGACCTCGGCACCGGTGCGCCGGGGCCGTCGGCGCTGGGGCCCGACGCCGACGAGCTGCGTACGCTGCTGCTCAGCCGCATCCACGACGTCCCGGACTACCCCAAGCCCGGGGTGATGTTCAAGGACATCACCCCGCTGCTGGCCGACCCGGTCGCCTTCGGCGCGCTCACCGAGGCCCTGGCCGAGCGGTGCCGCGCGCACCGGGTGGACAAGGTCGTCGGCCTGGAGGCCCGTGGCTTCATCCTGGCCGCCCCGGTCGCGGTGCGCGCCGGAGTGGGCTTCGTACCGGTGCGCAAGGCGGGCAAGCTGCCGGGGGCGACCCTGCGGCAGGCGTACGACCTGGAGTACGGGACGGCCGAGATCGAACTGCACGCCGACGCGTTGCGGGCCGGTGACCGGGTCCTGGTCATCGACGACGTGCTGGCCACCGGCGGCACCGCCGAGGCGTCGCTCCACCTCATCCGGCGGTCCGGGGCCGAGGTCGCGGGTGTCGCGGTGCTGCTGGAGCTCGGATTCCTGGGTGGCCGACAGCGACTCCAAGCCAGTTTGGGCGACGCTCCGCTGGAAGCCCTGACAGCCGTCTGACCAGCCAGAACCCAAAGAGGGCGGGCACCTGGGACACCCCGGGTGCCCGCCTTCGGCGTGCCGGGGCGGCCGATGCGGCGAGACAATGGGTGTGGCGGGATCGATACCATGGCTGTCCGACTCCCGTTACGGACCGGGTCCCGCTTGAGGAGTGCTCTTGCCAGACGAGGCCAAGCCGCTGACCGCCGCGCACCCCGCCGAGCCCAACGCCACGGGCGGCGGGGCGGCTGAAAATGCGCCCCAGAAAAGCGGTGGCGCGTCCAGCCCCGGACCCAAGCCGGGGCCCAAACCCCCGGCGGCGCTGCCCACCGGCGGCCCCAACACCAGCGTGCCGGCCCGCCCCCAGCCGCCGGGGCCCGCGCCCCGCCAGGGCTCGTCCAACCGCGTGCGGGCCCGGCTGGCCCGGCTGGGAGTGCAGCGCTCCAGCCCGTACAACCCGGTCCTGGAACCCCTGCTGCGCATCGTGCGGGGCAACGACCCCAAGGCCGACACCTCCACGCTGCGCCAGATCGAGCGCGCCTACCAGGTCGCCGAGCGCTGGCACCGGGGCCAGAAGCGCAAGAGCGGCGACCCGTACATCACGCACCCGCTGGCCGTCACCACCATCCTGGCCGAGTTGGGCATGGACCCGGCGACGCTGATGGCCGGCCTGCTGCACGACACGGTCGAGGACACCGAGTACGGCCTGGACACGCTGCGCCGTGACTTCGGGGACCAGGTCGCGCTCCTGGTCGACGGGGTCACCAAGCTCGACAAGGTCAAGTTCGGCGAGGCCGCGCAGGCGGAGACCGTGCGCAAGATGGTCGTCGCCATGGCCCGGGACCCGCGGGTGCTGGTCATCAAGCTGGCCGACCGGCTGCACAACATGCGCACCATGCGCTACCTCAAGCGGGAGAAGCAGGAGAAGAAGGCCCGCGAGACGCTGGAGATCTACGCCCCGCTGGCGCACCGGCTGGGCATGAACACCATCAAGTGGGAGCTGGAGGACCTCGCCTTCGCGATCCTCTACCCCAAGATGTACGACGAGATCGTGCGCCTGGTGGCCGAGCGGGCCCCCAAGCGGGACGAGTACCTGGCCGTGGTCACCGACCAGGTCCAGGGCGACCTGCGCGCGGCCCGCATCAAGGCGACCGTCACCGGGCGACCCAAGCACTACTACTCGGTCTACCAGAAGATGATCGTCCGTGGCCGGGACTTCGCGGAGATCTACGACCTGGTGGGCATCCGGGTCCTGGTGGACACCGTCCGCGACTGCTACGCGGCGCTGGGCACCATCCACGCGCGGTGGAACCCGGTACCCGGGCGGTTCAAGGACTACATCGCGATGCCCAAGTTCAACATGTACCAGTCGCTGCACACGACGGTCATCGGGCCCAGCGGCAAGCCGGTCGAGCTCCAGATCCGCACCTTCGACATGCACCGTCGCGCCGAGTACGGCATCGCCGCGCACTGGAAGTACAAGCAGGAGGCCGTCGCCGGTGCCTCGAAGGTGCGGACCGACGTGCCCCGGAGCAAGGGCGACCGGCAGGACACCGTCAACGACATGGCCTGGCTGCGGCAGCTCCTGGACTGGCAGAAGGAGACGGAGGACCCGGGCGAGTTCCTGGAGTCGCTGCGCTTCGACCTCTCCCGCAACGAGGTCTTCGTCTTCACGCCCAAGGGCGACGTGATAGCGCTGCCCGCCGGCGCGACGCCGGTCGACTTCGCGTACGCCGTGCACACCGAGGTCGGCCACCGCACGATAGGCGCCCGCGTCAACGGCCGCCTGGTCCCCCTCGAATCGACGCTGGACAACGGCGACCTGGTCGAGGTCTTCACCTCCAAGGCCCCCGGCGCCGGCCCCTCCCGCGACTGGCTGGGCTTCGTCAAGTCACCCCGGGCCCGCAACAAGATCCGTGGCTGGTTCTCCAAGGAACGCCGCGACGAGGCGATCGAGCAGGGCAAGGACGCCATCGCCCGTGCCATGCGCAAGCAGAACCTGCCGATCCAGCGCATCCTGACCGGCGACTCCCTGGTCACCCTCGCGCACGAGCTGCGCTACTCCGACATCTCCTCGCTGTACGCCGCGATCGGCGAGGGGCACGTCACCGCGCAGAACATCGTGCAAAAGCTCGTACAGGGGCTCGGTGGCGAGGACGCGGCGAGCGAGGACATCGCCGAGAGCGCCCCGCTGCGCACCCGTACCAAGCGCCGCTCCAGCGCCGACCCCGGCGTGGTCGTCAAGGGCGTCGACGACGTGTGGGTCAAGCTCGCCCGCTGCTGTACGCCCGTGCCGGGCGACCCCATCATCGGCTTCGTGACCCGGGGCAGCGGCGTGTCCGTCCACCGCGCCGACTGCGTCAACGTCGACTCCCTCTCGCAGCAGCCGGAGCGGATCCTGGACGTGGAGTGGGCGCCCACCCAGTCCTCGGTCTTCCTGGTGGCGATACAGGTGGAGGCGCTGGACCGCTCGCGACTGCTGTCGGACGTCACCCGGGTCCTGTCCGACCAGCACGTCAACATCCTCTCCGCGGCCGTCCAGACCTCCCGCGACCGGGTGGCCACCTCCCGCTTCACCTTCGAGATGGGCGACCCGAAACACCTGGGCCACGTGCTCAAGGCGGTCCGAGGCGTCGAGGGCGTCTACGACGTCTACCGGGTGACCTCGGCCCGCCGCCCCTAGCCCGGCGTCGCCAGCCCGCCGGGGCCCGCGCCCCGCGCGCGAGGGCTCCGGCGCGAAACGGTGGACACGAGAGGGCCCCGGCACGCGAGCGCGTGCCGGGGCCGTTGACCCTACGAAGGGAAGGCGTCAGCCGCCGAACTCCTGGAGCCCCTTCAGCGCCTGGTCGAGCAGCGCCTGACGGCCCTCAAGCTCCCTGGCGAGCTTGTCGGCCTTGGCGTTGTTCCCCGCCGACCGGGCCTTGTCGACCTGCTCCTGGAGCTTGTCCACGGCGGCCTGGAGCTGCCCGGTCAGACCGGCGGCGCGGGCGCGCGCCTCCGGGTTGGTGCGGCGCCACTCCGACTCCTCGCTGTCCTGGATGGCCCGCTCGACCGCGTGCATGCGGCCCTCGATCTTCGGCCGGGCGTCGCGCGGCACGTGACCGATGGCCTCCCAGCGCTCGTTGACCGAACGGAACGCCGCCCGCGCCGCCTTGAGGTCCGTGACCGGCAGCAGCTTCTCCGCCTCGACGACCAGCTCCTCCTTGCGCGTCAGGTTCTCCCGCTGCTCGGCGTCGCGCTCGGCGAACACCTCGCCGCGTGCCTGGAAGAAGACGTCCTGGGCACCCCGGAAGCGGTTCCACAGGTCGTCCTCGGCCTCGCGCTGCGCGCGCCCGGCCGCCTTCCAGTCCGCCATCAACTCGCGGTAGCGAGCGGCGGTGGGTCCCCAGTCCGTCGACGTGGACAGCGCCTCGGCCTCCGCGACCAGCTTCTCCTTGGCCTTGCGGGCGTCCTCGCGCTGGGCGTCCAGCGAGGCGAAGTGGGCCTTGCGCCGCTTGGAGAACGCGGAGCGGGCGTGCGAGAAGCGGTGCCACAGCTCGTCGTCCGTCTTGCGGTCCAGGCGCGGCAGCCCCTTCCAGGTGTCCACCAGCGCCCGCAGCCGCTCGCCCGCCGACCGCCACTGCTCGCTGGCCGCCAGCTCCTCGGCCTCGGTGACCAGCGCTTCCTTGGACTTGCGGGCCTCGTCGGACTGCTTCGCCTTGGCCACCTTGCGCTCCTCGCGGCGCGCCTCGACCGTCTGGACGAGCTGGTCGAGCCGCTGCCGCAGCGCTTCGAGGTCGCCGACGGCGTGGTGCTCGTCCACCTGCTGACGCAGGTGGTCGACGGCGGCTGTCGCGTCCTTCGCCGACAGGTCGGTGGTCTTGACCCGGCGTTCGAGGAGGCCGATCTCGACAACCAGGCCCTCGTACTTGCGCTCGAAGTAGGCCAGGGCCTCGTCAGGGGAACCCGCCTGCCAGGAACCGACCACCTTCTCGCCGTCGGCCGTACGCACGTACACGGTCCCCGTCTCGTCGACGCGGCCCCATGGGTCGCTGCTCACAGCGCCTCCTCCACATGATGCCGGCGCGGGCGCGCGGCCCGCGGGCATCGTCCACGGTTTACTCCCGGCCTGGCAGCGCCGGGCCGGTCCGACGAGCTGCTGGGGTACCGATTCGGCAGGGCGGCAGCCGTCGGAGCAGGCACCCTACACAACGCAAACATAGGCGACCGGTGGCCCGGCTGTCCGTATCCAGCGCGACCGAAATTTCGCAGTACGCGCGTCAGTGCGCTCTCGCGCGGGCGCACGCTCGCGCCGTTCACCGCCCCGCGCGGGCGGCGCCGGGCTCCGGCGGTCGTCTCAAGAGCGCTTGACGGTCGCCTTGTTGATAACGACGTTGGCGACCGGCGCGGTGTTCCCGGTCTGCGGGTCGGGCGCCGTCGCACCGGCCTTGGTGATCTTGTCCAACGCGTCCTTGCCCCCCGCGAGCGTGCCGAACGGCGTGTAGTACGGGGGCAGCTCGCTGTCCTGGTAGACGATGAAGAACTGGCTGCCGCCGCTGTTCTCGTTCTTGCTCTCGCCCTTGGTGGGCTGCGGGTTGTAGCGGTTGGCCATGGCGATCGTGCCGGCCGGATACACGTTCCCCTTGAGCCGCGGGTCCTTGAGGTTCTCGTCCGGGATGGTGTAGCCCGGGGTGCCGGTGCCGTCGCCCTTGGGGTCGCCGCACTGGAGCACGTGGATGCCCTGGTCGGTCAGTCGGTGGCACCGGGTGTGGTCGAAGTACCCCTGGCCGGCCAGGAAGTTGAAGGAGTTCACGGTGTGCGGGGCCTTCTTCGCGTCCATGGCGATGGTGATGTCGCCGCAGGTGGTCGCCAGCTCCATGGTGTACGTCGCCGAGGTGTCGATGGTGACCTTCGGCTCCTTCTTCCAGGTCTTCCCGGACGGCGTGCCCTCGGCGGGCTCGGCGCACGCCTTGGCTTTGGCCTTGTCCGTGTCGTCGTCGGAGTCGAAGAGGCCGACCGCCGCCACCACGAGACCGGCGACCAGCGCCAGGACCACGCCGCCCGCGACCGCCGCGTTGCGCTTCCTGGTCTTCGACCGGGTGGCGGCCTTGCGCCGCTGCTGACGCTCCAGCTTCTCGCGGGCGAGTTGCCGCCGCCGCTGCTCCTGACTGACCACCGGGTGTACTCCTCAACTGTCACGCCGCGCCATTGCCGCGCGGCGTCTGCCGTATGTGCGTCCCCCGGCGCGGCATCCCGTCGCCCGCCGGTGCCACGGTGGCGGGCCGCGCGGTCGCCCGCCCCGCCCCGCCGTCCGGCGTCCCGGGCCGCCCGGGGGCGGCCGTCCGCCGGCGCATGGCCGTACCGTATAGCGGTTCGCTGTGGCCCGGACGCCGCAGGTAGGCTCTTCGCACGCCGACTTTCCGCCCCGGCGCCGCGGCCACCGCGCCGACCGCCGGACCACCTGAAGGACGATCGTGCTCATTGCTGGGTTCCCTGCCGGGGCCTGGGGGACCAACTGCTACCTGGTCGCCCCCGCCGCCGGCGAGGAGTGCGTGATCATCGACCCGGGTCACCAGGCCGCCGAGGGCGTCGCGGAGACCATCGCCAAGCACCGGCTCAAGCCCGTGGCCGTCGTCCTCACCCACGGCCACATCGACCACGTCGCCTCGGTGGTGCCGGTGTGCGGGGCGCACGACGTGCCGGCCTGGATCCACCCGGCCGACCGCTACATGATGAGCGACCCGGAGAAGGCGCTCGGCCGCTCCATCGGCATGCCGCTCATGGGGGAGCTGACCGTCGGCGAGCCCGACGACGTCCGGGAGCTGGCCGACGGCGCCGCCCTGAACCTGGCCGGCCTGGAGCTGTCCGTCGCGCACGCCCCCGGCCATACCAAGGGGTCGGTGACCTTCCGGTTGCCCGAGGCCGCCGACATCCCGTCGGTGTTCTTCTCGGGCGACCTGCTCTTCGCCGGCTCCATCGGACGCACCGACCTGCCCGGCGGCGACCACGCCGAGATCCTCGAGTCACTGGCCCGCGTGTGCCTGCCGCTCGACGACTCGACCGTGGTGCTGTCCGGCCACGGCCCCCAGACCAGCATCGGCCAGGAGCGCGCCACCAACCCGTACCTACGGCAGGTGGCCGCCGGCCCCGGAGGCGGCCCGACCGCCCCGCGACGAGGAATGTGACGACCCACCCCGTGAACGCCTTCACCGCCCCCAAGGGCACGTACGACCTGACGCCGCCGGACTCCGCGACCTTCCTCGCGGTCCGCGAGGCGCTCGCCGCCCCGCTGCGCCGCTCCGGGTACGGCTACATCGAGACCCCCGGCTTCGAGCACGTCGAACTCTTCTCGCGCGGCGTCGGTGAGTCCACCGACATCGTGTCCAAGGAGATGTACACCCTCACCACCCGGGGCGGCACCGAGCTGGCGCTGCGCCCCGAGGGCACCGCGTCCGTGCTGCGCGCCGCCCTGGAGGGCAACCTCCACAAGGCCGGCAACCTGCCCGTCAAGCTCTGGTACTCGGGCTCGTACTACCGCTACGAGCGCCCGCAGGCCGGCCGCTACCGGCACTTCTCGCAGGTCGGCGCCGAGGCCATCGGTGCCGAGGACCCGGCCCTGGACGCCGAGTTGATCATCCTGGCGGTCGACGCCTACCGCTCGCTGGGGCTGCGCGACTTCCGCCTCCTGCTGAACTCGCTGGGCGACAAGGAGTGCCGGCCGGCCTACCGCGAGGCGCTCCAGGGCTTCCTGCGCGGGCTCGACCTGGACGAGGAGACCCGCCGCCGGATCGAGATCAACCCGCTGCGGGTGCTCGACGACAAGCGCGAGGCGGTGCGCAAGCAGCTCGTCGGCGCGCCCGTGCTGCGCGACCACCTGTGCGAGGCGTGCGCGAGCTACCACGAGCGCGTCCGGCAGTTGCTGACCGCCGCGGGCGTCGCCTTCGAGGACGACGAGAGGCTGGTGCGCGGTCTCGACTACTACACGCGTACCACCTTCGAGTTCGTTCACGACGGGCTCGGCTCGCAGTCAGCGGTGGGCGGCGGCGGTCGCTACGACGGCCTGTCCGAGATGATCGGCGGCCCCGCCCTGCCGTCGGTCGGCTGGGCGCTCGGTGTGGACCGCACGGTCCTCGCGCTGCGGGCCGAGGGCATCGAGCTGGACCTGCCGGCCGCCACCGAGGTGTACGCGGTGCCGCTGGGCGACGCGGCCAGGGACGTGCTGTTCGAGCTGGTCACGACCCTGCGCCGGGCCGGCATCGCCGCCGACTTCGCCTTCGGCGGCAAGGGCCTGAAGAACGCCATGAAGTCGGCCAACCGTTCCGGAGCGCGCTTCGCCCTCGTCGCGGGCGAGCGCGACCTCGCCGAGGGGCTCGTACAGGTGAAGGACCTGGAGAGCGGGGACCAGACACCTGTCCCCCTGGACGCCGTCGTGGGGGAACTGCGCGCACGGCGCGGTTGATTCACAGACGCCTGGTGCACAATGACCGGGCTACGACCGACCGACGAGACGAATGGCGTTATGACGACTTCGGCACTTCACCGTTCTGACACGGACGGGGACGCGGAGAAGACCTCCCCCGGCGGCGCCGTCGGCGGCGGCCGGATCTTCGCCTGGTTGCTCATCCTCACCGGCGCCGCGGGTCTGCTGGCGGCCTGGGTCATCACCCTCGACAAGAACCACATCCTCGAGGCCAAGGCCAAGGGCGAGACCTACACCCCGGGCTGCAGCATCAACCCGATCGTCTCCTGCGGCAGCATCATGGAGAGCGACCAGGCCGAGGCGTTCGGCTTCCCGAACCCCATGATCGGCCTGGTCGCCTACGGCATCGTGATCGCTGTGGGTGTGGGTGTGCTCGTCGGTGCCCGCTTCCCGCGCTGGTACTGGCTGACCCTGAACGCCGGCTGCCTCTTCGGCGTCGGTTTCTGCACCTGGCTCCAGTACCAGTCGTTGTACGAGATCGGCGCGCTGTGCCTGTGGTGCTGCCTGGCCTGGGCCGCCACCATCCTGATGTTCTGCTACGTGACGTGGTTCAACGTCAAGCACCGCCTCCTGCCCGCGCCCGAGGGGCTGCGGCGCGGCTTCCTGGAGTTCCACTGGGTGCTGCCGGCGCTGTGGCTGGGCGTCATCGCCATGCTGATCCTCACCAAGTGGAAGAGCCAGCTCTGGGCCTGAGCGGCCCGCGTGCGCCCGCCCGGCTGGTCCGGGCGGGCGTACGCGTGTGCGGGGGCGGGCGCCCCGGGCCCGTTGTCGGTGGGGTGACATAGGCTTTTCGCGTGGAGCCAGACCTGTTCACCGCAGCCGCCGAGGAGCGCCAGGAGAAGGACCCGGCCGCCAGTCCGCTGGCCGTCCGGATGCGTCCGCGCACGCTCGATGAAGTCGTGGGGCAGCAGCACGTGCTGCGCCCCGGTTCGCCGCTGCGCCGGCTGGTCGGCGAGGGCGGTGGCGGGCCGGCCGGATCGTCCTCGGTCATCCTGTGGGGCCCGCCCGGCACCGGGAAGACGACCCTGGCGCACGTGGTCAGCCAGGCCACCCAGAAGCGCTTCGTCGAGCTGTCGGCGATCACCGCGGGGGTCAAGGAGGTGCGGGCCGTCATCGACGGCGCGCGGCGCGGCGTCGGGGCGTACGGCCGGGAGACCGTGCTGTTCCTGGACGAGATCCACCGCTTCAGCAAGGCCCAGCAGGACTCCCTGCTGCCGGCGGTGGAGAACCGCTGGGTGACCCTCATCGCGGCCACCACGGAGAACCCGTACTTCTCGGTCATCTCGCCGCTGCTGTCCCGCTCGCTGCTGCTGACGTTGGAGCCGCTGACCGACGAGGACCTGCGCGCCCTGCTGCGCCGCGCGCTGGCCGCCGAGCGGGGCCTGGGCGGCGCCGTGGAGCTGCCCGAGGACGCGGAGGCGCACCTGTTGCGGATCGCCGGGGGTGACGCGCGGCGGGCGCTGACGGCGCTGGAGGCCGGCGCGGGCTCGGCGATAGCCAGGGGCGAGCCGCGGATCACGCTGGAGACGCTGGAGGAGGCGGTCGACCGGGCGGCGGTGAAGTACGACCGGAGCGGCGACCAGCACTACGACGTGGCCAGCGCGCTGATCAAGTCCATCCGCGGCTCGGATGTGGACGCGGCGCTGCACTACCTGGCCCGCATGATCGAGGCGGGGGAGGACCCGCGGTTCATCGCCAGGCGGCTGATGATCTCGGCGAGCGAGGACATCGGCATGGCCGACCCGACGGCGCTCCAGACGGCGGTGGCCGCCGCGCAGGCGGTGGCCCTCATCGGCTACCCCGAGGCCCGGATCGCGCTGGGACAGGCCACGGTCGCGCTCGCGCTGGCGCCCAAGTCCAACGCCGCGTACCTGGCCATCGACGCGGCCCTGGCCGACGTGCGCGCCGGCCTCGCCGGCCCGGTGCCGCCCCACCTGCGGGACGGGCACTACAAGGGCGCCCAGAAGCTGGGCCACGCGCAGGGCTACCTCTACCCGCACGACCTGCCCGGCGGCATCGCCACCCAGCAGTACGCGCCGGACGCGGTGCACGGCAAGCGGTACTACGAGCCGACGCGGTACGGGGCGGAGGCGCGGTACGCCGACGTCGTGGAGCGGGTGCGCGCCCGGCTGCGCGGTGACCCGCCACCGGCCGCGCGCGAGCAGCCGGAGCCGAAGGGCACGGAGTAGCGCGGGTGGTGCCCGAGCGTGCCAACTCCCGCCGGGTGGGCGGGAGTTGGTGCGACGGCGACGCGGGCCGGTGGGCCCGGCGGCGCCGGGCCTGACGGGTTCGGGGTGCGGGGAGGAGGGCGAAGCGTGGGGGGAGCGGGTGGCGCGTACGAGGGCGGGTGGCGCGCGGCACGGACGGGCGCGCGGCTACCGGGCCGCGGCCTCGAAGAGGGTGTGCATCGCGCGCCGCAGCTCCGTCACGTCGCGCACGGGTTCGGGGAAGTCGAAGCGGGCGTCGAAGGAGCGCCGGGTGGCGTCGGTGAACCTGACTCGCAGGCCGAAGCGGTTGAGGGAGACGGGCGCCGCCCGCACGGCGCGCCCGGCCGCCGCGCGCTCGGTGTCCGCGTGTCGCGCGCCGGGTTCGCGCGCCGCGTCGCAGTCGGCGCCGGCGCGCTCGCCGATGAGCGAGCACAGCAGGTGGACCTGCTCGCTGTGCGCGGCGTGCAGGTGCTGGAGGAGGTCGGCCTCGTGGGCCACCAGCGGGTCAGGACTCGCGGCGGCGAAGGCGTCCGGCTCCACGGCCTCGGCGCCCCACAGGTCGTCCACGCACGCCTCGCCGACCTCGAGGCGCAGCAGCACCCAGGCGGGTCGGCCGCCGGAGCGGTGGGCGGTGGGCGGATGTGGCGCGTCGTCCATGCCCAGGATCTCGCCCACCGGGTGCCGCTCGGCGAGCAGCATGGCGCAGACGGCCCGCTCCTCGCTGCGGACGGGGGTCAGCCAACCGCCGACCCAGGCGCGCCCGCGCACGCGATACGGCACCGAAACGGGTGCTACGTCCGTGATCTCCATCACGCACGAGAGGTCGTCGTCCTGCGCGTACGCGGCTGCTCGGGCGGCTGGAGATCCGCCGGGGACCAGCAGTAGCACGTCTCCGTCGGGCATGACGGTGCGGGCTGTGGGGATGCCGGCGTCGAACTCCTCAGACTCCTCGATTCCAGGAATCGAGAGAGAAGCCGTAGCCTTGGACTCCACGAGGGTTCGTACGCGCTCGGCAGCAGTAGGTTGCCGGGCGTCTTCCGCGGGGCGCGGCTGACCCACCTCAGTGCCTTCAGGCCCGGAGTCGTCTGACTCCGTGCTCTGGGCGGCGCTCGATGTGGGGCTCCCAGGTCGAAACATACGTTCTCCTCAGCTAAGGTAAGCCTAACCTAACTTACACGGAGGTTCGTTCCACGTGAACCAGTCGCGCCCCAAGGTCAAGAAGTCGCGTGCGCTCGGCATCGCACTGACTCCCAAGGCCGTCAAGTACTTCGAGGCCCGCCCCTACCCGCCGGGCGAGCACGGCCGTGGCCGCAAGCAGAACAGCGACTACAAGGTCCGACTCCTTGAGAAGCAGCGTCTGCGCGCTCAGTACGACATCAGCGAGCGCCAGATGGCCCGTGCCTACGACCGCGCTCGGAAGGTCGACGGCAAGACGGGCGAGGCCCTGATCATCGAGCTTGAGCGCCGCCTGGACGCGCTCGTCCTTCGGTCGGGCATCGCCCGGACCATCTACCAGTCGCGGCAGATGGTCGTGCACGGTCACATCGAGGTCAACGGCCGCAAGGTCGACAAGCCGTCCTTCCGCGTCCGCCCGGGCGACGTCGTGATGGTCCGCGAGCGCAGCCGCGAGAAGCACCCCTTCCAGGTCGCCCGTGAGGGTGGTTACGACACCGACGGTGAGACGCCGCGCTACCTGGAGGTCAACCTCAAGGCGCTCGCGTTCCGCCTCGACCGGGACCCGAACCGCAAGGAGATCCCGGTGATCTGCGACGAGCAGCTCGTCGTCGAGTACTACGCCCGCTAAGCCCAGCTCAGCAGGCAGGCCCCGCCCGGCAAGGGCGGGGCCTTCTCGCGTTCACGGGGCCGTGCGCGCCCGCGCCACGCCCGGCACCGGCACGTACGCGTACGGTCCGGCCCCTCCGCGCCGCGGACCCGGCGCGAAACTCGGATGCGGGTGCCCGATGCCCGATCTAGGCTGCGCTCGCGCGGCGGGCGAGAGGTGCCGGCCGACGGGGGAATCGGAGTCGCACGGGGTATGACCAGCCAACTTTTCGCGATCTGCGTCAACACGACCCAGCCGGCGGGCCTGGCGAGGTTCTGGGCCGGGGTGTTGGGCTGGGAGCTGGTCGATGACGGCCCGGACGGCACCGCCGCGATCCTGCCCCCGCGCACCGCCGACTTTCGTCTGCGCTTCCTGCCGAGCCAGCGGCCGAGGGCGGGCCGCAACCGAGCGCACGTCGATCTCACCAGCGCCTCGGCGGCGGACCAGCGGCACACGGTGGCCCGCGCGATCGAGCTCGGCGCGACCCACCTCGACGTGGGTCAGCTCCCGGAAGAGGGGCACGTGGTGCTCGCCGATCCGGACGGCAACGAGTTCTGCGTGATCGGGCCGGGCAACGCCTTCCTCGCCGACACCGGCACCATCGGGGCGCTGGCCTGCGACGGCACACGGGAGGTCGGTCTGTTCTGGAGCGCGGCGCTGCGGTGGCCGCTGGTCTGGGACCAGGACCAGGAGACCGCGATCCAGTCGCCGGACGGCGGCACGAAGATCACCTGGGGTGGGCCGCCGGTGGCGCCGAAGACGGGCGAGAACCGGCTGTTCCTCGAACTGGCGCTGCCCGCCGACGCCGACCGCTGGACGGAGGTCGACCGCCTGCTCGGGCTCGGCGCCACGCTCGCGGAGCCCAGTGAGCCCAGCGGGGCCGACGATCGGACGCCGCTGCTCGACCCCGACGGCAACGAGTTCGTCCTGCGACGAGTTCGGTAGCGGGCACCCGGTTCGCCCGGCGCACGCCAAACGCACCGCCACCGCACCGGTGGGCTCGCCGCATGCCCAGCCCGCCACCGCACCCATGGGACCGCGCCGCGCAATCGGCCCGCGCCCGCCACCGCACCGGTGGGCTCGACGCACACCGCGTACGCGCGGATCGGCGCCGCGCCCCGGATGCGACCTCCGCCCCGCTCGCGGCGCCGCGCGGCGAACCCCGACCGCAGCCTCTCGTGGCCGACCTCGCGCGCCCCGCACCGCGCGTGATCGGCCTCGCCCGACCCCGTACGACCTCGCCGTCGCCCCTGCGGGTGCTGCCGACCCCGGCGTCCCGCCGCGCGGTGTGACCGGGGACCCAGAGGGAGTGGTGGGGAGTGCGCCGTACGCCCACCACGGGGCGCCGTTCAGCGCGAGCGGCCCCCGTCCGCGCCGCCCTGGCGGCGGCGTGGCGGGGGCCGGGTGGGCGCGGTCAGGCCGTGGGTTCCTCGTCGGACTCGGCCGGCGGGGGGCCGGCCGGCTGTCGGCGGCGCAGGGCCGCCGCCGCGCCCGCGGCCCACTCCTCGGCCGCCCGGCCCTCGCTGGCCCGGTCCTCCTCGGGCCACGGCCGCCCGGCCACCCCGCCCGCCTGGCCGACCAGACTGGCCGGCCGACCCCGGCCCCGCTCCAGGACCTGGGCCACCGCCGCCCTGGGGCCGGCCCGCCGCCCGTCGCGCTGGGCCGCCTCGTACCCCGCGTCGCCGAGCACGCCCTTGGCCCGCGCGGCGCACCGCTCGTGCCGGCCCCGTAGCTGTGGGGAGCGCAGCGGCTCGCCGGCCAGGTCACGCCAGCCGGCCAGGGCCGCGCCCTGCAACTCGGCGGCCCACTGGGGCGCGTCGAGCACCACCAGCGGCGCCAGCCGTTCCAGCGCGAGTGTCATGCCGAGCAGGTCACCGAACTCCTGCTTGATCTCCAGGCAGGACACCAGCAGTTCGCGGGCCTCCTCGTCCTCACCCCGCTCGGCCCGCGCGCAGGCCAACGCGTACAGGGCGTACGAGCGCACCCACCGCTCCCCGGTGTCCGTCGTCACCTGTCGGGCGTCCTCGGCCAGCGCCAGGGCCGCCTCCGTGTCGCCCAACAGCGCCAGCGCCAGCGCCAACTGCACCTGGGCCAGCAGGACCAGGGCGTTGAGCTCGCCGCGCGCGCGGTAGCGCTCCAGGCACTCGCGTAACAGGGCCACCGCGCGGGGCAGGTCGTCGTTGACGAGCGCGGTCGCGCCGAGCATCTGGGTGGCCAGCGCCGCCGCGCTCTCGTCGCCGCTGCGGTCGGCCAGTTCGCGACACTCGTGCAGCGCGGTCAGCGCGGCCACCGCGTCACCGCGCGACGCGGCCGTCAGGCCCACCGCCCACAGCGCCTTCGCGCGCGGCTCGGGCTGGTCGCCGCCCAGCTCCAGCGCGCGTTCCAGCCAGCGCTGCCCCTCGGCCAGCCGCCCGCAGCCCACCCAGTAGAACCACAGCGTGCCGGTCAGGTACTGGCCGATGTGCGCGTCCTGTGGGCTCTCCAGGCTGTACTCCAGCGCGAGCCGCAGGTTCGGCAGCTCCGCGTCCATGCGCCGGGCGACCTCCGCCTGGCGCAGGCTGAACCAGTCCAGCTCGCACCAGGTGGCCAGGCCCAGATACCAGTCGCGGTGTCGTCCGCGCAGCCGCTCGGTCTCGCCCAGCTCCGCCAGCCACCGGGCGCCGTACGCGCGCACCGGGCGCAGCAGCCGGTAGCGGGCCTGGCCGACGTGGGCCGCCGGGTCGTCGCGGACCACCACGGAGTGCGCGACCAGGCCGGTCAGGGCTGACAGCACCTCGTCGGCGGGCAGGTCGGCACCGGAGCACACGTACTCGACGGCGTCCAGGTCGAAGCCGCCGTCGAACACCGAGAGCCGCGCCCACAACAGCCGCTCGGCGGCCGTGCACAGCTCGTGGCTCCAGCCGATGGCCGTGGCCAGGGAGCGGTGGCGGTCCGGGGCGCTGTGACCGTCGCCGGTCAGCAGCCGCAGCGGGTCCTCCAGTCGCGACAGCACCTGTTCCAGGGAGAGCGTGCGTAACTGGGCCGCCGCGAGCTCGATCGCCAGCGGTACGCCGTCGAGCCGTCGGCACACCTCGCTGACCACCTCGCGGCCCGCCGCCGCGGTGAAGCCGGGCCGCACGGCCGCGGCCCGGTCGGTGAACAGCTCCACGGCGTCGGGCCACACCGGCAGCCCCAGCAGCGGCAGCAGCCGCTCCCCGGTGATCCCCAGCGGGCGCCGGCTGGCGACGAGCACCCGCAGCCCGGGCGCGCGCCGCAACAACTCGGCCACCAGCGCGGCGCACCGCTCGCTCAGGTGCTCGCAGCCGTCGAGGACCAGCAGCGTCTCGCCCTGCGCGAGGCGTCGCGCCAGTGCCTCGCGTGGGGAGCGGCCACGGGGCGCGATCAGCCCGAGCGCGTCGAGCACCGCGTCCTCGGGAGTGCGGTCGGCGGGGAGTTCGGTCAGGTCGACTAGCCACATGCCGTCGCAGAAGCGATTCCGCATGCGCTTGGCCACGCGCAGCGCGAGTCGGGACTTGCCGACCCCGCCGCCTCCGGTGATGGTCACCAGGCGGGCCCGGGAGAGCAGGCGCCTGGCTTCGGTCAGTTCCACGGACCGCCCGACGAAACGGCTGACCTCGGCGGGCAGGAGGCCGGCTCTTGTCACGGGGGAGGAGGGGCCAGGCTTGGATGATCCGGGACGCGGAGCATGTCGCATAAAACACGGAGCGTACTCAACGGTATGCGGGCCGTACAATCCCCTCCCGTACGGCCCGGCCACCCCGCGCGCCCGCGTCGGAAGTGGCTGTGGCGAGCGTCAATGCGGTAGGGCCGACGAGCCACGGCGCGATAGGGTCGGTGTCTGCCGCCCGCGCCCGCGATGCCCCACCGCCCGCGAGGGCCGGCCGACCGCGACGCGGCGACAACAGTCATAGACGAGTCAGAGTTCAGCAGGGAGCGGTGCGACGTGTCCGGTGGAGAAGTGGCCGGGATTCTCGTGGCCGTCTTCTGGGCGATCTTGGTGTCGTTCCTCGCCCTTGCGCTGGTGAGGCTCGCCCAGGCGCTCAAGGCGACCACCAAGCTGGTGGCGGACGTGACCGAGCAGGCCGTGCCGTTGCTCAGCGAGGCGTCGGCCACCGTACGTTCGGCCCACACCCAGCTCGCCCGCGTCGACTCGATCGCCGCCGACGTGCAGGAGGTCACCTCCAACGCCTCCGCGCTGTCCTCCACCGTCTCCTCGGCCTTCGGCGGCCCGCTGGTGAAGGTGGCCGCGTTCGGGTACGGCGTGCGGCGGGCCATCGGCCGCAAGGGCGAGCCCACCGAGCGCACGACCGTCGTCGTCGGCAAGGCCGTGCCCTCCGCCCGGCGCGGTACCCGCCGTGCGCGCGGCGCGAACCGGGGCACCGACCGGAGCACCAACCGGAGCAAGAAGGACTGATCGCGATGTTCCGCCGCGCATTCTGGTTCACCACCGGCGCCGCAGCCGGCGTGTGGGCCACCACCAAGGTCAACCGCAAGCTGCGCCAGCTGACTCCCGAGAGCCTGGCCGCGCAGGCCGCGGACCGGGCGGTGGAGACCGGGCACCGGTTGAAGCAGTTCGCGATCGACGTACGGGACGGAATGAGCGACCGCGAGGCGGCGTTGAACGACGCACTGGGACTCGGTGGGGGCCCCGACATCCGCGAGCTGCCCGCACAGCGCGCGCAGGTGCTGGAGTCGAAGACCTACCGCCCCGCGAGCATGACCACGGAAGACCCGGCCCCGCGCCGGGAAGACGACTGGAACGACCGGGACAACGACCGGACCAACCGGAAAGAGGGCTACTGATGGAGTCGGCCGAAATCCGCCGCCGCTGGCTACGCTTCTTCGAGGAGCGGGGGCACACCGTCGTGCCGTCGGCGTCGCTGATCGCGGACGACCCGACACTGTTGCTGGTCCCCGCGGGCATGGTGCCCTTCAAGCCGTACTTCCTCGGCGAGGTCAAGCCCCCCTTCGACCGGGCGACCAGCGTGCAGAAGTGCGTGCGGACGCCTGACATCGAAGAGGTCGGCAAGACCACGCGGCATGGCACGTTCTTCCAGATGTGTGGCAACTTCTCCTTCGGTGACTACTTCAAGGAAGGCGCCATCACGTTCGCCTGGGAGCTGCTGACCAGCTCGCAGGACGACGGGGGGTACGGGCTGGACCCCGAGAAGCTGTGGATCACCGTCTACGAGCACGACGACGAGGCCGAGCGTATCTGGCGTGAGGTCGTCGGCGTGCCCGCCGAGCGCATCCAGCGTCTGGGCATGGGCCCCAACTACTGGTCCATGGGCGTGCCCGGCCCGTGCGGCCCCTGCTCCGAGATCAACTACGACCGTGGCCCCGAGTTCGGTGTCGAGGGCGGCCCGGCCGTCAACGACGAGCGTTACGTGGAGATCTGGAACCTGGTCTTCATGCAGTACGAGCGCGGACCGGGCTCCGGCAAGGAGGACTTCCCGATCCTCGGGGAACTGCCGAGCAAGAACATCGACACCGGCCTCGGCCTCGAACGCCTCGCGATGATCCTGCAGGGCGTGCGCAACATGTACGAGACGGACACCCTGCGCGTCGTCATGGACGCGGCCACCACACTGACCGGGGTCGCCTACGGCGCGGGCACCGACACCGACGTGGCCCTGCGCGTGGTCGGTGACCACATCCGCACCTCGGTCATGCTCATCGGCGACGGTGTCACCCCAGGCAACGAAGGCCGCGGGTACGTGCTGCGTCGCATCATGCGCCGCGCCATCCGCAACATGCGCCTGCTGGGCGCCACCGGGCCGGTCGTCGGCGCTCTGGTGGACGTTGTGCTCACGACGATGGGCGAGCAGTACCCGGAGCTCCTCACGGACCGCAAGCGCATCGAAACGGTCGCCCTGGCCGAGGAGAACGCCTTCCTCAAGACCCTCAAGTCGGGCACCAACATCCTGGACACGGCCGTCAGCGAGACCAAGGCCGCCGGCTCCACCACGCTCGGCGGCGACAAGGCGTTCCTGCTGCACGACACGTGGGGCTTCCCCATCGACCTGACCCTGGAGATGGCGGCCGAGCAGGGGCTGAGTGTCGACCAGGACGGCTTCCGCCGCCTGATGAAGGAGCAGCGGGAGCGGGCCAAGGCCGACGCCAAGGCCAAGAAGCAGGGCCACGCCGACCTCTCCGCCTACCGCGCGGTCGCCGACGCCTCCGGCGCCACCGTCTTCACGGGGTACGCGGACACCGCGGGCGAATCCTCGGTGGTCGGACTGCTTGTGGACGGGATCTCCTCGCCCGCCGCGCACGAGGGCGACGAGGTCGAGGTCGTCCTCGACCGTACCCCCTTCTACGCCGAGGGCGGCGGCCAGCTTGCCGACACCGGGCGTATCCGACTCGACACCGGGGCCGTCGTGGAAGTCCGCGACGTGCAGCAGCCAGTGCCCGGGGTGAGCGTGCACAAGGGCGTGGTGCAGGTCGGCGAGGTCACCGTAGGCGCCGGAGCGTACGCCCAGATCGACGTCACACGTCGGCGCGCCATCGCCCGTGCCCACAGCGCCACCCACCTCACTCATCAGGCGCTACGGGACGCGCTGGGCCCGACGGCCGCGCAGGCCGGCTCGGAGAACTCTCCTGGCCGGTTCCGGTTCGACTTCGGCTCGCCCGCCGCGGTGCCGGGCTCGGTCCTCACCGACGTCGAGCAGAAGATCAACGACGTGCTCTCCCGTGAGCTCGACGTCACCGCCGAGGTGATGAGCATGGACGAGGCGAAGAAGCAGGGCGCCATCGCCGAGTTCGGCGAGAAGTACGGCGACCGGGTGCGCGTGGTGACCATCGGCGACTTCTCCAAGGAGCTGTGCGGTGGCACTCACGTGCACAACACGGCCCAGCTCGGACTGGTGAAGTTGCTGGGTGAGTCATCGATCGGCTCGGGTGTCCGCCGTGTGGAGGCCCTGGTGGGCGTCGACGCCTACAACTTCCTCGCCCGCGAGCACACGGTGGTCTCGCAGCTCACGGACTTGGTCAAGGGCCGTCCCGAGGAGTTGCCGGAGAAGATCTCCGGGATGTTGGCCAAGCTCAAGGAGGCCGAGAAGGAGATCGAGCGGTTCCGCGCGGAGAAGGTCCTCCAGGCCGCGGCCGGCCTGGCCGAGGGAGCCGAGGACGTGCGGGGTGTGGCGCTGGTGACGGGCCGAGTGCCGGACGGTACGGGGGCTGACGACCTGCGCAAGCTCGTCCTGGACGTACGCGGTCGCATCCAGGGCGACCGGCCCGCCGTCGTCGCGCTGTTCGCTGTCGCCGGGGAGCGTCCGTTGACGGTGATCGCCACCAACGAGGCGGCGCGCGAGCGCGGTCTCAAGGCCGGTGAGCTGGTGCGGACGGCCGCCAAGACGCTGGGGGGCGGCGGCGGCGGCAAGCCGGACGTGGCCCAGGGCGGTGGGCAGAACCCGGGCGCCGTCGACGATGCGATCGCCGCCGTGCGGCGCCTCGTCGGCGAGCAGGCGTGAGGGGCGCCGGTCCGGTGTGATCGGCGGCGCGTGTCAGGCGTGCGGGGCCGGGCCCCAGTGCCGCGCGTTGCGGTGTGACGGTGGGGTGGCCGGCCGCGTCGGGCGGCTGGCCAGGTGCGGTGGGCGTTCTTCCGGGCGGTGTCGGTGGCCGGTCGGGTGCGGGGGAGGACGTGGGGTGTGGCGGGGTTGGCCGGTGGGGGGGAACGCCACTCGGCCGGCCGATGCCGGTCCGGTTCGCGTGAGTGCACTCGACCGGGCGAGCCGGCGGCGGGCCCGAGAGCGCGGGTTTCGAGGCCGCGCGAGCGGTGGAGCGACGGCTTCGGGGTGTGTGCAGGACGGGCAGAGCGAGAGCGGGGACGAGAGGGCATGAGCGAGGAACGGCCCATGCGGCGCGGGCGACGGATCGCCGTCGACGTCGGGGACGCCCGGATCGGGGTCGCCTCGTGTGACCCGGACGGGGTCCTGGCGACGCCGGTGGAAACCGTGCCGGGCCGTGACGTCCCGGCGGCGCGGCGCAGGCTGGTGGCGATCGTCGAGGAGTACGAGCCGATCGAGGTCGTCGTCGGACTGCCCAGGTCGCTCCGGGGTACGGAGGGGCCGGCCGCGGCCAAGGTGCGCGGCTTCGCGGACGAGCTGGCTCGCGCGGTGGCGCCGGTGCCGGTGCGGCTGGTCGACGAGCGGATGAGCACGGTCACCGCGACCCACGGACTGCGTGCCGCGGGGGTCAGGAGCAAGAAGGGCCGGTCCGTCGTGGACCAGGCCGCCGCCGTCGTCATCCTGCAGAACGCGCTGGAGACCGAGCGCGCGTCGGGCCGTCCTCCGGGAGAAGCCGTCGAAGTGGTCATCTGATCGCGGTACGGTAACGTTCCGCGCGGCATGGCAGCCGTTCGAATCCCGGGCGTCGTGATAGCCCGGCGGAGCGAACCCCGCGCCTTGGGCGCGTACTGGCTGCCGCAGCGCGGCACTAGGGGATTGATGACTGAGTATGGCCGGAGCTCCGGCTCCCAACCGTGGGACCCCGAGGACCCCCTGTACGGGGACCCGGGGTGGCACGGGCAGCAGGCCGCGGGTGGTCAGAGCCCCTACGGTGACCAGGCCCAGCACTACGCGCAGCAGCAGGATCCTCTCGCGCGGCAGCAGTACGGCTGGGACGCCTCCCAGGGTTCCGGTGTGCCCTACGGCGACGGCGGCCCGGGTGACCCGTACGCGCAGGCGCAGCAGCAGGGCCAGGTCGGCGACCCCTACGCCACCGGCCAGCACCAGGCTCAGCCCCACGACCCGTACGGGACGGGCCAGCATCTGACCCCGCCGACGGACCCCTACGGCACGGGCCAGCAGCAGGTGCCCCAGGCCGACCCGTACGGAACCGGCCAGCACCAGAGCTCGCACCCCGACCCCTACGGGACGGGGCAGCACGCCCTGTCGGTCGACCCCTTCGCGACGGGCCAGGCCGACCAGCACGTCGACGGCTACCCCGGGGGCCAGCCGGGCCACCCGTACGGCGGCGAACAGGGCGACTACTACGGAACGCCGGAAGGATATCCGGCGCCGGGGCCACCCCCGCCGCAGCACCACGGCCAGCCCGGCCAGCCTCATCAGCCCCAGCACCCCGGCCAGCCGCAACAGCCCGGTCAGCATCCACAGCCCGGCCAGCACTCACAGCCCAACCAGCACGCGCCGCAGGACCAGTACCCACAGGACCCGCACGCGCCGCAGGGTCAGCGCTCGCGGCGGCGTGCGGCGCGTGGGCAGGAGCCGACGGGGCACGCCCCGCAGGAGCCGGTGGACGACTGGCGCGCCGAGCCCGGGGCCGAGGCGTACGAGCCCGAGACCTACGAAGCCGAGCCCGCGTTCTTCGCGGACGAAAAGGACTCCCCGGCCGTCGACGAGGGGCGGGGCGGCCGGCGTGGCGGTGGGCCTGAGCGCGACGGCGGTCAGGGCGACCGCGAGGGCGCGTACGACGACGCGTATGACGACGATGTCAGCGATCCGCGTGAGGAGCGCCGGCAGAACCGGGAGCGGCGCAACAAGAAGACCAAACGCCGTAGTGGCATGGCGTGTCTGGTGGTCACGGTGGTGCTGGGCGGCGTCGTGGGCGGCGTCGGGTACTACGGCTACCAGTTCTGGCAGAGCCACTTCGGGGCCGCGCCGGACTACGCGGGCGAGGGCACCAACGAGCAGGTGCAGATCGACATCCCCGAGGGCACCGGCGTCGCCGCCATGGGCGACATTCTCCAACGCGAAGGCGTCGTCAAGAGCAGTCGAGCGTTCGTGGACGCCGCCAACGGCAACCCCAAGGGGGACCGTATCCAGGCCGGGACGTACACCCTCAACAAGGAGATGTCGGGCGACGCGGCCGTCACGATGATGACCGACCCCGCGGCGCTGAACTCCCTGATCGTCACGGAGGGCATGCGTAACAGCGCGGTCTACACGGCGATCGACAAGAAGATCGGCGCCGCCGAGGGCACCACCAAGAAGGTGGCCGAGAAGGAGTACCGCAATCTCGGTCTGCCCGCCTGGGCGGGCAAGGACCCCGAGCTCAAGGACCCGCTGGAGGGGTTCCTCTTCCCCTCGCGCTACAGCGTCGGCAAGGACGCCGACCCCGCCGAGGTCCTGCGCAAGATGGTCAAACAGGCCAACAAGAAGTACCAGAGCATGGGTCTGGACGAGGCCAAGGCCCGGGACCTGGGGCTGTCGTCGCCGTTCGACATCGTCATCATCGCCAGCCTCGTCAACGCCGAGGGCATGACGCACGACGACTTCCGCAAGATGGCCGACGTCGTCTACAACCGGCTCAAGCCCGACAACGTGCAGACCAACGGCCTGCTGGAGTTCGACTCGACGTACAACTACATCAAGAACCAGAGCAAGATCGATTTGACCACGCAGGAGCTGCGCAAGTACGACAACCCCTACAACACGTACCACGACACGGGGTTGCCCCCGGGGCCCATCGGGAACCCCGGCGAGGACGCGGTGAAGGCGACGCTCAAGCCCGACCGCGGCGGGTGGTACTACTTCATCTCGGTCGACCTGAAGACGACGAAGTTCACCAAGACCTACGCCGAACACGACAAGCTGGTCGACGAGTTCAACCGGAAGCGCCGCAGCGGCGACTGATTTTGGGGGCGGGGACAGAAAGATGCCGGACGATCGCAGGGCGGCGGTCCTAGGATCGCCCATCGCGCACTCGCTCTCGCCGGTGCTGCACCGGGCCGCGTACGACAAGCTGGGGCTGACCGGCTGGCGGTACGGCCGACACGAGGTGGACGAGGCCGGGCTGCCGGCCTTCCTCCAGGGGCTCGACCGCGCCTGGGCCGGGCTCTCGCTGACGATGCCGCTCAAGCGGGCGATCATCCCGCTCCTGGACGAGATCAGCGAGACCGCCGCCTCGGTGGAGGCGGTGAACACCGTGCTGTTCACCGCCGAGGGACGCCGGGTCGGCGAGAACACCGACATCCCCGGGATGCTCGCCGCCATGCGCGAGCGCGGCGTGGAGCGCGTGGAGCGGGCGGCGGTGCTGGGTGCCGGGGCCACGGCCTCCTCCGCGCTGGCCGCGCTGGCCCGTATCCAGGTCGGCGAGGTCACCGCGTACGTGCGCGGGCCCGCTCGCGCCACCGAGATGCGGCAGTGGGGCGAGCGCCTGGGGGTGCGCGTGCGGACGGCCGACTGGGCGGACGCGGCCGAGGCCATGAGCGCCCCGCTGGTGTTCGCGACCACACCGGCCGGCAGCACGGACGCGCTGGCGGCGGCTGTGCCCGAGCGGCCCGGCGCGCTCTTCGACGTGCTCTACGACCCGTGGCCCACCCGCCTGGCCGCCGCCTGGTCAGCGCGCGGGGGAGCGGTGGTGGGCGGGCTCGACCTGCTGGTGCACCAGGCGGTGTTGCAGGTCGAGCGGATGACCGGGTGCGCCGCCGCGCCCCTGGCGGCCATGCGCGAGGCAGGCGAGGCCGCGCTCGCGGCGCGCCAACGACCGACGGCGCACTAGCGCGGAGCGCCCGACGAAACGCGCGCCGGAGCCCGTACGCCGTGCGCCCGACCGGCGGCACGGGGCGCCCGTGAGCGCGCTGGCGGCGGCTCGTACACACTCCGCCGAAACGGCGCGCGACCTCGTGGGACGCGCGCCCGCCCGCGTCCGCAGCATGGACGAGGGAACGGGCTCCGCCGCAGCTCATGGGAGGATCGGGGCAAAGACGTCGCACGGGCGCGAGCTTAAGGAGCACCGTTGAGCAGGTTGCGTTGGCTGACCGCGGGGGAGTCGCACGGCCCCGCACTGGTGGCGACCCTGGAGGGGCTGCCCGCCGGGGTACCGATCACCACCGACATGGTGGCGGACGCCCTCGCGCGCCGGCGGCTGGGCTACGGCCGCGGTGCCCGGATGAAGTTCGAGCGCGACGAGGTCACCTTCATCGGCGGCGTCCGACACGGCCTGACCCTGGGCGGCCCCGTGGCGATCATGGTGGGCAACACCGAGTGGCCCAAGTGGGAACAGGTGATGGCCGCCGACCCGATCGACCCGGAGGTGCTCGCCGGGCTGGCCAGGAACGAGCCGCTGACCCGCCCCCGGCCCGGCCACGCCGACCTGGCCGGCATGCAGAAGTACGGCTTCGACGAGGCCCGGCCGATCCTGGAGCGCGCCTCCGCGCGGGAGACCGCCGCCCGCGTGGCGCTGGGCGCCGTCGCCCGCTCCTACCTCAAGGAGACGGCCGGCATCGAGATCGTCTCGCACGTGGTCGAGCTCGCGGCGGCCAAGGCCCCCTACGGCCTCCACCCCACCCCCGGCGATGTCGAGCGACTGGACGCCGACCCGGTGCGCTGCCTGGACCCCCAGGCCAGCGAGGCGATGGTGGCCGAGATCGACCAGGCGCACAAGGACGGCGACACCCTGGGCGGCGTGGTCGAGGTGCTGGCCTACGGCGTGCCGGTGGGCCTTGGCTCACACGTGCACTGGGACCGGCGGCTGGACGCACGGCTCGCGGCGGCGCTGATGGGCATCCAGGCCATCAAGGGCGTCGAGCTCGGCGACGGCTTCGACCTGGCCCGCGTCCCCGGCTCGCGGGCCCACGACGAGATCCTGCCGACGGACGAGGGCATCAGGCGCGCGACGGGCCGCTCGGGCGGTACCGAGGGCGGGCTGACCACCGGCGAACTGCTGCGCGTGCGGGCCGCGATGAAGCCGATCGCGACCGTGCCCCGGGCGCTGGCCACCGTCGACGTGAGCACTGGCGAGGCGACCAAGGCCCACCACCAGCGCTCGGACGTGTGCGCCGTGCCGGCCGCCGGCATCGTCGCCGAGGCGATGGTGGCACTGGTGCTCGCCGACGCGGTGGCCGAGAAGTTCGGCGGCGACAGTGTCCCCGAGACCCGCCGCAACGTCCGTGGCTTCCTCGACCACCTGGAGATCCGGTGACCGACGCGCGCCAGAGCGCCGCGCCCGACGCGAGCGCCACCGACCGCCGTGGGCCCGCCGTGATCCTGGTCGGTCCGCCGGGTGCGGGCAAGTCCACCGTGGGCGCCCTCCTCGCCGAGCGTCTGGGCACCACCTACCGCGACACCGACGCCGACATCGAGCGGACGGCCGGCCAGCCGATCCCGGAGATCTTCTTCGAGCACGGCGAGGCGCACTTCCGCGCGCTGGAGCGGGCGGCGGTGCGCGAGGCGCTGGCCGAACACCCGGGCGTGCTCTCGCTCGGCGGCGGCGCGGTCATGGACGAGGACACCCGGGCCCTGCTGACCGGCCTGCCGGTGGTCTTCCTCGACGTACAACTGGCCGCCGCCGTCCGCCGGGTGGGCCTGGACGCCCCGCGCCCGCTGCTCGCGGTCAACCCGCGACAGCGCTGGCGGGAGCTGATGGAGGTGCGTCGTCCGCTGTACACGCGGGTGGCGCGTGCCGTCGTCAGCACCGACGAGCGCACCCCCGAGGACGTGGCCGGCGCGGTCGCCCTGGCGCTGGAGCTCGAAGAGTGATCGCGTGACCCGCATCCCGCAGATGCCGCACCCCGCAGTGAGGAACGCATGACTGACCCGTCCAAGACCGCCGCCCCCGCCGCGTCCGAGGACCCCGCGCCGCCGACCCGCATCCAGGTCGGGGGCAGCGCGGGAACGGCGCCCTACGAGGTGCTCATCGGCCGCCAACTCCTGGGCGAACTGCCCACGCTCGTCGGCCCCGGGGTCAAGCGGGTGGCGGTGCTCCACCCCGAGGCCCTGTCCGCCACCGGTGACGCGCTCCGCGCCGACCTCGCGGAGCAGGGGTACGAGGCCATCGCGATCCAGCTGCCGAACGCGGAGGAGTCCAAGACCGCCGAGGTCGCCGCGTACTGCTGGAAGGCACTGGGCCAGACCGGGTTCACCCGCTCCGACGTCATCGTCGGGGTCGGCGGCGGGGCGACCACGGACCTGGCGGGCTTCGTTGCGGCCACCTGGCTGCGCGGGGTGCGCTGGATCGCGGTGCCGACGACGGTGCTGGGCATGGTGGACGCCGCCGTCGGCGGCAAGACCGGCATCAACACCGCCGAGGGCAAGAACCTGGTCGGTGCCTTCCACCCGCCCGCCGGGGTGCTGTGCGACCTGGCCGCGCTGGACTCGCTGCCGCCGCACGACTACGTCAGCGGCCTGGCCGAGGTGATCAAGGCCGGCTTCATCGCCGACCCGGTCATCCTGGAGCTGATCGAGGCCGACCCGGCCGGCGCGCGCGGCCCGCACGGCCCGCACACCGCCGAGCTCCTGGAGCGTTCGATCAGGGTCAAGGCCGACGTCGTCTCCTCGGACCTCAGGGAGTCGGGCCTGCGCGAGATCCTCAACTACGGCCACACGCTGGCGCACGCCATCGAGAAGAACGAGCGCTACAACTGGCGACACGGCGCGGCCGTCTCGGTCGGCATGGTCTTCGCGGCCGAACTGGGCCGCCTGGCCGGCCGGTTGGACGACGCGACCGCCGACCGACACCGCGCCATCCTGGACTCCGTGGGGCTGCCGCTCAGCTACCGGGGCGACCAGTGGCCAAGGCTCCTGGAGACCATGCGCGTGGACAAGAAGTCCCGGGGTGACCTGCTGCGCTTCATCGTCCTGGACGGGCTCGGCAAGCCCACCGTCCTGGAGGGCCCGGACCCCGCGGTGCTGCTGGCCGCCTACGGCGAGGTGGCCAAGTGAGCGCCACCCGCCGGGTGCTGGTGCTCAACGGCCCCAACCTGGGACGCCTGGGCAGCCGCGAGCCCGACGTCTACGGGGCGACGTCGTACGCGGGGCTCGTCGAGCAGTGCGCGACGCTCGGCCGGGAACTCGGGTTCGACGTCGAGGTGCGCGAGACCAACGACGAGGGCGAGCTGATCCGTTGGCTGCACGAGGCCGCCGACGACGCCCTGCCGGTGGTCATCAACCCGGGCGCCTTCACGCACTACTCGTACGGGATGCGGGACGCGGCCTCCCAGCGCACCGCGCCGCTGATCGAGGTGCACATCTCCAACCCGCACGCGCGCGAGGAGTTCCGTCACAACTCTGTCATCGCGGCCGTCGCCAGCGGCACCATCGCCGGCTTCGGAATCGGGTCATATCGGCTGGCCCTGCGCGCCCTGGCGGACGAGCTCTCCGCCTGACCCGCCACCGCCCGCGCCACCTCCGCCCCCGCTCCGCCGACCGCCGCCCGACACGGCCCCGCCGGCGCCGGTCCGACCTCAACTGGCCTGTGAGCCCCGCCAGTTGAGGTCGACGGAGGCGGGGCGGCGGGCCCGGGGAGCGCGCCCGGCCGGGCCGTACGTGAGCGGGTGTGACCGGGGCCCACGGCGCCCTCGGGTCGCCGCCCGTCGGCGTCGGATCGCGCGCGGGGCACCACCGGAGAGTGGCCCGGGTGAGGCGCCGTTCACCCGGAAGTGGGAGAGTACCGTTCGGTAGCGCACCCGGCCCGCGCACGCGCGCGGCCGGGGCGACCCACCTCAGCCGCCCGTACGAGACGGAGAGCCACCGGATGCAGCACGCAGTGGGGGTTCCGCTGCCCCCGCCCCCCGGTCAGGGGCAGGGCGCGACGGGCGCCGCCCAGCACTCGGGTCACCCCGCGCCGCCGCCGGTAGCCGGCGGCCCCCAGCCGACGCCGGGCCCCGCCCCCGGCTGGCACGGCCCCGGCCACCCCGTGGCCCCGCCGCCCCCGCCGGCGGCCCCCTCCGGACCGCCGCCGCCCCCGGCCGACGGCGTCACCGGCCCGGTGACCCTGCCTCCCGGCGCGCCCGTCGCGCTGCCCGACGCGCCGCGCGACCAGCCGGTCGTCGACGCCTCCCACACCGCCGTCGCCGTGCTGCTGATCGGCCCGGCGGGCGCGGGCAAGACCACCGTGGCCCGACTGTGGGCCGACAGCCGCCGGGTGCCCACCGCGCACATCAGCCTCGACGACGTCCGTGAGTGGGTCCGGTCCGGCTTCGCCAACCCGCAGTCCGGCTGGAACGAGCACTCCGAGGCGCAGTACCGGCTCGCCCGCCGCACCTGCGGCTTCGCGGCCCGCAACTTCCTGGCCAACGGCATCTCCTGCATCCTCGACGACGCGGTCTTCCCCGACCGCCCGGTGGTGGGCCTCGGCGGCTGGAAGCGCCATGTGGGCCCCGGCCTGCTGCCCGTGGTGCTGCTGCCGGGCCTGGAGGTCGTCCTGGAGCGCAACGCGGCCCGCTCGGGCAACCGCAGACTCAGCGACGAGGAGGTCGCCCGCATCCACGGCCGGATGGCCGGCTGGTACGGCTCGGGTCTGCCGATCATCGACAACTCGCAGTACGACGTGGCCCAGACCGCCCAGGCACTGGACGAGGCCGTCGCCCGCAGCATCGCCAGCCCTCCCGCCTGGTAGCCCCGCCGCCGCGACCCGCGGCAGCCTTTCCGTCTCCACGGGTGCGGATGTGGCGTGTGGGGCCGTGAACGGGCCGTGGTGCGGGCCCGACGCCCGCCCGTGACAGCGACGATGCCGGCTCAGAAGTGCGGGCACGGGTGCGCTGGTGTGCGGCGACCGTGGCTCGCGGGCTCCGCACAGCGGGTCCCCGGCCCGTGTGGGGGCTTGGGCGTACGAGAGCTGGGTGTACGGGGCCCGGGCGTACGGCCGGGCGGCGCGCCTCCGCGCGCGTGGGCGCTGGCCGCGTGCCGGTGCCGGGCGTCGGCGCTGGACGCGTGCCGTTCTCCGGCGTGGGCGTGCCAGCGCGCGACGTCCGTCGGTCGGCGTGGTGGCGTAGGCGTTCGGCGGCCTGACGGGTGGCGTCCGCCCGGGGAGCGGGGGCCGGCGACGCGCGGCCCGTGGCGGCCGGTGTGCGGTGCACGACGACGGGTTCGCGGTGCCGCGGCGGCGAGCGCCGGTACGCCAGCGGCGGTGCGGGGCGGTGTGGGCGTACGGCACCCGCCCGTGGCCGGTGCCGTCGACGGGCGGGGCGCCGGGGTGTCCCCACTCGGACGCGCCCGACCGGCCGACCGCGCGCGGCGCGCCTAGGCTCGAACCATGTCCGAGGTGTTCGCGGCCCGTCGCACCCGGCTGCGCGAGCGCTGCGCGGCGGCCGGCAGCGCGGCAGCACTGGTCTCCCGCCCCGCCAACGTCCGCTACCTGTGCGGCGAGGCGTGGCCCGGGTCCGTACTGCTGCTCGGGCCCGCCGAGGACGTCCTGCTGCGCCCGGCGGTCAACACAGCCAAGCCCACGGCCCATCGACCCGTCGACGACCTGCCGGTACGGGAGCTGGCCGGCCCGCACGGTGACCCGGCCGTGGCTGCCGCCGACCTCGCCGTGACGTCGGGCGCCGCGCGGCTGGCCGTCGAGGAGCACCACCTGACCGTGGCCCGGCATCACGCCCTGCGGTCGGCCGCGCCCCGCCTGGAACTCGCCGATCTGGGACGCGCCGTCGAGCAGCAGCGGATCGTCAAGGACGACGACGAGATCGCCGCCCTGCGCATCGCCGCCGAGATCGCCGACCAGGCGCTGGGGGAGCTGCTCGAATCGATCCTGGTGGGCCGCACCGAACGCCATCTCGCGCTGGAGCTGGAGCGCCGCCTGGTGGACCACGGCGCGGACGGCCCCACGTTCGCCACCTCCGTCGGCACCGGGCCGCACTCCGGCCGCCTGGGACACCTGCCCACCGACCGCCGGGTGGAGGAGGGCGACTTCCTCACCGTCTGCCTGGGCGCCGGCTACCGCGGCTACCGCTGCGAGGTGGGCCGCACCTTCGTCATCGGGACCTCGCCGGCCGACTGGCAGATCGAACTGTACGATGTGGTCTTCGCCGCCCAGCGGGCCGGTCGGGAGGCGCTGGCGCCGGGTATCGCCTACCGCGAGGTGGATCGCGCGAGCCGGCACGTGCTGGCCGCCGCGGGCTGCGACGAAACGCTGGGGGCCCGCGTCGGGCACGGAGTGGGCCTGGAAAACGACGAGGACCCTCGGCTGGCGCCGGACGCCATGGGTAAACTGGACGCTCGTGTGCCGGTCACCGTCGAACCGGGGGTCCACCTCCCGGGTCGGGGCGGCGTCCGGATCGACGACACGCTCGTCGTGCGCCCTGAGGCGGACGGCGGCCCCGAGCTACTCACCATCACGACCAAGGAGCTGCTCGCGCTCTAGCGCGCACCCCTGGTTCCACCAGCTTCAGTCCAGGAGATTCCGCAACCGTGGCATCCACGAACGACCTCAAGAACGGCCTGGTGCTCAAGCTCGACGGGGGCCAGCTCTGGTCCGTTGTCGAGTTCCAGCACGTCAAGCCCGGTAAGGGCCCCGCTTTCGTCCGCACCAAGCTGAAGCACGTGCTGTCCGGCAAGGTCGTCGACAAGACCTTCAACGCCGGTGTGAAGGTCGAGACGGCGACCGTCGACAAGCGCGGCATGCAGTTCTCGTACAAGGACGGCGAAGACTTCGTGTTCATGGACACGGAGACGTTCGACCAGATCAACGTCGCCCCCGAGACCGTCGGCGACACCGCCCACTACCTGCTGGAGGGCAACGAGGTCGTCATCGCGATGTACGAGGGCAGCGTCCTCTACATCGAGCTGCCGGCCTCCGTCGAGCTGGTCATCGAGTACACCGAGCCCGGCGTCCAGGGCGACCGCTCCACCGGCGGCTCCAAGCCCGCCCGCCTGGAGACCGGTCACGAGATCCAGGTCCCGCTCTTCATCACCACCGGTGAGAAGATCAAGGTTGACACCCGCTCCGGCGAGTACCTCGGTCGGGTGAACAGCTAACCGTGGCTGCCCGTAACAAGGCCCGCAAGCGCGCCTTCCAGATCCTCTTCGAGGCCGATCAGCGTGGCACCGCCGTGCCGACGGTCCTCGCGGACTGGATCAGGCACGCGCGGTCCGACGACCGGCAGCCGCCGGTCACCGAGTACACGATGCAGCTGACCGAGGGGTACGCGGACCACGCGGACCGGATCGACGAGCTGATCGCCACCTACGCGGTCGGTTGGACGCTGGACCGGATGCCGGTCGTGGACCGCAACATCCTGCGGCTCGGCGCCTACGAGCTGATCTGGGAAGACGAGACGCCGGACGCGGTGGTGATCGACGAGGCCGTGCAGCTCGCCAAGGAGTTCTCCACGGACGACTCCCCGGCCTTCGTCAACGGCATGCTCGGGCGGCTCAAGGAGCTCAAGCCCGGCCTGCGCCGCGACGGCGACGGCTGACGGCGTACCACCCCATGCCGCTGCCCCTGGCACGAACCCGGAAGGGTGCGCCAGGGGCAGCGGCATGTGCGGTGGCGCGCGAGGCGGGCCCTGAGTCCGGCAGCGGGCCGACCGAGCGTGCCGAGAGCCCGTACGGGCGCGTGCGCGAGGAACCGGCCCGCCGAGTGGGCGCGATGCCCCTCGCGGGTGACGGTGGGGGGCGCGGGTGACGCGGGCGACCGGATCCGGTGCGCGGCCGTCGCCGTACGTGCCCGATCCGCGCGATCTGCCGTGAGGCACCTACCCCGAACGGGTGATGAGTGCCGCGCGTGCGACGTCGCGCGAGGTGGGACGCTGCCGGTCCGCCGACCCGGACGAGCCCGACGCGCTCAGGTCCCGGACGTCTGACGTCCTCGGGCCCGACGGACGAGCACGCGAGCGGCAGCGGGCGTGCCCCCGGCACCGGCCGGACGTTCACCCAGGCAGGCAGGCAGGCAGGCAGGCAGGCAGGCAGGCAGGCAGGCAGGCAGGCAGGCAGGCAGGCAGGCAGGCAGGCAGGCAGGCAGGCGTGGGTCGGGGCCCGGTGGCGCGTCCGAAGGACTTCGGGCGCGCCACCGTGGTTCACCGACGGACGGTCACAGATCCTCGTGCTGCACGGCGCGACGGGCGTCCGCGTCGAGCACGCCCCAGCCGATGAGCTGCTCGGTCAGCACGGAGGGCGACTGGTCGTAGATCACCGCGAGGGTGCGCAGGTCGTCCTGGCGGATCGAGAGAACCTTGCCGTTGTAGTCGCCGCGCTGGCTCTGGATGGTGGCCGCGTACCGCTGCAGCGGGCCCGCCTTCTCGGCCGGGACGTGGGCCAGCCGCTCCAGGTCGAGCACCAGCTTCGGCGGCGGCTCGGCGGCGCCGCCCGGCGTGGTGCCAGGCAGCAGTTCCTGCACGGGAACACCGTAGAAGTCGGCCAGCTCGGCCAGACGCTGCACGGTCACGGCACGGTCGCCGCGCTCGTACGAGCCCACGACCACGGCCTTCCAGCGGCCCTGGGACTTCTCCTCGACACCGTGGAGGGAGAGCCCCTGCTGGGTGCGGATGGCGCGGAGCTTGGCTCCGAGCTGTTTAGCGTATTCGCTGGACATAAAGCTCCCCGGACGAAGACTGGTAACTCACTGTGAGGTTACGCAGCGTAATCTGGCTTCGTCAAGCCGAAAGTTGCGTACGCGTGCTCGGGTGGGGGGCCTGAGTACGGACCTTTTCGGTCCTGGTACCGTCAATATCGTAAATCCGACGTCCTTTAAGGTCCGTCCCGTGAGGCGGAGAAGGAGGTCCGTTCCGTTATGAACGCACCCCACCAGTCCTCTGGTCCCGCATCGAGCAAGAGTTCTGGCCATAGCTCTGGTCCGGACTCCGGCCAGGAGACCACCGCCCGGCCCGTCCTTGAGGCCCCGGACATCGCGCGGGTGCTGACCCGCATCGCCCACGAGATCGTGGAACGCGCCAAGGGCGCGCACGACGTGGTGCTTCTGGGTATCCCGACCCGTGGCGTCTTCCTCGCCCGGCGGCTCGCCGCCAAGCTTGAGGAGATCACCGGTCGCGCCATCCCGGTGGGCTCGCTCGACATCACCATGTACCGCGACGACCTGCGCCTGGGCCCCGCCCGTACGCTCGCCCGCACCGAGATCCCCACCGAGGGCATCGAGGGCCGGGTGGTCGTCCTCGTCGACGACGTGCTCTTCTCCGGTCGCACGATCCGCGCCGCGCTGGACGCCCTCAACGACATCGGGCGCCCGCGCGCCGTACAGCTCGCCGTCCTGGTCGACCGTGGCCACCGCGAGCTGCCCATCCGCGCCGACTACGTCGGCAAGAACCTCCCGACCTCGCTACGCGAGACGGTGAAGGTGCAGCTCACCGAGTTGGACGGCCGGGACAGCGTGCTTCTTGGCGTGCGCCCCGACAGCCCCCGCGCCGGCGCCGACGAGGGGCGCGCGGACACCGGGCAGTAGCCCCCCGTACGGCCTCGGCCCCCTGGGCCGGCGCTGCCGCGTGCCCGCACGCCCCACCACTCCTCACCTCACGGAGCCCACAGATGAAGCGCCACCTCATCTCGGCCGCCGACCTCACCCGCGACGACGCCGTCCTGATCCTCGACACCGCCGAGGAGATGGCCCGCGTCGCGGACCGGCCGATCAAGAAGCTGCCCACGTTGCGTGGGCGCACCGTCGTCAACCTGTTCTTCGAGGACTCGACGCGCACCCGGATCTCGTTCGAGGCCGCCGCCAAGCGACTGTCCGCCGACGTCATCAACTTCTCCGCCAAGGGCTCCTCCGTCTCCAAGGGCGAGTCGCTCAAGGACACCGCGTTGACCCTGGAGGCGATGGGCGCCGACGCCGTCGTCATCCGGCACCACTCCTCCGGTGCCCCGCACCGGCTGGCCACCTCCGGCTGGATCAAGGGCTCGGTCGTCAACGCCGGCGACGGCACCCACGAGCACCCCACCCAGGCGCTCCTGGACGCCTTCACCATGCGCCGCCACCTGGCCGGCGCGGCCGACGGCGGGCCCACCCACCACCGCGGCCCGGGCGACGGCACCGGCCGTGACCTGGCGGGACGTAAGGTCACCATCGTCGGTGACGTCCTGCACGGCCGGGTCGCCCGCTCCAACGTGCACCTGCTGACCACGCTGGGCGCCGAGGTCACCCTGGTCGCCCCGCCCACCCTGGTGCCCATCGGCGTCGAGAGCTGGCCGTGCGAGGTCAGCTACGACCTGGACGCGGTGCTGCCGACCTCGGACGCCGTGATGATGCTGCGCGTACAGCGCGAGCGGATGAACGCGGCGTTCTTCCCCACCGAGCGCGAGTACGCCCGCCGCTACGGGCTCGACGGCGACCGGATGGCCCGAATGCCGGAACACGCGATCGTCATGCACCCCGGGCCGATGAACCGGGGTATGGAGATCACGGCCGAGGTCGCCGACTCGCCCCGCTGCACCGCCGTGGAGCAGGTCACCAACGGCGTGAGCATCCGGATGGCCGCCCTGTACCTGCTGCTCGGCGGCAACGAGCCCGCCATCGCCCCCACCCCCGCGGCGACCCCCGCCGACGCCCGCACCGAGGAGACCAGCACGTCATGAGCGAGACCACCAGGACCCTGCTGCGCGGCGCGCGACTGATCGGCGGCGAGGCCACCGACGTCCTGATCGACGGCGAGACCATCGCGGCCGTGGGCCAGGGGCTGTCGGACCAGGGCGCCACCGTCATCGACGTGACCGGTCAGATCCTCCTCCCCGGCCTGGTCGACCTGCACACCCACCTGCGCGAGCCGGGCCGCGAGGACTCCGAGACCGTGCTGACCGGCACCCGGGCCGCGGCCGTCGGCGGCTACACCGCCGTCCACGCCATGGCCAACACCTTCCCTGTCGCCGACACCGCCGGCGTCGTCGAGCAGGTGTGGCGGCTGGGCCGCGAGTCGGGCTACTGCGACGTGCAGCCGGTCGGCGCCGTCACCGTCGGCCTGGAGGGCAAGCAGCTCGCCGAACTCGGCGCCATGCACGAGTCGGCCGCCGGCGTCGTGGTCTTCTCCGACGACGGCAAGTGCGTGGACGACGCGGTGATCATGCGGCGGGCGCTGGAGTACGTGAAGGCCTTCGACGGCGTCGTCGCCCAGCACGCCCAGGAGCCCCGCCTCACCGAGGGCGCCCAGATGAACGAGGGCGTCGTCTCCGCCCAGCTCGGCCTCGGCGGCTGGCCCGCCGTCGCCGAGGAGTCGATCATCGCCCGCGACGTCCTGCTGGCCGCCCACGTGGACTCCCGGGTGCACATCTGCCACCTGTCCACCGCCGGCTCGGTCGAGATCGTGCGCTGGGCCAAGTCCAAGGGCTGGAACGTCACGGCCGAGGTCACCCCGCACCACCTGCTGCTCACCGACGAACTCGTGCGCTCCTACAACCCCGTGTACAAGGTGAACCCGCCGCTGCGTACCGAGGCCGACGTGCTGGCCCTGCGCGAGGCGCTGGCCGACGGCACCATCGACTGCGTCGCCACCGACCACGCGCCCCACCCGCACGAGGACAAGGACTGCGAGTGGGCGGCGGCGGCCATGGGCATGGTGGGCCTGGAGACCGCGCTCTCGGTCGTCCAGCACACGATGGTGGACACCGGACTGCTGGACTGGGCCGGCGTCGCGGACCGGATGTCCTTCCGCCCCGCCGCCATCGGCCGCCTCGCCGGACACGGCCGACCCGTCGCGGCGGGCGAGCCCGCCAACCTGACCCTGCTGGACGCGGCATACCGTGGTGCGGTGAACCCCGCGGGCTTCGCCTCCCGCAGCCGTAACACGCCCTACGAGGGACGCGAGCTGCCGGGCCGAGTGACACACACCTTCCTGCGGGGCCGGGCAACGGTCGTGGACGGGAAGCTGACGTGACACCTGTGACATTTCTGGCGGCGGGCGAGACACAGAACGCGGGCGACTGGGCCGCGCGTACCGGCTGGGTCGTGGGCCTGCTGCTGGTCATCGCGCTGCTCTACTGGCTGATGCGGGAAGGCTGGAAGTGGCGCGGGCTGCTCCAGTCCGACCTGCCGGAGCTGGCCGCGCCGCCCGAGGAGGCGGGCGCGCCCCGGCTGACCATGGCCGGCCGCTACCACGGCTCTACCAAGGCCGGGCAGTGGCTGGAGCGCATCGTCGCGCACGGCCTGGGTGTGCGCAGCCGCGCCGAGGTCACCCTCACCGACGCCGGCCTGAGCGTGCTGCGCCCCGGCGCGCGGGACTTCTTCGTGCCCGCCGGCGCGCTGCGCGGCGCCCGGCTCGACAAGGGCATCGCCGGCAAGGTCCTCACCGAGGGCGGCCTGTTGGTGATCACCTGGCAGCTGGGCGAGCACACCCTCGACTCCGGCTTCCGCTCCGACCACGCCGCCGAGCACCTGGCCTGGGTCGCGGCGATCAACGACCTGACCGGCGGCCCCAGCGACGTGGCCGCCACGCAGCGTGACGACGACGGCCGGCAGGCCGTCCTGACGCCCGGGGCCACGACCCCCGAGGCTGCGACATTGCGGGGGGCGACCCCCGCGACCCCCGAGGCTGCGACATTGCGGGGGGCGACCCCCGCGACCCCCGAGAAAGGCACATGATGACGCTCTCCACCCAGGGGGCCAGGGTCCCCGCCGTGCTCGTGTTGGAGGACGGCCGCGTCTTTCGTGGCCGTGCCTACGGAGCAGTGGGGGAGACCTTCGGCGAGGCGGTGTTCTCCACCGGAATGACCGGCTACCAGGAGACCCTGACCGACCCCTCGTACCACCGGCAGGTGGTCGTCATGACCGCTCCCCACGTCGGTAACACCGGCGTCAACGACGAGGACGCGGAGTCCGCGCGGATCTGGGTCTCCGGTTACGTCGTGCGCGACCCCGCCCGCAAGCCCTCCAACTGGCGCTCCCGGCGCACCCTGGACGAGGAGCTGGCGGCGCAGGGCGTGGTCGGCATCAGCGGGGTCGACACCCGCGCGCTGACCCGCCACCTGCGCGAGCGCGGCGCCATGCGCGTCGGCATCTTCTCCGGCGCCGCGCTGGCCGAGGAGGCCACGCTGGTCGAGCGGGTGCGCACGGCTCCCGGCATGACGGGCGCCGACCTGTGGAGCGAGGTCACCACCGAGGAGACGTACGTCGTCCCCGCGGTCGGAACCAAGCGGTTCACCGTCGCCGCCGTCGACCTGGGCATCAAGACGATGACCCCGCGTCGGATGGCCGAGCGCGGCATAGAGGTCCACGTCTTCCCGGCCACCGCCAGCCTGGAGGAGATCTACGCGATCGAGCCCGACGGCGTGTTCTTCTCCAACGGCCCCGGGGACCCGGCCACCGCCGACCACCCGATGGAGCTGGCGCGCGGCGTGCTCGACCGGCGCACCCCGCTGTTCGGCATCTGCTTCGGCAACCAGGTGCTCGGCCGGGCGCTCGGCTTCGGCACGTACAAGCTCAAGTACGGCCACCGGGGGATCAACCAGCCGGTGCGGGACCGTGCCACCGGCAAGGTCGAGATCACGGCGCAGAACCACGGCTTCGCCGTGGACGCGCCCCTGGAGGAGGTCGTGGACACCCCCTACGGCCGGGCCCAGGTCGCCCACGTGGGCCTCAACGACAACGTCGTGGAGGGCCTGGAGTGCCTCGACGTCCCCGCGTTCAGCGTGCAGTACCACCCCGAGGCCGCGGCGGGTCCGCACGACGCGTCCTACCTGTTCGACCGGTTTGTTTCTTTGATGGAGGGCCCCCGTGCCTAAGCGCACCGATATCCAGTCCGTCCTGGTCATCGGCTCGGGTCCGATCGTCATCGGGCAGGCCGCCGAGTTCGACTACTCCGGTACGCAGGCGTGCCGCGTGCTCAAGGCCGAGGGCCTGCGCGTGATCCTGGTCAACTCCAACCCGGCCACGATCATGACCGACCCGGAGATCGCCGACGCCACCTACGTCGAGCCGATCACCCCGGAGTTCGTCGAGAAGATCATCGCCAAGGAGCGCCCGGACGCCCTGCTGCCCACCCTCGGCGGCCAGACGGCGCTCAACACCGCCATCGCGCTGCACGACGCGGGCGTGCTGACCCGTTACGGGGTCGAGCTGATCGGCGCCAACGTCGAGGCCATCAACAAGGGCGAGGACCGCGAGCGGTTCAAGGAGGTCGTGTCCGCCGTCAACGCCAAGATCGGACACGGCGAGTCGGCCCGCTCGGTCATCTGCCACTCCATGGACGACATCCTGGAAGGCGTCGACAAGCTCGGCGGCTACCCGGTCGTGGTCCGCCCGTCCTTCACCATGGGCGGCGCCGGCTCCGGCTTCGCGCACGACGAGGAGGAACTGCGCCGCATCGCCGGCCAGGGCCTGACGCTCTCGCCGACCACCGAGGTACTCCTGGAGGAGTCCATCCTCGGCTGGAAGGAGTACGAGCTGGAGCTGATGCGCGACAAGAACGACAACGTCGTGGTCGTGTGCTCCATCGAGAACTTCGACCCGATGGGCGTGCACACCGGCGACTCGATCACCGTCGCGCCGTCGATGACGCTGACCGACCGCGAGTACCAGGTCCTGCGCGACATCGGCATCGCCGTCATCCGCGAGGTCGGCGTGGACACCGGCGGCTGCAACATCCAGTTCGCCGTCAACCCCGAGGACGGCCGGGTCATCGTCATCGAGATGAACCCCCGCGTCTCCCGCTCCTCCGCGCTCGCCTCCAAGGCCACCGGTTTCCCGATCGCCAAGATCGCCGCCCGGCTCGCCGTCGGCTACACGCTCGACGAGATCCCCAACGACATCACCGAGCAGACGCCCGCCTCGTTCGAACCCACCCTGGACTACGTCGTGGTCAAGGTCCCGAGGTTCGCGTTCGAGAAGTTCCCGGCCGCCGACGCCACGCTGACCACCACCATGAAGTCCGTCGGCGAGGCCATGGCCATCGGCCGCAACTTCACCGAGGCCCTCAACAAGGCGCTGCGCTCGCTGGAGAAGAAGGACTCGCAGTTCGACTTCGTCTCGGCGCCCGGTGACAAGGCCACCCTCCTGGAGCGCGCCGCCGTCCCCACCGACGGCCGGATCAACACGGTGATGGCCGCCATCCGCGCCGGCGCCACCCAGGAGGAGGTCTTCGCGGCCACCCGCATCGACCCGTGGTTCGTCGACCAGCTCTTCCTGATCAAGGAGGTCGCCGACGAGATCGCCGCGGTCGACACCCTCTCGCCCGAGGTCCTGCGCGAGGCCAAGCGGCACGGCTTCTCCGACGCACAGATCGCCGCCATCCGCGACCTGGGTCCCGAGGTGGTGCGCGAGGTGCGGCACGCGCTCGGCATCCGGCCCGTCTACAAGACGGTGGACACCTGCGCCGCCGAGTTCGCCGCGCGCACGCCGTACTTCTACTCCTCCTACGACGAGGAGAACGAGGTCGCGCCCCGTGAGAAGCCCGCGGTGATCATCCTGGGCTCCGGGCCCAACCGCATCGGCCAGGGCATCGAGTTCGACTACTCCTGCGTCCACGCCTCCTTCGCGCTCAGCGACGCCGGCTACGAGACCGTCATGGTCAACTGCAACCCGGAGACCGTCTCCACCGACTACGACACCTCCGACCGGCTCTACTTCGAGCCGCTCACGCTGGAGGACGTCCTGGAGATCGTGCACGCCGAGCGCCAGGCCGGCCCGCTGGCCGGCGTCATCGTGCAACTCGGCGGCCAGACCCCGCTGGGCCTGGCCCAGGCCCTCAAGGACAACGGGGTGCCCATCGTCGGCACCTCGCCCGAGGCCATCGACCTGGCCGAGGAGCGCGGCGCCTTCGGCCGGGTGCTCACCGAGGCCGGCCTGCCCGCCCCCAAGTACGGCACCGCCTTCTCCTTCGAGCAGGCCAAGGGCATCGCCGCCGAGATCGGCTACCCGGTCATGGTCCGCCCCTCGTACGTGCTCGGCGGGCGCGGCATGGAGATCGTCTACGACGAGCCCTCGCTGGGCGAGTACCTGACCCGGCACGCCGGCCTGATCTCCGAGCACCCGGTGCTCATCGACCGCTTCCTCGACGACGCCATCGAGATCGACGTCGACGCCCTCTACGACGGCCACGAGCTCTACCTCGGCGGCGTCATGGAGCACATCGAGGAGGCCGGCATCCACTCCGGCGACTCCGCCTGCGCGCTGCCCCCCATCACCCTGGGCGGCTTCGACATCAAGCGGCTGCGGGCCTCGACCGAGGCGATCGCCAAGGGCGTGGGCGTCCGCGGCCTGATCAACATCCAGTTCGCCATGGCCGGGGACATCCTCTACGTCCTGGAGGCCAACCCGCGCGCCTCGCGCACCGTGCCCTTCACCTCCAAGGCCACCGCCGTGCCGCTGGCCAAGGCCGCCGCACGCATCTCGCTCGGCGCCACCGTCGCCGAGCTGCGCGCCGAGGGCCTGCTGCCGGCCAGCGGCGACGGCGGCACCCTGCCGCTGGACTCGCCGATCTCCGTCAAGGAGGCCGTCATGCCCTGGACCCGCTTCCGGGACGCCTCCGGCCGCGGCGTGGACACCATCCTGGGCCCGGAGATGCGCTCCACCGGCGAGGTCATGGGCATCGACTCGGTCTTCGGCACCGCGTACGCCAAGTCGCAGGCCGCGGCCTACGGGGCGCTGCCCAGGGGCGGTCGGGCCTTCGTCTCGGTCGCCAACCGCGACAAGCGCTCGATGATCTTCCCGGCCCGCGAGCTGGTGGCGCACGGCTTCGAGCTGCTGGCCACCTCCGGCACGGCCGAGGTGCTGCGCCGCAACGGCATCGAGGCCACCGTGGTGCGCAAGCAGAGCGAGGGCGAGGGCCCGAACGGTGAGAAGACGATCGTCCAGCTCATCCACGACGGGCGGATCGACCTCATCGTCAACACGCCCTACGGCACCGGTGGCCGACTCGACGGCTACGACATCCGCACCGCGGCCGTCGCCCGCGCCGTGCCCTGCCTGACCACCGTCCAGGCCCTCGCGGCGGCCGTCCAGGGCATCGAGGCGCTCGCCAGGGGCGAGGTCGGCGTGCGCTCCCTCCAGGAGCACGCCCGGCAGCTCACCGCGGCCCGCGACGCGAAGTAGCGGGCGGCGCCCGGGGCCACCCAGCGGCCCCGGGCGCCCGCGCCCGCCCCGCGTTCCCCGCGTCAGCCTCGGGCCCGCCCGGCCCCGAGGCTCTGGCGCCACCCCGTACCGGCCTAGCGAAAGCCCGCGACCCGCATGAACCCCTACCCGCTCCTCTTCCGTCTCCTCTTCCAGCGGATGGACCCCGAGCGCGCCCACCACCTGGCCTTCGGCTGGATCAGGTGCGCCGCCCGCGTCCCCGTCCTGCGCACCCTCCTCGCCGCCGTGCTCGCCCCCCGCCACCGGGAGCTGCGCACCGAGGCGCTGGGCCTGCGCATGCACGGCCCGTTCGGGCTGGCCGCCGGGTTCGACAAGAACGCCCTGGCCATCGACGGCATGACCATGCTCGGCTTCGACCACGTCGAGATCGGCACGGTCACCGGACACGCCCAGCCCGGCAACCCGCGCAAGCGCCTCTTCCGCCTGGTCGAGGACCGCGCGCTGATCAACCGGATGGGCTTCAACAACGAGGGCTCCGCCGCCGTGGCCGCCCGCCTCGCCGCCCGCCGGCCCGCCTTCAAGGCCGTCGTCGGCGTCAACATCGGCAAGACCAAGGTGGTCCCCGAGGCGGAGGCCGTCGCCGACTACGTCACCTCCACCGAGCGACTGGCCGGCCACGCCGACTACCTCGTCGTCAACGTCTCCTCGCCCAACACCCCCGGGCTGCGGAACCTCCAGGCCGTGGAGCACCTGCGCCCGCTGCTCAGCGCCGTGCGCGAGGCCGCCGACCGCACGGTCACCACCCGCCGGGTCCCGCTGCTGGTCAAGATCGCACCCGACCTGGCCGACGAGGACATCGACGCCGTCGCCGACCTCGCCGTCGAACTCGGCCTGGACGGCATCATCGCCACCAACACCACCATCGCCCGCGAGGGCCTCGGCCTGACCAGCGACCCGGCGCTGGTGGCGGAGACCGGCGGCCTCTCCGGCGCCCCCGTCAAGGCCCGCTCGCTGGCGGTGCTGCGCCGGCTCTACGCCCGCGTCGGCGACCGGGTCACCCTGGTCGGCGTGGGCGGCATCGAGAACGCCGACGACGCCTGGGAGCGCATCCTGGCCGGCGCCACGCTCGTCCAGGGCTACAGCGCCTTCATCTACCAGGGCCCGCTGTGGTGCCGCGCCCTGCATCGAGGACTGGCCGACCACCTGGCCGCCAGTCCGTACGCCACCCTGGCCGAGGCGGTCGGGGCACAGACCAGGGAGCAGGCGGCATGAGCGACCTCGCGAGCCCGCGCACCGCCGAGCCGGCCGCCCCGGTCGCCTTCGGCGCCCGTCTGCGCGCGGCCATGGACACCCGGGGCCCGCTGTGCGTGGGCATCGACCCGCACGCCGCGCTGCTCGCCGACTGGGGTCTGGGCGACGACGTGGCGGGCCTGGAGCGCTTCTCGCGCACCGTGGTGGAGGCCCTGGCCGACCGGGTGGCCGTGCTCAAGCCGCAGTCCGCGTTCTTCGAGCGGTTCGGCTCGCGCGGGGTGGCCGTGCTGGAGCGCACCGTCGCCGAGGCGCGCGCCGCCGGAGCCCTGGTGCTGATGGACGCCAAGCGTGGCGACATCGGCTCGACCATGGCCGCGTACGCCGCCGCCTTCCTGGACCCCGCCTCGCCGCTGTTCTCCGACGCGCTGACCGTCAGCCCCTACCTGGGCTTCGGTTCGCTGGACCCGGCCGTGAAGCTGGCCCGCGCGAGCGGCTGCGGCCTGTTCGTCCTGGCGCTGACCTCCAACCCCGAGGGTGCCGAGGTGCAGCACGCGGTACGCGCCGACGGGCGCAGCGTCGCCGCAACCGTGCTGGGCCACCTCGCCGGGCACAACGCCGCCGAGCGCGCGGCCTGGCAAGGTGCCGGGCGTCCGCTCGGCTCCTTCGGCGCGGTCGTCGGGGCCACGCTGGGGGAGGCGCTGGCCGCCGCGGGCGGCTCGCTCGCCATCGACGGTCCGCTGCTGGCGCCGGGCATCGGCGCCCAGGGTGCCACGCCCGCCGACCTGCCGGCCGTCTTCGGTGACGCGGTGGGCAACGTGGTGCCCAGCGTCAGTCGTGGGGTGCTGCGACACGGCCCGGATGCGGCCGCGTTGCGCGCCTCGGCGGCCCAGATCGCCGACGAAGTACGGGCAGCCGTGAAATAAGTACCTCAGAACTCGGTGGTTTTGCCCTGAAAAGTCCTGGTCGAGCGAGTCTGACCAGGACTTTTCGTCTGTTCTCGCTGACTGGAGCGGCCATGGCCGCTAGTCTCCGACGGGAGCGCAACGCGCAGGTGTGTTGCGCGTTGCTCCCCTGGTGAGGGGCGACTAGGTTCCTCACCGGTCCCGTATCCGACAGTTCGATATCCGAGGTGACGTAGGCGTGGCTCTTCCGCCCCTTACCCCTGAACAGCGCGCAGCCGCGCTCGAAAAGGCCGCCGCGGCTCGCCGGGAGCGCGCCGCGGTCAAGAACCGACTCAAGAACTCCGGCGCCTCGCTGCACGAGGTCATCAAGCAGGGCCAGGAGAACGACGTCATCGGCAAGATGAAGGTCTCCGCCCTCCTTGAGTCCCTCCCCGGCGTGGGCAAGGTCCGCGCCAAGCAGCTCATGGAGCGGCTCGGCATCTCCGAGAGCCGCCGGGTGCGTGGTCTTGGCTCCAACCAGATCGCCGCCCTGGAGCGCGAGTTCGGCGGCAGCGCCGCCTGACGTTTTCCGGTGCTCCCGGGAACCTGGATAATCGCCGCATGGCAGCACACCCACAGGGGGCGACCAGCCCCCTCGCTTCGCAGGCGGTATCCCCCGTACCTCCGGACGCACGTCCGCGGCTGACCGTGCTCTCCGGCCCCTCCGGGGTCGGCAAGAGCACGGTCGTCGCGCATCTGCGCAAGGCTCATCCCGAGGTATGGCTCTCGGTCTCCGCCACCACGCGCAAGCCGCGCCCCGGCGAGCGGCACGGCGTCCAGTACTTCTTCGTCGAGAACGAGGAGTTCGACAAGCTCGTCGCCAACGGCGAACTGCTGGAGTGGGCCGAGTTCGCGGGCAACCGCTACGGCACCCCGCGCCGCGCGGTCCTGGACCGCCTGGAGGCGGGGGAGCCGGTGCTGCTGGAGATCGACCTGCAGGGTGCCCGGCTGGTGCGCGAGTCGATGCCGGAGGCGCAGCTCGTCTTCCTGGCCCCGCCGAGCTGGGAGGAGCTGGTGCGCCGCCTGACCGGCCGGGGCACCGAGTCGCCGGAGGTCATCGAGCGCCGGCTGGCGGCGGCCCGGGTCGAACTGGCCGCCGAGGCGGAGTTCGACACCACCCTGGTCAACACCTCCGTCGAGGACGTCAGCGGCGAGCTGCTAGCCTTGATGCGCGTGGTCTGATCTTTTCTGATTTCTTCGACCCTCGTCAACGGCTGGTACGACCCGGTGCGACGCTCGCGTCCCCTCGTCGACGGCCAGCTGGTGACGACCAGCAGGACGCCGTGTTCGACGGACGTCGTGCGCCACAGATGCCGCTCAGACCCACGCCCGGTGACACCGTCACCGACGCGGTCGCCGAAGGCGTCCGCGACATCGCTGAACCCGATCGGAAGGCAGAGAGTGTCCTCTTCCATCACCGCGCCCGAGGGCATCATCAACCCGCCGATTGATGAGCTGCTTGAGGCCACCGACTCGAAGTACAGCCTGGTGATCTACGCCGCCAAGCGGGCTCGTCAGATCAACGCGTACTACTCCCAGCTCGGTGAGGGCCTCCTGGAGTACGTCGGCCCGCTCGTGGACACCCACGTCCACGAGAAGCCGCTGTCGATCGCGCTCCGCGAGATCAACGCGGGCCTGCTGACGTCCGAGGCCATCGAGGGCCCGGCGCAGTAGTCGCCGCGGGCGGACAGGTTTTTCCCACCACGGGCCCGGCAGCGGGCGCCTCCGGCACGGGCCGGGGGAGCGGCTGTCGGGCCCGTGGTGTGTCATGGGCCCATGCGAGAGCGCGGGGAGAGACGAGCGATGGACGAGCCCACCAACGAGCCGGCGACCACAGCGGCGGCGGACACCGACCCGGCCACGGAGCCCGCGCCGGGCGCGCCGCGCGGGAGCCGGGCCGTGGCGGCCGGGGAGCCGGCCGCGACCCACAAGCCCTCCGTGGTGCTGGGCGTCAGCGGCGGCGTCGCCGCCTACAAGGCGTGTGAGCTGCTGCGCCGGCTGACCGAGTCGGGTCACGACGTACGGGTGGTGCCCACCGCGTCCGCCCTGCACTTCGTCGGCGAGGCGACCTGGGCGGCGCTGTCCGGCCACCCGGTGGCCACCGAGGTCTGGTCGGACGTGCACGAGGTTCCGCACGTCCGCATCGGACAGGGGGCCGACCTGGTCGTGGTCGCCCCGGCCACCGCCGACACACTCGCCAAGGCCGCGCACGGCCTCGCCGGCGACCTGCTGACCAACACCCTGCTCACGGCCCGCTGTCCGGTGGTCTTCGCGCCCGCCATGCACACCGAGATGTGGGAGCACCCGGCGACCCAGGAGAACGTGGCGACGCTGCGCCGCCGGGGCGCGCTGGTCATCGAGCCCGCCGTGGGCCGGTTGACCGGCGTGGACACCGGCAAGGGGCGGCTGCCGGATCCGGGCGAGATCTTCGAGGTCTGCCGCCGGGTGCTGGCCGCCGGGCCGGGCGCCGGCGCCCGCGACGACCTGGCGGGCCGGCACGTGGTGGTGAGCGCCGGCGGCACCCGGGAGCCGCTGGACCCGGTGCGCTTCCTGGGCAACCGTTCCTCGGGCAAGCAGGGGTACGCGCTCGCGCGCGCGGCCGTGGCCCGTGGGGCCAGGGTGACCCTGGTCTCCGCGAACTCCACGCTGCCCGACCCGGCCGGCGTGGACGTGGTGCGCGTGGGGACGGCCGTGCGGTTGCGCGAGGCCATGGTGGCGGCGGCGCCGGAGGCGGACGTGGTGGTCATGGCGGCGGCCGTGGCCGACTTCCGGCCGGCGGTCTACGCGACCGGCAAGATCAAGAAGCGGGACGGACAGGAGCCCGAGCCCATCGCCCTGGTGCGCAATCCGGACATCCTCGCCGAGCTGTCGGCCGAGCGCGCCCGCCCCGGCCAGGTCGTCGTCGGCTTCGCCGCCGAGACCGACGACGTCGTGGCCAACGGCCGGGCCAAGCTCGCCCGCAAGGGCTGTGACCTGCTGGTCGTCAACGAGGTCGGGGAGCACAAGACGTTCGGCTCGGAGGAGAACGAGGCCGTCGTGCTCGGTGCCGACGGCAGCGAGACGCCGGTTCCGTACGGGCCCAAGGAGGCGCTCGCCGAGACCGTGTGGGACCTGGTGACCCGCGCCCTGTCGTCGGCTCCGGGCGCCTGACCGCCGCCCGTCGGGCCCGGGGTGCGGGTGGCCCGGTCGTGGCCGGCCCGACGCGTCGGTTCCAGCCCCGCGCCCCCACCTCGCACAGCGGTGGGGGCGCCGGTCGCGACCGGTAGGGATGGTGTGAAGACGGCGTAAATTCGGCGCAAAACAATCCCCCAGTCCGGCGCCGAATACCCCATGTCGCCCCACGCAAGTGTGTGTGACAAGTCACCCTGCGCCCGTGTTGCGAGACACGCGGCCCAATCGGCGAGAACGACCGATAAACTGACCTCGGATTCGCGTCGGGCGCAGCTCCCGTGCGTCTCCGCCCATGCTCAGCCAGCAGCCGCTGCAACCCCAGGGAGCGATGTGTCCCGCCGCCTGTTCACCTCGGAATCTGTCACCGAGGGCCACCCTGACAAGATCGCTGACCAGATCAGCGACACCATCCTCGACGCCCTCCTCAAGGAAGACCCGCACTCCCGGGTCGCCGTCGAGACCCTGATCACCACCGGACTGGTGCACGTGGCCGGTGAGGTGACCACGAAGGCGTACGCGCCGATCGCCTCGCTCGTGCGCAACAAGATCCTTGAGATCGGGTACGACTCGTCCAAGAAGGGCTTCGACGGAGCCTCCTGTGGCGTCTCCGTCTCCATCGGCGCGCAGTCGCCCGACATCGCCCAGGGTGTCGACACCGCGTACGAGGCCCGCGTCGAGGGCTCCTCCACCGGGGACAAGGACGACGACCTCGACAAGCAGGGTGCGGGCGACCAGGGGCTGATGTTCGGCTACGCCTGTGACGAGACCCCCGAGCTGATGCCGCTGCCGATCCACCTGGCGCACCGGCTCTCGCGTCGCCTCTCCGACGTGCGCAAGAACGGGACCATTCCCTACCTGCGCCCGGACGGCAAGACCCAGGTCACCATCGAGTACGACGGCGAGAAGGCCGTCCGCCTGGACACCGTGGTCGTCTCCTCCCAGCACGCGTCCGACATCGACCTGGACTCGCTGCTCGCCCCCGACATCCGCGAGTTCGTCGTGGAGCCGGAGCTCAAGGCCCTGGTGGACGACGGCATCAAGCTGGAGACCGAGGGCTACCGTCTGCTGGTCAACCCGACCGGGCGCTTCGAGATCGGCGGCCCGATGGGCGACGCCGGCCTCACCGGCCGCAAGATCATCATCGACACCTACGGCGGCATGGCCCGCCACGGTGGCGGCGCCTTCTCCGGCAAGGACCCGTCCAAGGTGGACCGCTCGGCCGCGTACGCCATGCGCTGGGTCGCCAAGAACGTGGTCGCCGCCGGCCTCGCCTCGCGCTGCGAGGTGCAGGTGGCGTACGCGATCGGCAAGGCCGAGCCGGTCGGTCTCTTCGTCGAGACCTTCGGCACCGCCACGGTCGACGCCGAGCGCATCGAGCAGGCCATCACCCAGGTCTTCGACCTGCGCCCGGCCGCCATCATCCGCGACCTGGACCTGCTGCGCCCGATCTACGCCCAGACCGCCGCGTACGGCCACTTCGGCCGCGCGCTGCCGGACTTCACCTGGGAGCGCACGGACCGCGTGGACGCGCTGCGTCAGGCCGCCGGCCTGTAACCACCGACACCCGCTTCGGCGCGGCCCCGGACCCGACGGGTCCGGGGCCGCGTGCGTGCGGGCCCGGACCGCGCCGGCCGGTGGCCTCGGAGCCCGGCGTGGTCACGGCGCGAGCGCCCCGCCCCCTGTCGGTGCCGTCTGCTAAGACTGATGCTGTGAGCAGCGAGAACGGTCAGCCGGAGGACCAACCGCAGCGCGTGGGGCGCGCCGGCGGGGCGGCTGGTGACGCCTCGCGCGCGCGGGACACACGCGCTGCGGGGCAGGGGGCGCCGGGAGACGGGGCCGGTGAGCAGCTCGCGCTGATCCGCGAGACCGTGCGCAAGACCAAGCCGCCCAAGGCCAAGCCGCGCACCTGGCGCGGTGCCCCGCTGGCCGGGGAGCGGCCCGTGGCGCGGGTGCTCGTCGACAAGGGACCGGTGCACCTGGACAAGCTCTGGGACTACGCGGTCCCGGCCGACCTGGACGCCGTGGCGCAGCCCGGAGTGCGGGTGCGGGTGCGGTTCGGCGCCGGCACCGGCCAGGTGCGCGGCGGGCGTCGGGAGGGCGGCGGACTCCTGGACGGCTACATCCTGGAGCGCGTGGCCGAGTCCGACTACCAGGGCCCGCTCGCCGCCATCGCCCAGGTCCTCTCGCCCGAGCTGGCCCTGGGCCCCGGGCTGCTCACGGTGTGCCGCATGGTCGCCGACCGGTACGCGGGCTCCCTCGCCGACGTGCTCCAGCTCGCCGTGCCCCAGCGGCACGCCCGGGTGGAGGCCCAGCCCTCGCCCGCGCCGCTGCCGCCGCCCGCGCCGCCCGAGCCCGGAAGCTGGACGCGCTATCCGCACGGGCCGAGCTTCCTGCACGCCCTGGCCAGGGGAGACGCCCCGCGCGCGGTGTGGACCGCGCTGCCCGGGCCGAACTGGCCGTCCGAGCTGGCCACGGCCATGGCCGCCACGCTCGCCGCCGGCCGGGGCGCGCTCGCCGTCATGCCTGACGGTCGCAGCGCCGCCCGCGTGGACGCCGCGCTCGCCGCGCTGCTCGGCGCCGGCCGGCACGTGCTGCTCACCGCCGACAGCGGCCCCGAGGAGCGCTACCGCCGCTGGTTGGCGATCAACCGTGGCGCGCTGCGGGCCGTGGTCGGCACCCGCGCCGCGATGTTCGCCCCCGTGCACCGGCTGGGCCTCGTCGCGATCTGGGAGGACGGCGACAGCAACCACAGCGAGCGGCACGCGCCGCAACCGCACGCGCGCGAGGTGCTGCTGCTGCGCAGCGCCCACGAGCGCACGGCGTTCCTGCTGGGCAGCGTCAGCCGTACCGTCGAGGCGGCCCAGCTCGTGGAGACCCGGTGGGCGCTGCCGCTGGCCGCCGAGCGCGAGGTGGCCCGGAGCGCCGCCCCGCTCATCCGCACGGTGGGCGACGAGCAGTTGGGCCGGGACGGCGCGGCCCGCGCGGCCCGGCTGCCCAGCCTCGCCTGGCAGACCGCGCGCGAGGGGCTGCGCCACGGCCCGGTCCTGGTGCAGGTCCCCCGACGCGGCTACGTACCCCGACTGGCCTGCGAGAACTGCCGTACGCCGGCACGCTGCGGGCGCTGCCAGGGACCGCTCCAGGCGCCGGCGGCCGGTGTCGCGCTGTGCTGCGGCTGGTGCGGGGTCGAGGTGCCCGACTGGCACTGCGCCGAGTGCGGCGGGCGGCGCCCGCGCGCCCAGATCGTCGGCGCCCAGCGCACGGCCGAGGAGCTCGGCCGGGCCTTTCCCGATGTGCCGGTGCTGGCCTCCGGCCGCGACCACATACGCGAGAGCGTGCCCGACCGCCCCGCGCTGGTCGTCGCCACTCCGGGCGCCGAGCCCGTCCCCGAGGGCCCGGGGTACGCGGCGGCCCTGCTGCTCGACGGGTGGGCCCTGCTCTCCCGCCCCGACCTGCGGGCGAGCGAGGAGGCGCTCCGGCGCTGGCTGACGGCGGCGACCCTGGTGCGCGGGCAGGAGGCGGGGGGAGTGGTGACCGTCATGGCCGAGCCGACGCTGCGCCCCGTGCAGGCCCTGGTGCGCTGGGACCCGGCCGGGCACGCGGCCCGGGAGCTGGCCGAGCGCGCTGAACTGGGCTTTCCGCCGGTCTCCCGGATGGCGGCGGTGTCCGGCCCACCGGCGGCGGTCGCCGATCTGCTGCGGCTGGTCACGCTGCCTGAGACGGCCGAGGTCCTGGGCCCGGTGCCGGCCACGGACCCGCGCCCGGGCCCGGCCCGCGCGAGCGACACTCCGCGCCCGGCCCCCCGGCTCGGGGAGCCCGTGGAGTCCGGCGCGTGGGAGCGGGCCCTGGTCCGGGTGCGCCCGGGGCAGGGCGCCGCGCTGGCGCACGCCCTCAAGGCGGCGCAGGCCCAGCGGCTGACGCGCCGGCAGGGTGAGCCGGTCTGGGTGCGAGTGGACCCGCCCGACATCGGGTGACCCACCCACGGCGTGCTCTGCCCGCCCGGTGCCGCGCCCTGGCTGGCGGGCGACGCCCGCCGGTCGGCGGGGCCGCGCGGGGTTCGGGGTGGGGACCCGGAGCGAGGCGGCGGGCGGTCCGATGCCGAGGCCGCGTGGTGGGGCGGGCCCGGCCGTGCGCGCGCACGGGGGCGGGGTCGCTGCCGAGGGGCGCGAGCGTGCGGGCGTACGCGGTGCGACGGCGGGGGCGGCGTGCCGCTGAGGTGGCGAGCGGCCGAGGAGCGAGACGGCTCGGAGCGTAGCCGAGGCGACCAGGCCGAGGCCCGGGAGCCCGGAGCGTGGAGTGCCGTGATGGCGCGGCGGGTGGGAGCGGCTCCAGGTCGTGAGCCCCGGGGGAGGAGCGAGTGGGGGACGCTTGGCGGTTGGGTTCGTGGCCTGTGTCGGCGGGGCGGGGGCGTACGTGGTGGGCCGGGCGAGTGGGGTCGGGCGAGGGCGCGGCGCGTGTCGGTGGGCCGGGCGGTGTCCGCGCCCCGGCGCGGGCGGGGCCCGCACCGCGCTGGCCCGGCGGGTGGTGGGCCGCCGGGCCAGTGAGGGAGGAAGCGCGGGTGCTGTCGGTCAGCCGTTGCGGGGTCCGGGCAGCGCACCCGACCGGGCGTCCTCACGCAGCACCGGGGCCGGGGCCGGAGCGGCGGCGGGGAGCGAGGGCACCGAGCGGGCGGCGGGAACGATCGGCGTCGCGTCCGAGGGGCGCTCGACCGTGCGCAACGCCTCGCCGCCGTCGGCGGTCGTCGTGGAGCGGCGGCTGCCGTAGCGTCGGTGCACCGCCTGCTTGGTGACGCCGAGCGCCGAACCCACCGCGTCCCACGAGAAGCCCAGCGAGCGGTCGAAGTCCACCGCGGCCGTCACCAGCGTCTCGATGCTGTCCCGCAGCTCCTGCGCCAGCCGTACCGTGGGGGCTGGTGCCCGCCCGTAGACGACGAAGCCCGCGGACGGGCTGGTGCGTCGCGGGCGGTAGACGTTGCCGAGCTGGGCGGTGAGGGTACGCAGTGCGTCCACCTGCCGCCGGACCCGCTCGATGTCCCGGACCAGCAGATGCAGGCTGGCCCGAGCCTGGGCGTCGTGGGTTGCGTGGTCGGCCATGAACAAGCCTCTCGAACCGGCGTTGAAGTCGCTAGGGAAAAGGATCGGGCCGCTGGAGCGGCCCGATTCGGTCAATCTGACTTGACCAACGCGACAGCCGCCCTCGTGGTCACGGTCCGGGGCGCGCGAGCCCGGTCGCGTACGCCCCCTGATCGGGTCGGGTCGAACGGGGCCGGGCGCCCGGCCCTTCGACGCGCGGCGGCCTAGACTGGGGCGCCGTTCCGCAGCGTGTGAGAGGTAGTCCGCCAGACATGAGGCTCGTCTTCGCCGGTACCCCCGAGGTCGCCGTACCCGCCCTGGACGCTTTGCTCGCGTCAGACCGGCACGAGGTCGTGGCCGTGGTCACCCGGCCCGACGCGCCGGCCGGGCGCGGTCGACGCCTGGTCGCGAGCCCGGTGGCGCAGCGCGCCGAGGAGGCCGGTGTCGAGGTGCTCAAGCCGGCCAGGCCACGGGACGAGGAGTTCCTGGCCAGGCTGCGGGAGATCGCTCCCGACTGCTGTCCGGTGGTGGCCTACGGGGCGCTGCTGCCCCAGGTCGCCCTGGACATCCCGGCCCGGGGCTGGGTCAACCTGCACTTCTCGCTGCTGCCCGCCTGGCGGGGCGCGGCTCCGGTGCAGCACGCCGTGCTCGCCGGGGACGAGATGACCGGCGCGTCCACCTTCCTGATCGAACGGGGCCTGGACTCCGGCCCGGTGTACGGGGTGTTGACCGAGGTGGTCCGCCCCACCGACACCAGCGGCGACCTGCTCACCCGGCTCGCGTTCGCCGGCTCCGGGCTGCTCGCGGCGACGATGGACGGCATCGAGGACGGCACCCTGCACCCGGTGCCGCAGCCCGCCGAAGGCGTCTCGCTCGCGCCGAAGATCGAGGTGGAGGACGCGCGGCTCGACTGGGCGGCGCCCGCGCTGCGCGTGGACCGGGTGGTGCGCGGCTGCGCCCCGGCCCCCGGCGCCTGGACGCTCTTTCGCGGGGAGCGGCTGAAGGTGATGTCCGTACGCCTGGACACCGAGCGCACCGACCTCGCGCCGGGCGAACTGGCCGCGACGAAGAACGCCGTGTTCGCCGGCACCGGCAGTCACGCCGTGGAACTGCTGTGGGTGCAGCCGCAGGGCAAGAAGCCGATGGCCGGCGCGGACTGGGCGCGCGGGGTGCGCATCGCGGCGGGGGAGCGGTTCGAGGCGTAGCGACGCGGGGCGTGGCCCACTCCCCGGGCCCGTACGCGCGGCCCGACCCGGCGGTGGGCGAGGGCTGGAGCCGGACGGCGGCGAGGGAGCGCGGCGTACGGGCCGAACCCGGCGGGGAGCTCGGGCGACCCGTCGCCGCGGCCGGGACCACCCCGAGGTGGCGCGGGTGGCCAACGGGCCGGGGGGCGTGGCCTGTTCGCGCCCCCGACCCGCTCCGGTGCGCGGGCGGGCGCCGCTCGCGTGGGGCGGCCACGCCCTGCCGCGGGTTACCCGTTCGCAGGGCTGGCGCGCCGTCGTGGCAGGTCCGGTGGGGGTGGGACGGAGGGGTGGGGCGCGCAGCGCGCGTGCGCCGTCGTGGGACGTACGCTGGGAGGGTTCGTCTTCCCAGCTCCGGAGCACCTTTCGTGAACGATCGCCGCCGTCCCGCCAAGCCCTACCGCCGACCGAAGAAGGACCCCGTGCGGGTGCTGGCCTTCGAGGCGCTGCGGGCCGTCGATGAGCGTGACGCCTACGCCAACCTCGTGCTGCCCCCGCTGCTGCGCAAGGCCAGAGAAGGGGGCGCCTTCGACGCGCGGGACGCCGCCCTGGCGACCGAGCTGGTCTACGGCACGCTGCGCTGGCAGGGCACCTACGACGAGATCATCGCCGAGTGCGTGGACCGTCCGCTGCGCGAGGTGGACCCGCCGGTGCTCGACGTGCTCAGCCTGGGGGCACACCAGCTCCTGGGTACCCGTATCCCCACGCACGCGGCGGTCAGTGCCACCGTGGAGCTGGCGCGTGTCGTGCTGGGGGACGGGCGGGCCAAGTTCGTCAACGCCGTACTCCGGAAGATCGCCGCGGACGATCTGGACGGCTGGCTGCGCCGCGTCGCCCCGCCCTACGACGACGACCCCGAGGCGCACCTGGGGGTCATGCACGCCCACCCGCGCTGGGTGGTCTCCGCGCTGTGGGACGCGCTGGGCGGCGGCCGGGCCGGTATCGAGGACCTGCTCGCGGCCGACAACGAGCGCCCCGAGGTCACGTTGGTCGCCCGCCCCGGGCGGGCCAGCGCGGAGGAGCTGCTGGCCTCGGCGGGCGCGGACCGCGCTCTGCTCGGCCGCTGGTCGCCGTACGCGGTGCGGCTGGTCGAAGGCGGCGAGCCCGGCGCGCTGGACGCGGTCCGCGAGGGCCGGGCCGGCGTACAGGACGAGGGCAGCCAACTGGTGGCCACCGCGCTGGCGAACGCGCCCGTCGAGGGCGCGGACGCGCGCTGGCTCGACGGCTGCGCGGGCCCCGGCGGCAAGGCCGCGCTGCTGGCCGCGCTCGCCGCCGAGCGCGGCGCGGCCGTGCTGGCGGCGGAGAAGCAGCCGCACCGGGCCAGGTTGGTGGCCCGCGCGCTGGCCGGCAACCCGGGCCCGTACCAGGTCGTCACCGCCGACGGCACGCGCCCGGTGTGGCGGCCCGGCTCCTTCGACCGGGTCCTGGTGGACGTGCCGTGCACCGGCCTGGGCGCCCTGCGTCGCCGACCCGAGGCACGCTGGCGGCGCAAGCCGGCCGACCTGGAGGGCTTCGCCCCGCTCCAGCGCGGGCTGCTGCGGGAGGCGCTGGCGGCGGCGCGGGTGGGCGGCGTGGTCGCGTACGTGACGTGCTCGCCGCACCTGGCCGAGACCCGCGCCGTGGTGGACGACGTTCTCAAAGCCACCCCCGGTGCCCAGTGGATCGACGCCCGCCCTCTGCTGCCCGACGTCCCCGCCCTGGGCGAGGGTCCCGACGTGCAGCTCTGGCCCCACCTGCACGGCACGGACGCGATGTACCTGGCGCTGCTGCGGCGCACGGCGTGAGCGCCGCCGCCGCGCGGCTGAACCCGACGCGGCGCGGCGGCCCGTGGCGTGCGGCGGGCGGGCCGGACCCCCGCCGCTCGACCGGGGCGGGGTCCGGGGTCGGCCGGGGGCGGCGTTCGGCGATGTGATCGAGCGCGGCGGCGGTATCCGGGCCGGTGCGAACCCGGCCCGACCTGTGGACGGCGACGCTACGGCGTCGAGTCCCACGGCTGCCTCCCGCTCGTCGCGGCCGCACGGCACGCCTGTCCCCGGCGACCGGGGCGGCCCTGGCCATTCCCGAGCGGGCGGCGGGGCCCGCCCGGTGGTCCCGGGTCCGCCGGTGGGCGGGGGGCGTGGCAGGCTTGGCGGCATGGCCGTTCAGATCAGTCCCAGCATCCTCTCCTCCGACTTCTCCCGGCTGGCGGAGGAGGCCCGCGCCGTCTCGGGGCCCGACGGCGCCGACTGGCTGCACGTCGATGTCATGGACAACCACTTCGTGCCGAACCTGACGCTCGGCGTGCCCGTCGTCGAGTCGCTCGGCAAGGCGTCGGGCGTCCCGCTCGACTGTCACCTGATGATCGAGGACCCGGACCGCTGGGCCCCGCAGTACGTGGAGGCCGGGGCCTCGTCGGTGACCTTCCACGTGGAGGCGGCGCGCGCGCCGGTGCGGCTGGCGCGGGAGATCCGGGCCAAGGGCGCGCGCGCCGCCATGGCGCTCAGGCCCGCGACGCCCATCGAGCCGTACGAGGACCTGCTGCCCGAACTCGACATGCTGCTGGTCATGACGGTCGAGCCCGGCTTCGGCGGCCAGGCGTTCCTCGACATCATGCTGCCGAAGATCCGCCGTACCCGGGAGCTGATCGCACGGCACGGGCTCCAGATGTGGCTGCAAGTGGACGGCGGGGTTTCGTCTTCGACCATTGAACGCTGTGCTGAGGCGGGCGCGGACGTGTTCGTCGCCGGCTCCGCCGTGTACGGCGCGAACGATCCGGCCGACGCGGTGCGCCGACTGCGCGCCCAGGCCCAGCAGGCGACCACCACCGCCGGCTGGGCATGCGGACACTGAGCCACGGCTTGGTGAACGCCAAGGTAAAGGGCGAACCAAGGACCGCCGTTTCTGACAGGATGACGGTTGAGTCCAGAACGTGAACAGTGAGGAGAACGCGGTGTCGACGGGCCGTTCAGCCACGCGGATGGGACCCGCCGAGCTGGTGCAGGCGGCGGCCATGGCGCGCCGCTTCTACCTGGAAGGCAAGTCCAAGATCCAAATCGCCGAGGAGTTCGGCGTCAGCCGCTTCAAGGTGGCCCGGGTGCTGGAGACCGCGCTCGACCGCGATCTGGTGCGCATCGAGATCCGGGTGCCGGCCGAGCTCGACGCCGAGCGTTCGGACGCCCTGCGCGCCCGGTACGGACTGCGGCACGCGGTGGTGGTGGAGTCCGCGCCGGCGGCCCTGACCGACGGCCCGGAGGACGCGGCCGGCCTCGCGACGTCCGCTCCCACCGACCCGGAGAACCTCGGCGAGGTGGCCGCCGACCTGCTGGGCGAGCTGGTCACCGAGGGCGACGTGCTGGGCCTGGCCTGGGGCCGCTCCACCATCAACACGGCCGCCGCCCTGCACCGACTGCCGCCGTGCACCGTCGTCCAGCTCACCGGCGTCTACGACGCGGGCACGGCCGAGCGCGGCTCGGTCGAGGCGGTTCGCCGGGCCGCCGCCGTCTCCGGCGGCGAGGCCCACCCCATCTACGCGCCGATGCTGCTGCCCGACTCGGCGACGGCCGCCGCGCTGCGCCGCCAACCCGGCATCGCCCGCGCCTTCGACTACTTCGACAAGGTCACGGTGGCGGCCGTGTCCATCGGCTCCTGGGCGCCGGGCATCTCCACCGTCTACGACATGCTGAGCGAGGAGGAGCGGGCGCAGTACGCCTCGCTGGGCGCCGCCGCCGAGATGTCGGCGCACCTCTTCGACACCGAGGGCCGGCGCATCGGCCGTGACCTGGGAGAGCGCTGCATCACGGTGGAGGCGGACCGGTTGCGCCGTATCCCCGAGGTGGTGGCCATCGCGGGCGGGCTGCGCAAGGCGGAGGCGATCGGCGCGGTGCTCCGCTCCGGCCTGGTGACCAGCCTCGTCACGGACACCGCCGTCGCGGACTACCTGCTCCTGGAGACCGGCCCGGGGCCGCGCCCGGCGCTGGACCGGGCCGACCCGGACGGTGCGAGCTAGCGCGTCGCCCCACCCCGTACCGCCACCGGCGGCGAACACCGCGCGCCCCTGACCTTTCGGCAGGGGCGCTTTCGCTGCCCCGGCGCCGGCCCGGGCGTGCCGGGGCCCGCGGGCGCCCGGCGGACCCGGCCGGCGCCGGCCCCGCCCCGGGGTGGCGGCGGGGGCCGCGTCCGGGGCGGGTGCTCGGGGTCAGTAGAGGCCGTGCGTGTAGTGGTCTTCCAGCGTGGCCTCCAGGGTGGACACCTGGGCGCCCAGGGAGCGGGCCAGCTTGCCGGCGTTCTCCGCCACGGTCAGGCCGGCGAAGCTGCCGCCCAGGGTGAGGGCGTCAGCCAGGTGGCGTGCGTCGCCCTCCCACAGCCGGGCGCGGACCACGGCCTTCCCACACTGCCCGAACACCTCGCGCACGCGCACGATCGTGGCGAGCTCGGCCGGCCTGCCCTCGGCGCCGAGCCGCTCCAGCAGGTCGGGGTCGTCGGTGACGAAGGCGTCCCCGTTGACCCGCAGCACCTCGCGCACGCCGGGCACGAAGAACGCCAGGCCCACCGCCGGGTTGCGGCAGATGTTCTCGAAGGTGTCGGCGAGCCGGTTGCCGGGGCGCTCCGGCAACGCCAGTGTCCACGGGTCGAGTACCCGCACCGAACCCGGTGGGTCGCCCTTGGGGCTGGTGTCCAGTCGCCCGTTCTCGTCGGCGCTGGCCACCACGCGGAACGTGCTGTGCGCGATGAAGCGCGTACTGAACTCGCCGAGATAGGGCTCCTTCTTCTCCGCGATGAACGGCGTCGGGTGGCCCAGCACCTCGCGTATCCGGGCCAGGTCGATCGACGGGTAGTCGTCGGCGGCGGTGCGCCCAGGGGCGGCGCGGCGGTGGCTGGTGGTGGGGTCCTCGGTCACGGTCGTCCTCCTTCTCGTGTCCACGGGGCGCGGCCGGCCCCCGCGCGGGGCGGCTCAGACATCGAGCACCAGCCGGGGGCCGCGGGCGCGCGAGACGCAGGGGTACATCCGGTCGCCCGCCTCGCGTTCGTCCGCCGTGAGGATGTCGTCGCGGTGGTCGGGAACGCCGTCGAGCACCCGGGTCTCACACGTACCGCACACGCCCTCCCGGCAGGAGCCGGTCACCGGTACGCCGGCGGCCTCCAGCGCGCCGAGGACGGAGCGGTCGGGCGGCACGGTCACCGTCCGGTCCGAGCGCGCGCACACCACCTCGACCTCCGCGCGCGGCGCCTGTGGTCGGGGCCGCGCCGCGAAGCGCTCCATGCGCACGGCGCCCCGCTCCCAGTGCGCGCTTCCCTCCTCGATCGCGCTCAGCAGGGACTCCGGTCCGCAGGCGTACAGGGCGGTGCCGGGGCGTGGTCGCTCCAGCCACTCGCCCAGCGGGATGCGGCCGGTCCGGTCGGCGGGGTAGCGCCACACGCGCCCGGCGTAGGGGGCCAGTTCGTCGAGGAAGGCCATCGAGGCGGCCGTCCGACCGCCGTACGCGAGCCGCCACGGCACGCCCAGCCGCTCGGCCTCCCGCACCATCGGCAGGATCGGGGTGATGCCGATGCCTCCCGCGACGAACACGTACGCCGGTGCCGGACCGAAGCCGAAGTTGTCCCGGGGGCCGCGCACGCGCACCGGCTGTCCCGGGCGCAGGAAGGCGTGCACGTACTCCGAGCCGCCTCGGCCGGCGCGCTCGCGGAGCACCCCGATGCGGTACCGGGAGCGGTCCTCCACGGCGCCGCACAGCGAGTACGGGCGGGCGATGCCGGTCGGCAGGACCAGTTCGACATGGGCGCCGGGCCGCCAGGGCGGCAGGTCCCGCCCGTCGGCGGCGCACAGCTCGACGGAGACCACGCCCGCCGCCTCCCACCGCAACTGCCGTACCACCATGGCCGACTCGACCGCCCGGGGGCGCGAGCGGGCCGGGGCCTCGTTCAGCATAGAACACCCCGCAATGCGTTTAACATTGTTAACGTCACTGAATTCACGGTAGTGATAACGTTGTTAACGTGTCAACGGGAACTCGGGAAGGCGCGGGGCGTGCCAGGTCGCCGCTGCGGGCGCGGGCGGTGGCGCGGGCGGCGCTCGCGCTGGTGGATTCCGGCGGCCTGGAGTCGCTGACGATGCGCAGGCTGGCCACCAGCCTGGAGGTACAACTCCCCACGCTCTACCGGCTGTTCGACAACAAGCGGGCGTTGCTCGACGAGATGGCCGAGGCGTTGCTGGGGGACGTGCTGGAGCGGGCCGAACTGCCCGAGGGCGCCTGGCCGCGACGCGCCTCGGCGTTGGCCCGGGCGCTGCGCGCGACGCTGCTGGCGCAGCGGGACGGGGCCCGCGTCGTCGGCGGGACCTACACGGTCAACGAGCCCACGCTCGCCCTCGCCGAGACCCTGCTGACGATCCTGGGGGAGGAGGCCGACCTCGCACCCGAGGCGGCCCTGTGGGCCGTCACCACGCTCTTCAGCTACGTCCTCGGCGAGGTGCTGGAACAGCAGGGCGCCACCGGTGGCGAGGTGGAGCTGCTCGACACCCTGGCGCGCGAGGGGCGCTATCCCCACCTCGCGGCCACCCCGATGCATCGCTTTGTCGACTTCGACGCCCGTTTCGAGTTCGGGCTGCGCGTCCTGATGGCGGGGCTGGCCGCCGAGGGCGCGGGGGAGGGCTGACGGGTCCGGCCGGCGGGCGGGCGGGGGGCGGGGCGAGGGTCGTGGACCCGCGGCGGGCCCGCCTCCTGTGTCCTCGCCCGGGAGGCGGGCCCGGTCGGCGGGGTGCCGCGTCGGCGGCGGTATCGCGCCGAGCGGCTCGGTCGCGTCCTCGCTCAGTGCGGGCTGGCGGGCCAGCGCAGGAGCGCGCCGAGTCCGCCCGCCGGGGCCAGGGCGGGATCGCTGACGGCGACAGCCTCGGCCCCGCCGGCGATGGCCGCGCGCAACAGCGCGTCGTCCGCGCGCGCCGGTGCCGGGTTCACCGCCCCCAGGTACTGCAGCTCACTCCCCCGTACGGCCAGTTGGTCGCTGCCCGGACCGATCCACACCTCGCGCCCGGCGTCCTGTCCCGCCGGCGCGACCAGCAGCGTCTCGATCTGGTGCTCGCGGGCCGCCTCGACCAGCGCCGGCACCCCCGCGACCGCGTGCGCGGTGCCGTCGTCGTGCTGGCCGGCGTGGTAGCGGTCCAGTGTCCGGGTCAGGCGTTCGCTCTCGTGCGCGGCGCGTACCTGGGCGATGTCGCGTTCGAGTCGCTCGCTGCCGGAGCCGGTGGGGCGCGCGCCGTGCTCGCTCTCGGCGGTCACCGCGCGCAGCGGCTCGGGCAGCCGCTCGCGCACGGCCTTGCGCTCCCGGGCGTCGCCGACCAGCAACATCACCTCGGCACCGCAGCGCTCCCACATCCGCTGGGCGGCGTCGGCGATCTCGGCCGCGTTCCGCTCCCAGGTGTTCTCGACCGCCGCCTGGAAGTGCCGCTCGGACCAGTCGGCCGACGCGGTCTTGCGCACCGGCCAGTCGGCCCCCTCGACCTGCCCGCTCTCGCGCTGGCCGGCGTCGTCGCGCACCTCGAAGTCGGCTCCGGTGTGGTCCACGTACGCCACCAGGCACGGCGTCGGGTCGCCGACGGCGCTCAGCAGCGGCGTCAGCCTGGGCAGCGCCGACCACGTGGTCAGCGGGCTGGTCGGCGGCCCCGGCAGTGGCACGTCGACGACGACCTCGCCGTTCGTGGCGAAGACGGCGCGCCCGGTGCGCTTGCCCGACGCCGGGGGCCTGCCGATCGGGCCCGGTTCCGGGCTGGTGAGCAGGGCCCGGTGGACCGCGTCGCGGGTCGCGGCGGGCGTGCCGAGGTCGGCGAGCTCCTGCGTCACGGCGCGGGCCGCCAGCTCCTGGCGCTTGGCCGCGTCCTCGGTGGCGTGCGAGGTGTCGGCGTAGACCGAAGCCCAGGGGCCCTCGTACGAGAGGGTCGGACGAAGAAGCGAGAGACGCATGGTGCCTCCTTGCGGTCACGGGTGTCGGGCGACTCCCGACCCGGGTGCCCCGCCGTGATCGAACGGAACACGATCGGGCGGTCCCGGTCGGTCGCACCGGCGGGCCGACCGCTGGCGGGCGGGCCCAGCGGGCGGGGCCGGCGGCGGCTCAGGCCGGAAGCTGGGGCAGGACCCTGGTGCGGTAGAAGTCGAAGAATCCGCGCTGGTCGGGGCCGATCTGGCTGATGTGCACGGTGTCGAATCCGGCGTCCACGTAGGCGGTGACGGCCGCGACGTGGGCGTCCACGTCGTCGCCGCACGGCACGTTCCCGGCGATCCGCTCGCGCGGCACCAGCGTCGTGGCCTGCTCGAAGTGGCTCGGTGTCGGCAGCACCTGGGGCAGCTCGCCCGGCAACTGCTCGCTCGACCACAGCCGGTGCGCCGTGTCCACGGCCCGCTCGCGGTCCGGGCCCCAGCACACCTTCAGCCCGCCCTGTACGCGCTTGGCGCCGCCGCCCGCGCGCCGGAAGCGCTCGACGGAGTCGACGGAGGGCGCCATGGTCACGTAGCCGTCGCCGATCCGCCCGGCGAGCTCGGTGGCCGCCGGCCCGAAGCCGGAGACGTCGATGGGCACGGGCTCCTCGGGGACCGTGTAGAGCCGGGCGTTCTCCACCGTGTAGTACGTGCCGTGGTGGGTGACCTCCTCGCCCGTGAAGAGCATGCGCATCACGTGGACGGCCTCTTCCAGCATGGCCAGCCGGACGGCCGCCGGGGGCCAGCGGTCGCCCAGGACGTGTTCGTTGAGTGCCTCGCCGCTGCCCACGCCGAGTCGGAATCCGCCGCCGAGCTGCACGGCGCTGGTGGCCGCGGCCTGCGCCGTGATGGCCGGGTGCAGCCGTACGGTCGGGCAGGTGACGGCCGTCTGGACCGGCAGGGACGTGGCCTCGGACAGCGCCCCGATCACCGACCACACGAAGGGGCTCTGGCCCTGGGCGTCGTTCCACGGATGGAAGTGGTCCGAGAGCCACAGCGAGGTGAACCCCGCCTGCTCGGCCATCCGCGCCTGCTCGACCAGCTCCCGTGGCCCGTGTTCCTCGCAGGGCAGGAAGGCGCCGTACGTCGTCATGCGGTCTCCTCGGCACGTGTGACGGTCCCCGTCCGGCTGGCCGGGTAGCCGCTGGTGGCGTGCGGAAACCTGACCCCCGGGGCGTACGGCTCGCCCGAGGTGGCCGGTTTGTCCGGGCACTCTCGGGTAACCGGGGAAGGGTCGCGGTGTGCGCGGCCGGAGCTGACGCGTGACGTCACACGGCCGGCCGTGCCACCCCGAGACGAGCGGACGAGCAACTGTCCCCACTGGAGACAGGGCGGGCCCCGAAGGCCCGCCCCCGACGACCCGAGGAGGGCCGACCCGATGCCCCGAGGTTCGAGCGACAAGCGCGAGCGGCAGTACGAGAAGATCAAGGAGAGCCAGCAGGAGCGCGGCGCGAGCACCAAGCGGGCCAAGGAGATCGCCGCCAGGACCGTGAACAAGGAACGCGCGCGCTCCGGCGAGGCCGCCACGGCCAGCCGCACCTCGACCCAGGACATCTCCTCGGGCCGACGCGGCGGCAAGCGCTCGCACAGCGGCGCGGCCGGGCCCACCCGCGACCAGTTGTACGAGGAGGCCCGGCGCAAGGGCGTCGAGGGCCGCTCGTCGATGAACAAGGACCAGCTCGCCCGGGCCGTCGGCCGCTGAGACCCACGGCGAGACGGGACCACCGCAGCGGGCGGGAGGAACCATGACGACGACCCGCCGACGACCCCCCGAGGAGCGGGCCACCGTGCGGGCCCTGCTCGACACCCACGGCCGGACCTTCGCCGCCGAGGCGGGCATCCGACTGCGGGACACACCGCAGCCGCTGTACCAGCTCCTGGTCCTGGTCGACCTGATGAGCGCGCCCGTCAGGGCGTCCGTGGCGCTCGCCACGGCCCGCTCCCTGACCGAGGCGGGGCTGCGCGGTCCGCGCCGGATGGCGGACGCGAGCTGGCAGCGGCGGGTGGACGCGCTCGGCGAGGGTGGCTACCGCCGTTACGACGAACGCACCGCCACCCAGCTCGGCGAGGGCGCCGAGCTGTTGCGCGAGCGCTACGGCGGCGACCTGCGCCGCATGCGCCGCGCGGCCGACGGCGACGTGGACCGGCTGCGCGCGCTGCTCCAGGAGGTGCCGGGACTCGGCCCGACCGGCGCCGACATCTTCCTGCGCGAGGTGCAGCGCGTCTGGCCAGAGGTCGCGCCCTACCTGGACGCCAAGGCGCTCCGGGGCGCCCGACGCCTGGGGCTGCCGGAGCGGCCGGATGACCTGACCCGCCTCGTCGCCGCCGAGGACGTGGCGGCACTGGCCGCCGGCCTGGTGCGGGCCGCGCTCGACGCGTCGGTCGCGGACGAGGTACGGGAGCGGGCCGCCACATGAGAGCGGGAGCGCCCCCACCGGCGCCCGGCACGCCGCGCCCACGGGGTCACCCCCCCCGCACGTCGTACCGGCGCACGTGGGGCGTGGGTCGGGGAGGAGTGGGCCGGCCCTGGTAGGAAGCTACGAAGCGGCTCGCCGGTCCCTCGGCGGAAGGTCCACAGATACGAACGCGGGTTCGCCACTCGCGTGCGATATCGGTGATGATGGCGTAGGAGCCGCAGCCGGGACCGCAGTGCCAACGGCGCCGGTCCGACGCTGACTCCCCACCCGCCCTTCCGTAAAACCGCAGGTGAGAGAGTTAGCATGCGATTTCTGAACGACGCGCGGCCGTCCCATGACCTGACGTACGACGACGTGTTCATGGTGCCGAGCCGCTCCGCGGTCGGCTCCCGACAGAGCGTGGACCTCGGCTCCCCGGACGGAACCGGAACCACGATCCCGCTGGTCGTCGCCAACATGACCGCCATCGCCGGACGGCGGATGGCGGAGACCGTGGCCCGGCGTGGCGGGCTCGTCGTCATCCCGCAGGACATCCCGATCGAGGTCGTCACCGAGGTGATCGGCTGGGTCAAGACCCGGCACCTGGTGTTCGACACGCCCATCGTGCTCGCCCCGAGCCAGACCGTCGCCGACGCGTTGGCCCTGCTGCCCAAGCGGGCGCACGGCGCGGGCGTCGTGGTGCGCGAGGGCCGCCCCGTCGGCGTGGTCACCGAGGCCGACCTGACCGGCGTGGACCGCTTCACCCAGCTCTCCGAGGTCATGTCCCGGGAGCTGCTGGTGCTGGACGCGGACATCGATCCGCGCCTGGCCTTCAACCAGCTCGACGCCGCGCACCGCAAGCTGGCCCCGGCCGTGGACCGGGACGGCAAGCTCGTGGGCATCCTCACCCGCAAGGCCGCGCTGCGCGCCACCCTGTACACGCCGGCCACCGACGCCTCCGGCGGGCTGCGGGTCGCCGCCGCCGTCGGCGTCAACGGCGACGTGGCCGGGCGGGCCAAGTCCCTGCTCGACGCGGGCGTGGACACCCTGGTCGTGGACACCGCGCACGGCCACCAGGAGTCGATGATCAACGCGCTGCACGCGGTGCGTGGGCTCGACCCGCGGGTGCCGATCGTCGCGGGCAACGTCGTCGCCGCCGAGGGGGTGCGCGACCTGGTCGCGGCGGGCGCCGACATCGTCAAGGTGGGCGTCGGACCCGGCGCCATGTGCACTACCCGGATGATGACCGGCGTCGGCCGCCCGCAGTTCTCGGCGGTGCTCGAATGCGCCGCCGAGGCCCGCCGGCTCGGCAAGCACGTCTGGGCCGACGGCGGCGTGCGCCACCCGCGCGACGTGGCCATGGCGCTGGCGGCCGGCGCGTCCAACGTCATGATCGGCTCGTGGTTCGCCGGTACGTACGAGTCGCCCGGCGACCTCCAGCAGAGCGCCGACGGACGGCTGTACAAGGAGAGCTTCGGCATGGCCTCCGCCCGCGCGGTGCGCAACCGCACCAGCGAGGAGTCGGCTTACGACCGGGCTCGCAAGGCGCTCTTCGAGGAGGGCATCTCCACCTCGCGGATGTTCCTCGACCCGGCCCGGCCCGGCGTCGAGGACCTGATCGACACGATCATCGCCGGCGTGCGCAGCGCCTGCACCTACGCGGGCGCCCACTCGCTGGCGGAGTTCCACGAGCGGGCCGTGGTCGGTGTGCAGAGCGCCGCCGGCTACGCCGAGGGCAAGCCCCTGCACGCGAGCTGGTAGCGACACCGCCCGCGACCGCCCGCACGCCCCGACCGCCCGTACGCCCTGGGCGGTAGCACGACCCGGCCCGCCCGGCCCGCCCCCGACCGACATCGGGGCGGGCCGGGCGGGCCCTCGCGCGTAACGGGCTCCCGCGCGGCCGGCCATGGGGGGCCTTTTCCGGGGGCACGGGGTGAGCGCGCGCGGGCGCTCCGTCAGGCCGTCGTGCCCGGCACGAACAGCATGCGCACGTCGATGGCCCCCACCCGCTCGGCGGCGGCCCGCGCGTACTCGGGCGAGGTGTGCCACTCCCTCAGCCGGGCCATGTCGGGGAACTCCAGCGTGGTCACCACCCGGCCCGCCGGCCAGGTGCCCTCGGCGGCCTCGGGGACGGTGCCCTGGACGAGGTAGCGACCGCCGTAGCGGGCGATCGACTCCTCGGCCAGGACGCGGTAGCGGTCGGCGGCCTCGTGGTCGTACACCTCGGCGTCGACGAGTACGTAAGCGGGCATGGCGAACTCCGTTCGGGGCGCTGGGCCGCGCGGCGACCGTCGCCATGGGGTGGCGGCAACCGCGATGACACGGCGGAAAGATCTGACGCAGCGAATAGAACTGATGCGGCAGGTAGAAATGACACGCCGTATACTTCTGTAACGCCGAAGATTTGGCAATGCGGAATCATGAGTCGCCGACGACAGCGCCGGCGACGGCGGACACGGCGACGAGGGGTGACGCGATGGTCAGCGCGACGGAACGGGTGCCGAGCCGACGGGAGCGGCTGCGGGCCGAGGCGACCGGGCAGATCCTGGAGATCGCCCTGCGCCAGATGGCCGCCGAGGGCCCCGGAGGGATCTCGCTGCGTGGCATCGCCCGCGACATGGGCATGACCCCCCGCGCCATCTACAGCTACTTCGCCACCCGCGACGAACTGATCACGGCGCTGATCCGGGCGCTCAGCACCGGGCTCGCCGACGCGTTGGAGCGGGCCCGCGACGACGCGCCCGCCTGCGACCCCGAGCGCCGCCTGCTGGCCTGGGGGCAGGCGCTGCGGACCTGGGCGCTGGCCAACCCGCAGGGCTTCCACCTCGTCTACGGCGACCCGATCCCCGGCTACCAGCCCCCGCCCGGCCCCGGACCCGTGGACGAGGCCGCGCTGCGGATCTGCGGCGGGCTCAACCGCCTGGTAGCGGCGGCCGGTTCCGGCCCGGGCCCCGCACCCGGGGCCGCCGAGGCCGACTGGGCCGCCTTCCCGCCCGCCTACCGGGACCGGGTGCGGGCCGAGGCGCCGGACCTCACGCCCGCCGTCGCCGCGCGGGCCCTGCGCGTCTGGGGCCGGCTGCACGGCCTGGTGACCCTGGAGATCCACGGCCATCTGCGCGCGGTCCACACCGACCCGGCCGCGCTCTACCGCGCGGAGATGCTGGACCTCGTACGCGACCTGGAACGGGACGCGGAGCACGCGGTGGACCGGGCGCGGCCCGATGCCTGAGCCCCACGGCCGAGGTCGGCGACCGGACCCGGCCGGCGGGCCCGGCGCGCGCCGGGCGGGGGCGCGCGGGCCCGGCCGGCGCGGAGAAGGTGTGCGCCGGCGTCTGTCCCGTGCGCCGGGGCCCGTGCTGTGATGACGGGATGGACGCCACACCGCGCGCGGGACACCAGGGAACGGGGCCGGGGCCCATCACACCGGACGGCTGTGCCGTGGAGATGTACGCCCGGCTGCCCGCGGGCGACGAGCCGGACATCGTGGCCGCCCACGTGCCCGCCGGCGCGCGCCTGCTCGAACTCGGCTCCGGCGCGGGACGGGTGACCCGACCGCTGCTGGCCCGTGGCCTGACCGTGGTCGCCGTCGACGAGTCGCCGCAGATGCTCGCGTACGTCGAGGGGGCCCGCACGGTGTGCTCGCCGATCGAGACGCTCGACCTGGGCGAGACCTTCGACGCGGTGCTGCTCGCCTCGTTCCTGGTCAACACGGCCGACGAGGAACTGGGGCGGGCGCTGCTGCGCACCTGCGCCCGGCACGTGGCGCCGGGTGGCCAGGTGCTCGTCCAGCGCGAGAACGAGCGCTGGCACGATCCGGCCCGGGTGCCGCGCGCCTGGGAACGCGACGGCCAGCGCGTCCGCGTCGCCTCGGTGGAACCCCAAGGCGCCGACCGGGTCGCGGTGCGGATGGAGTACGGGTACGAGGGCGCCGAGTGGAGCCACTCCTTCGTCTCCCGCGTGCTGCCCGACGCCGCGTTCGAGGCCGAACTGGTCGGCGCCGGGCTGGTGTTGGACGCCTACCTCACCGACGACCACAGTTGGGCGCTGGCCGTGCCGGCGCCGGCCGAGCCGGGGAGCGGCGCCCGGCCGGCCGGTCTCTGAACGCGGGACAGGCCAGGCGTGCCCGGCGGCCACGCGGCCCGCGCCGAGGCCGGCCCAGCCCGGCGCCCCGGGCCGGCCCTGGCCGTGGACGGGCCCGCCGGTGTCGGCGCCGGTGGGTGCGCGCGGGGAGAGCGACAGCCACCTCGCGCGTTTCGTGTGACGATGGCCCTTGATCCACCGTTCCGCCCACCGGCCGCCCGCGCGGCCGGCGCCGCAGAGAAATGAACCCACCCGCCGTGCGACTGAACCAGCTCGACGAACGCATCGTGCACGCCCTCGCCGAGGACGCCCGCCGCTCGTACGCCGACATCGGCGCCGAGGTCGGCCTCTCCGCTCCCGCCGTCAAACGGCGGGTGGACCGGCTGCGGGCCGAGGGCGCGATCACCGGCTTCACGGTGCGCGTGGACCCGGTGGCCCTCGGCTGGCAGACCGAGGGCTTCGTCGAGCTGTACTGCCGCCGCAACACCTCGCCCGAGGACATCCACCGCGGGCTCTCGCGCTACCCGGAGGTCGTGTCCGCCTCCACCGTCACGGGCGAGGCGGACGCCATCGTGCAGGTCTTCGCCTCCGACATGCGGCACTTCGAGGGCGTCCTGGAACGCATCGCGGGCGAGCCCTTCGTCGAGCGGACCAAGTCGGTGCTGGTGCTCTCGCCGCTGCTGCGCCGCTTCACCTCGGGCGCCCCGACCTAGCCGGACCGGGGCGGGCGCGACGGACGACGGAAGGCGGTCACCGCGAGGCGCGATCCGTGCGCCCCTCGCGGTGACCGCCGTGCCGGACGGCACCGCCGGTGAGCCTCGCCCCGGGGAGGCGCGAGCGGCGGGTGACGGGGCGGGGTGACGACCGGGCTCCAAGCGGCCGTCACTCTCCGTGCGCCCCGGGTCCGGCGATGGCGCGGGAGCGGCCGGCCATCGGCGCGGACCTGTCGTCCGGCGGCCCGGCGCGGGGTGTGACGGCCCCGGGCCGGGAGTGTGGGTGGGAGGGGACCGGTGCCGCGTCCGCCGCGTGCGACGGTCGACGGACGGGCACCGGAGCGGTGGGTCAGCGTGCCGCGTCCATCGTGACCACGGTGAAGTCGCCACGCTCGACCGTCTCGAAGGGGGCCGAACTCACGCAGGGCGGCAGGTCCTTGGTGAGGGTCGGGTCGTTGGTGCCGGCCCAGCTGTAGCCGACCCGGTCCGGCTTGCCACGGCCCGTGTCGTGCACCGTGAAGCCGATCCGCAGCCCCTCCAGGCCCTCGACGTCGGTCCGCTCGACGACGCCGGTCGCGACGGCCACCTTGCCGCCCGAGGCCAGGCAGTCGATCCGCCCCGTGGCGAAGCCGCGCTCGGTCGCGCCGATGTGGCGGAAGCCGAACGTGCCCCGGGCCGTGTCCGGCTCGCCGTGCGCGCCGAAGGTGAACCGCACGTCGTCGCCGTCGGGGCGGAGCAGCTTCGCCGAACCGGTCAGGCTCGGCTCGGCGGGCGCCGCGCGCCCGCCGCCCCCGGTCCCGCCGCCCCCGGTCCCGGCGGCCGAGGCGCCGGCGGCGCCCACCGCCAAGAGCGCCACGACGCCGAGGGCGGCGAGGCGGATTCGGGTGGGGGTGGCGGCGGGCATCCGAGGAGCGAAACGACTCACGGCGGTGGTCCCTTCGGGGCGGTGTGCGAGCGGCCGGGCGGCCGGTCTCGGCGACGGACACCAGCGTGCCGCCCGGCACCGGTCGCGCACATCGCGCCACGGGCTGACCACCCGTACGTACGCGGTCGCCCCAGCGCGCCGCGCCGTGCGACCGCAGAGGGAGCGCGCCGCCCCCAGCGGTACGCCCAAAGGCTGACACCCTCGCTCTCACCTGCGAGGACGCGCCGCGCAACGAATCGCCGTCCAGAGCCTTGAACGCGCAACGAATCTCTCGTCAGAGCGCAACGGACGCGCCTTGTCGGGCCTCGCGGGCGGACCGTACCGTCTACAGGGCCGCCCGCAAACCCGCACCGTCCGCCGTGGCCCCTGTGCCCGCGTCACCGCCCGAGGGGTTCCATGACCACGCCGCGCACCGCCCTGCTCCAGTCGTCGGGACGCCCCGGGGACGTCGACCACAACCTGGGCCTCCTCGCGGACGCCGCCGCCCGCGCGGCGTCCGCCGGCGCGCGCCTGCTGACCGTTCCGGAGCTGTTCCTGACCGGGTACGCGATCGGGGAGCGCGTGCGCGAACTGGCCGAGCCGGCCGACGGGCCGTCCGCGCGGGCCGTCGCGCGCACGGCCGCCGAGCACGGGATCGCCATCTGCTACGGCTACCCCGAGCGCGCGGGCGAGCGGATCCACAACGCGGCCCAGTTGGTCGACCCGAGTGGTCAGCGGCTGCTCAACTACCGCAAGGCGCACCTGTACGGCGCGTTCGAGGAGCGCTGGTTCACCCCGGGCCAGCCGCCCGTGGCCCCGGTCGAGCTGCCCGCTCTCGGCGGCCTCCGCGTCGGCGTCATGATCTGTTACGACGTGGAGTTCCCCGAGTACGTCCGGGCGCACGCCCTGGCCGGTACGGACCTGCTGCTGGTGCCCACCGCGCAGATGCACCCCTACCAGTTCGTCGCCGAATCCCTCGTACCGGTCCGCGCGTTCGAGAACCAGCTCTACATCGCGTACGCCAACCGCACCGGCCCCGAGGGCGAGTTCGACTTCGTCGGGCGGAGCTGCCTGGCCGGGCCCGACGGCGTCGCCAGGGCCCGCGCCGGGCAGGGCACGGAACTGGTGGTCGCCGACCTCGACGCCGCGTTCCTGGCCGCCTCGCGGCAGGCCAACCCCTACCTGCGCGACCGCCGCCCCGCGCTCTACACGACCCTGGGCTGACCCGCCCCGCCCCGCGCCCACCCGCGTGGCCCCCACCGCCGCCCGCGTCACGGCCCCGCCCCGGTCGCGCGGTCTCTGGCCACGGCCCCGCCACACCCCGCCCCGTCCGCTTCCCCCGCCGCCCGCACGGCCCCGCGCCCGTGCCCGCCCGAGCGCGCCGCCGCGCCCGTACGCAAGGAGTCCGCCCCCATGACGTCCACGGTGCCCACCGCCGTCCACGACGAGCAGCCCACGCGGCCCGCGCAGCCGCCCCTGACGATGTTCGGGCCCGACTTCCCGTACGCGTACGACGACTACCTGGCCCACCCGGCCGGGCTCGGCCAGATCCCCGCGACCGAGCACGGCAGCGAGGTCGCGGTCATCGGCGGTGGCCTGTCGGGCATCGTCGCCGCGTACGAGCTGATGAAGATGGGGCTGCGGCCCGTGGTCTACGAGGCCGACCGGATCGGTGGACGGCTGCGCACCGACCGCTTCGAGGGCTGCGCCACCGACGACGGCCAGCCGCTGACCGCCGAGATGGGCGCCATGCGCTTCCCGCCGTGCTCCACCGCGCTCCAGCACTACATCGACCTGGTGGACCTGAAGACCCGACCGTTCCCCAACCCGCTGGCCCCGGCCACCCCCTCCACCGTCGTGGACCTGAAGGGGCGCTCGCACTACGCGCGCACCCTGGAGGACCTGCCGGAGGTCTACCACCAGGTGATGGACGCCTGGAACACCTGCCTGGAGGAGGGCGCGGACTTCTCCGCCATGCAGCGGGCACTGCGCGAGCGGGACGTGCCCACCATCCGCGCGATCTGGGCGCGGCTCGTGGAGAAGCTGGACAACCAGACCTTCTACGGTTTCCTGTGCGACGCGCCGGCCTTCGCCTCCTTCCGGCACCGGGAGATCTTCGGCCAGGTCGGTTTCGGTACCGGTGGGTGGGACACCGACTTCCCCAACTCCATCCTGGAGATCCTGCGCGTCGTCTACACCGGCGCCGACGACGACCACCGCGGCATCGTCGGCGGCAGCCAGCAACTGCCCGAGCGGCTGTGGGAACGGGCCCCGGAGAAGATCACGTACTGGCGACAGGGCACCTCGCTCAGCTCGCTGCACGAGGGCACCCCGCGCCCCGCGGTCACCCGGCTGCGTCGTACGGCGGGCAACCGGATCACCGTCACCGACGCCTGCGGCGACATCCGCACCTATCGCTCGGCGGTCTTCACGGCGCAGAGCTGGATGCTGTTGTCCAAGATCGACTGTGATGACGCGCTCCTCCCGATCGACCACTGGACGGCGGTCGAGCGCACCCACTACATGGAGTCCAGCAAGCTCTTCGTCCCCGTCGACCGGCCGTTCTGGCTGGACACCGACGAGGAGACCGGGCGGGACGTGATGAGCATGACGCTCACCGACCGCATGACGCGCGGCACCTACCTGCTGGACAACGGGCCCGACCAGCCCGCTGTGATCTGCCTGTCCTACACCTGGTGCGACGACAGCCTGAAGTGGCTGCCGCTGTCGGCGAACGAGCGGATGGAGGTCATGCTCAAGTCGCTGCGCGAGATCTACCCCAAGGTCGACATCCGCCAGCACGTCATCGGCAACCCGGTCACCGTGTCCTGGGAGAACGAGCCGTACTTCATGGGCGCCTTCAAGGCCAACCTGCCGGGCCACTACCGCTACCAGCGGCGCCTGTTCACCCACTTCATGCAGGACCGCCTGCCCGCCGACAAGCGCGGCATCTTCCTGGCCGGCGACGACATCTCGTGGACGGCCGGCTGGGCCGAGGGCGCGGTACAGACGGCGCTGAACGCGGTGTGGGGCGTCATGCGGCACTTCGGCGGCACGAGCGACGCGACGAACCCGGGCCCGGGTGACGTCTACGACGCGATCGCGCCGGTGGAACTGCCCGAGGACTGAGGCACGGCCCCCGGGGCGGGGGCTCGCGCACGGGTTCAGCTCACGCCCGGGCCGCCAGGGGCGTCAGCAGGACGCGGCCGACCAGGCCGACGCCGGCGTCGACCCGCTCCGCGTACTCCCGCGCGAGGTCGGGCTGTTCGCGCAGGGCCCACAGCGCCCGGAAGGAACCCCACGCCGCGTCGCGGGCCCGCTCCAGGCTCCACGCGCCGACCAGGTGGGTGAGCGGGTCCGCGACGTCCAGCAGGTCGGGGCCGGGCATCAACTCCTCGCGCACGCGCTCCTCCATGCCGACCAGTACGTCGCCCACCCGGTCGAAGTCGCCCTCCAGCGCGGCCGGGTCACAGCCCACGGAGACACAGGTGTCGCGGAGCGCGAGGGCCAGGTCGTTGCCGATGTGCGCGTTGATCCCGGCCAGGGCGAACTGCACCGGCAGCACCGCCGGATGCCGCCGCAGCTCGAACAGCGGCCGCCAGGCCGCCGTGGGCCGTCCGCCGTCCGCCGCCGCGTCCACCGAGGCCAGGTAGCGCGCGGCGAACCGGGCCGTGAGCTCCTCGGCCGCCGGCCCGTGGTGGAAGTGGCCGGCCGAGAGCCGGTCCTCGACCTCCTGGGTGACCGAGAGGTACACGCGGTTGAACACGGCGACCCCGTCCCGACCGGGCAACGCGCGCTCCAGCGCGATCATCCGGCGCACCGCCCGCTCCATGGTGGGCGGTGCGTCGCGCCGAGGGGCGGGGCGGGAGGTGAATCGCTGATCGGCCTGCGTCATGCGGTCAGCGTCCCAGCCCGAACGCCCGCTCGGCAGCCCCCGATCCTGCCTTCCTCACAACGGATGAACCGGTCTCGGCCGCGCCCCGGCCCCGTCCGGGGACGGCGCGACGTCACCCGGCGGCGCCCCCGACCTGCCGGGCCCCGGGGCCGGTGCCAGGCTCAGCCCTGGTCCTTCGCCTCGGGCCGCGCCGCGCGCGCGGTGTCGGGCGCGGCGTCGGAGCCGCTGTCGTACGCCGTCGTGCCCTCGTCCAGCAGCGGCGCGTCCGGGCCGTAGGCGGGGGCGGGCTCCCGGAGGTGGGCGGGGGCCAGGGCGCGCAGTACGTGGTAGCCGCTGAGGACGACGATGGTGCCGAGCGCGATGCCGCTCAGCTCGAAGTTGTCGCTGATCTTCAGCGTGACGTTGCCGACGCCGATGATCAGGCCGGCGGCGACCGGCACCAGGTGCAGCGGATTGCGCAGGTCCACCTTGTTGTGCACCCAGATCTGGGCGCCGAGCAGGCCGATCATGCCGTAGAGGATCACCGTGATGCCGCCGAGCACCCCGCCCGGGATGGCCGCGACCACGGCGCCGAACCTGGGGCAGAGGCCGAACAGTAGGGCGAAGAGGGCCGCCGCCCAGTAGGCGGCGGTGGAGTAGACGCGCGAGGCGGCCATGACGCCGATGTTCTCGGAGTACGTGGTGGTGGCCGGGCCGCCGACCGCCGTGGAGATCATGCTGGCCGCGCCGTCGGCGGAGATGGCCGTGCCGAGCTGGTCGTCGAGCCGGTCGCCGGTCATCTCGCCCACGGCCTTGACGTGCCCGACGTTCTCCGCGATCAGGGCGATCACCACGGGCAGGGCCACCAGGATCGCGGACCAGTCGAAGGCGGGCCCGTGGAAGGACGGCAGCCCGAACCAGTCGGCGTGCGAGACGGCGGACAGGTCGAGCCGCCAGTGGTCGACGGCCTCCGTCCCGCCGTTGACCGAGTGGATCCGGCCGAAGACGCGATCCAGCAGCCAGGAGAAGCCGTAACCGAAGACGAGCCCGAGGAAGATCGCGATCCGGGACCAGAACCCGCGCAGACACACCACGGCCAGGCCGGTGAAGAGCATGGTCGCCAGCGCGGTCCACTGGTCGGTGGGCCAGTAGGTGCTCGCCGTGACCGGGGCCAGGTTGAGCCCGATCAGCATCACCACCGCGCCGGTGACCACCGGCGGCATCGCCACGTGGATGACGCGGGCGCCGAAGGTGCGTACCGCGAGTCCGCTGAGCAGCAGCGCGCCGCCGACCACCAGGATCGCGCCCGTCACGGTCGCGCTGTCGCCGCCCTGCGCGCGGATGACCGCGGCGACACCGACGAAGGCGAGGCTGCACCCCAGATAGCTGGGCACCCGGCCACGGGTGGCCAACAGGAACAGGATCGTGGCCACGCCCGACATCATGATGGCGAGGTTGGGGTCCAGGCCCATCAGGACCGGGGCGACGAAGCTGGCCCCGAACATGGCCACGACGTGCTGGGCGCCCAGGCCCGCCGTCCGGGGCCACGACAACCGCTCGTCCGGCCGCACCACGGCCCCGGGGGCGGGGGTACGCCCGTCGCCGTGCAAGGTCCAGCGCACGCCGAAGCCCATGGGGTGCTCTCCGTTTCCCACCTTCCCCGCGCCCGTTTCGGCGGGTGGTCGGTGCGTTCTCTGCTCGCTCGTGGTCGTTCGTCGTCGGCCCGCGCGTACCGTCCGCCCGGCGGCCCCAAAGCACCGGTGCGCACGCGTACCCGCGGGCTCCACGCGGTGGTCCCGCACGCGTCCCGTACGCGCTCCGGCACGGCGGCCACCGCGCGGGGCGGTCACGGTCCGCACCGCTCGTGGCACCGCTCGCGCGGCCGGCGCGGGCGGTCTCCCACCCCGCCGACCGGCGACACGGGCCACCGGCACGACGCAGAGTAGTATCACCCGCCCGCCGACCACTTCGCGCCAGGTGGCTCGATCAGACGAGGCGACCAGTGGTGTACACGAGGGGCCCCGGCTCGGGCCCCGTGGCCGGGTCGCCGGCAGGCCGTTCGCCCGCACGGGGGCCGGTTGGTGGGGCCGAGCGTGTGCGGCCCGCGGATCACGTGCGCCCGCGCGGGGGCCGCGCGCGGCTCAGGGCTCGCGCGTGGGGGCCACGGCGGAGGAGTCGGCGGCCCGCGTCGACGCGCCCGGGCCCGCCGTGGGCGTACCGCCGACCGCCGCGCGCAGCACGCCGGCGCCCGCGACCAGGCCCAGGGCCAGCAGGGTGACCAGGCCGAAGGAGACCGTCAGGGAGGTCATGTCGGCCACCGAGCCCATCGCCGAGGGGGCGATCAGACCCGAGGTGTAGGTGATCGTCGCCACGCCCGCGATGGCCTGGCTGGGGGCCGGACCGCTGCGCCCGGCCGCGGCGAACGCCAGCGGCACCACCACGGCGACGCCCAGGCCGAGGAGCGCGAAGCCGCCGAGCGCCATCGCGGGGTGGACGGCCGTGACGACCAGCAGTCCGCCCAGCGTCGCGCACACCCCGCTGACCCGCACCGTGCGTACCGCGCCGAACCGGGTCACCACCGCGTCGCCGGCCAGCCGGGCCACGGCCATCGTGCAGGCGAACGCCGTGGTGGAGGCGGCGGCCAGGCCCGGCGAGGTGTCCAGCTCGTCACGGAGGTAGACCGCCGACCAGTCCAGGCTCGCCCCCTCGGCGAACACCGCGCAAAACCCCACCGCGCCGATGACCAGGGCCGACTTCGGCGGCAGGGCGAAGTGCGGCGGCGCGTGGTCGTCCGGCGCGCTCCGCAGGTCCAGCACGCCCCGACAGGCCAGCGCGCCGAGCACGGTCAGCACGGCCGCGGCGACGGCCAGATGGGCCCGGGCGTCCACCGCCGCGTGCGCCGCCACCGTGCCGGCCGCCGAACCGAGCAGCGCCCCCACGCTCCACATACCGTGCAGCCCGGACATGATCGAGCGGCCCAGGCGCGCCTCGGTCTCCACGCCCAGGGCGTTCATCGCCACGTCCGACATGCCCGCCGTCGCGCCGTAGACGAACAGCACCCCGCACAGCGCGGGCAGGCCGGGGGCGAGCGCGGGCAGCGCCAGCGCGAGGGTCCACAGCGCCAGCATGCCGCGCAGCGCGGTGCGGGCGCCGAAGCGGTGGCTGACCCAGCCCGCCGCCGGCATGGCGACCGAGGCGCCCAGCGCCGGGAAGGCGAGCGCGAGACCGAGCTGGCCCGCGCTCACGCCCGTGTGGTCCTGCACCCAGGGGACGCGGGTGGCGAAGCTGCCGGTCACCGCGCCGTGCACGGCGAAGACCAGTGCGATGGCGACGCGCGCCCGGCGTAGGCGCGCCTCGGTGGGGGCCGCGGGGTCGGCCCCCGTCCCTGTGCCGGCGTCCACCATGCCCGACCCTCCCGATCCCGTGTCCCGGGCCCCGCGCGGGGCCCCCGGAGAGGGATTCCCCGGAGCGCGTGAAACTATCAGGAACCCTGCCTGATAGATAGTGAAGCCCCATCGGACGTGCAAGGATTCCCGTCATGCCCCCGACGCGCGTGCACTCCGGCGGCAAGACCGCCTCCCCGAGCACCGCCCGCGCCATCAACGACCGCCTGGCGCTGGGCCTCCTCCAGCGCGAGGGCCCGTTGACGGCCGGTCAGCTCAAGCAGCTCACCGGCCTGTCCCGGCCCACCGTGGCCGACCTGGTGGAGCGCCTGTGTGGCGCCCAACTGATCACCGTGGTCGGCGAGGCGGGCGCCGAACGGCGCGGCCCCAACGCCCGGCTGTACGGCATCGTCGCCGACCGGGCCCACCTGGCCGGAATCGACGTCCGCACCGACGGCGTCACGGTCTGCGTGGCCGACCTGCTCGGCCGCTCCCTGGCCGAGGCGGCACTGCCCATCGGCCCGCGCGCCACCACCCCGCCGGCCACCGACGTCCCGGGCGGGCTACCCCCGGGGGGCCTGTCCGAGGTGGCCGCCGCCGTGGACCTGCTGGACCGTATGGCGCGGCGGGCGGGGGCGACCTCGCTGCACACCATCGGCGTCGGCGCGCCCGGCCTGCTCGATCCGGCCACCGGCGCCCTGGGCAGCAGCACGAGCTGGCTCCCGCACTGGCACGCGGCCCTGGTGGCCGCCGTGCGCGAGCGCTTCCCGGCCGAGCTGCTCCTGGAGAACGAGGCCAACCTCGCCGCCGTCGCCGAACAACGCCTTGGCGCCGCCCGCGACCGGGACACCTTCGTGCTGCTGTGGCTCGGCGGGGGCACGGGCGCGGCCGTCGTGCTGGACGGCGTGCTGCGCCGTGGGGCGTCCGGCGGCGCGGGCGAGATCGGCTTCCTGCCCGTCCCCGGCACCGGCGGGCTGCCGACGGCGACCGACTGCGCGGGCGGCTTCCACACGCTGGCCGGCGGTCCCGCGCTGGGTGAGCTGGCGCGCCGGCACGGGCTGAGCGTCGAGGGGGAGGGGGTGGCGGCGGCCGAGCGTGTCCTGCGGACGGCCGTCGCCGCCGTGGGGCCGGAGCGGCCGGAGCCGACCCAGCCGCCGGGGCGTGACCAGCGGGGGGAGCGGCCCGCGCGGCGCCAGGCGGACGCCTTCCTGGACGCGTACGCGGACGCGGTGGCCATCGGGGTGGCGGCGGTGAGCGCCGTGCTCGACCCGGGGTGCGTGGTCCTCGGCGGCGAGTGCGGGCGCGCGGGCGGCGAGGTGCTGGCCCAGCGCGTGGGGGAGCGGGTGGCACGCATGACCCCGGCCCGGCTCGACGTACGCGCCGGCGCCGTCAGCGGTAGCGCGGTGTTGCGCGGCGCCGTGCTCACCGCGATGGACGCGGCGCAGGACGCCCTGTTCGCACCGCGCGACTGAGGCCGCCCACCCTCGCGGGCACCCGTCCGCGCGTGGCGTGGCACGCGCGGACGCCGGGTCCGTGGTCGGACCCGGCGCCGGAGCCCGGGGCCACGCGCGGTGGCCGGCCGCCGGGGCGGTCGGCCACGCGTGTTCTCGGGCTGGGTCTCACGCGGGGACGTGGGCGTCGGTGTGGGGTTCGGTGTGGGGCCCACCGAACCGGACCCCCGCCGCTGAGAGGGGGCCCGGCCCGGTGGGGCACCCGGCGACGGGTGACGCGCACTTCACCGTCGCCGGGTGGTCAGGGGGTCAGCAGGCGCCCTGGTCCTGCCAGACGCCGTCGCCGCCCGGCTCCTGGCCCTGGGTCCACCACTTGGCCTTCCAGGTGTGGCTCTTCCAGGAGACGGTCGCGCCGCCGTTGTAGACCGCGGTCTTGTCCCACGCGGGCGCGGTGCACTGGCCGCCGTTGCCGCCATTGCCGCCGTTGTTCCCGCCGTTGTTGCCTCCGGTGCCGCCCGTGCCGCCGCTGCCGCCGTCGCCGGGTTCGACGACCTTGGTGCCGCGCGCCAGGTCACCGGCGAGCGCGTACGACTTGCCGCCGAAGGAGACCGTCCAGTTCGACGGGGTGGAGGTCGGCAGGTTGTAGACCAGGTCGAAGGTCAGGGACGCGCCGGGGGCCAGCGACTGCCAGCTCGGGAGCTTGACCGAGGCGCGGTGGTAGTCACCCTTGAGACCGCCCACGTTGGGGCCCGTGTGGTCGCTGCGGATGACCTTCAGACCCCAGCCGCTCTGGTCGCGGGCGTTGCCGGGCGAGGCGGTGGCGTAGTCGAACTGGAACTCCGCGCCGCCGGGGATGGTGGACTTGGTGTTGTTGGTGACGCGCACCTTCGGGCTGATCGGGTAGTTCGAGTCGCCCAGCGGGAACTCGCCGAAGTTCACGTCGAGGTCGATCGCCTCGGTGGGCAGCTGCGTGGTGGCGCGCTTGGCACCGTAGGCCGGGGCCGCCTTGAAGGCGTCGTGCAGCGCGGTGGTGAGCGTGTTGCCCGGCTCGTACTGGTTCTTGCCCGCGTTGAACGCGTAGTCGCCGGCCAGCTCCCAGATCATGGTGCCGCCCAGGCCCTTGTCGACCACGTACTGCGCCTTGGCCTTGACCGACTGCTCGTCCTCGGTGGACAGGAACACCTTCTTGTCGGCGTTCCACAGCCACGGGGCGGTCAGCGTGGAGTCGTAGTTGCGTGCGTAGCTGCCGGTGAGCTTGGTGTCGGCGGGGAAGCCGTAGCGGGTGACGTAGTCGCCGACGACGCCCTTCTCCAGGTTCTTGGCGTGCCACATCGGGTTGGAGCCGGCCGGCGACTCCTTGCCGTTGTCGTCCTTGTCGTGCCACAGGTTGTCGATGCCGACCGCGCCGTCACCGCACTCGGTCAGCCCCGAGCCGGCCGGGCAGGAGGTGGCCTTCGAGGTGCCCCACAGCCCGTTCTTGCCGCCGTTCACGTTCTTCCAGCCACGGGTGTAGTACGGCAGGCCCAGGTTGATCCGGCCCGCCGGCATCGCGCCACGGAAGTAGTGGTAGGACCAGTCGCCGTTGAGGTAGCCGATGCCGCCGTACTGCGGGGCGGTGTACACGCCCCACTTGGCCAGCTCGGCGTCCTTGCCGTCGTCGTAGAGCGCGGCGTTGGGGCCGACGAACTCGTTCCAGGCGCCGTGCAGGTCGTAGGACATGATGTTGACGTAGTCCAGGTACTTCGTCGTCTGGTACGTCTCCATGCCGCGCAGCAGGTACGCCGAGGAGGGGGCGGCCACCGACAGCAGGTAGTGCTTGCCGTCCGCGGCGCTGGCCCGGTCCAGCTTCTCGCGCAGCGTCTTCATCAGCGCCGCGTAGCCCTTGTTGAGCCCCCCGCGCCGGGCGTTGGCCAGCGGCCAGTCCTGCGGGTGACCGGCGTCCTTCATGGACGTGGGGTACTCGTAGTCGATGTCCACGCCGTTGAAGCCATAGGCGCGGATGAAGTCCACCGCGGAGTCGGCGAAGGTGTTGATGCCCGCCTGGTTGACGGAGCCGTCGGCGTTGGTGGCCATCGAGTAGAAGCCGCCGGACTTGACGCGCTCACCGTTCTCGTCGATGTAGCCGCCGGTCTCGGCCCAACCACCCACCGAGATCAGCGTCTTGACGTTGGGGTGCTTCTTCTTGAACTTGTTCAGCAGGTTGAAGTGACCCTTGTACGCGTACTCCGGGTCCATCTCCGCGCCCTCGACGCCGGGCCAGGTCAGGCCGGTGGAGGGGTTGTTGGCCGTGTTGGCCCCGACCGAGAGCTTGTTGGCCTTGTCGACGTGCGCGAAGGCGTAGTTGAGGTGGGTGACCTTGTCCCACGGGATGTCGGAGGCGAGGTAGGCGGGGGTGCCGTCCTTGCCGGTGCGCCAGCTGGTGAAGTAGCCGATGACGCGGCGCTGGTGGTCGGTGCCCATCTTCTCGCGGCCGTCCGCGTCGTAGACGGAGCAGTAGGGGACGTCGACGCCCGGGGTGCGGTACATGCCGTCGGGGCGACAGGCGGACTGGTCCTCGGCGTGTGACTCGGCGACCGAGAGAGTGCCGACGAGGAGTCCGGCGAGAGCTGCGGCCGACGCGGCCAGCGTGGCTCTCGCGCGGGTGCGGGACAACACGATCGGGTCCTCCTGGAAGGGGCTCGATGGAGCTCGCGGGGGTGAGTCGTGCCGTGGGGGGCGTGGGGCGCGCGCTGTGGGAGGTGGCGGATCGGGCGCCGAGGCGTGCGCACACCTCGGTTCGGTTGCTCGAAGGTGTGGCAGAGGCTAAGAGGACTAGACCAAAGCGTCAATAGGTATGGACCAATATCAACGGACGGGCAGGTCGGGGGAGTTCCGGGGTGGCGGGTGTTCGGACAGCTGTTTTCGGCCAAGATTGTGACTGGTCTCCTGTGAGTCAGGCCACAGGGTCCGGCCGGCATGCCCCTTGCGACCCGTGGCAGACTGGGTGCCGTACCAGTGACGTCAGCGCACTCCGGGGTCGGTGAAAATCCGAACCGGCGGTAACAGTCCGCGACCCGTCCGCAGCCAGCGGTCGGTTGACCAGGTGAAATTCCTGGACCGACGGTGAAAGTCCGGATGGGAGGCAGTGCGCGACGGGCAAGCGCCGGTGCGCCGTCGTCGCGGCGCTCACCCAGCGGTGAGCTCCCTCCCGACCTTGGCGTTCCCCGTGTGCTGTGCCCGTTGTCCTGTCATTTCGACAGCCCCGGAGTCCGTGCCCGAAAAGGCAGGAGGACCCGGTGGGCACCCACGAGGCGAACGCCAGCGAGAGCGCCGCCATGCGCCGCGCCATCACGCTGGCCGCCCGCGCTCTGGGCCACACCAGCCCCAACCCCGTCGTCGGCTGCGTCATCCTCGACGCGGCCGGAGCGCCCGTGGGCGAGGGCTGGCACCAGCGGGCCGGCGGCCCGCACGCCGAGGTGCACGCGCTGCGCCAGGCCGGCGAGCGCGCCCGGGGCGGCACCGTCCTGGTCACCCTGGAGCCCTGTAACCACACCGGTCGCACCGGCCCCTGTGCCCGCGCGCTGATCGAGGCCGGCGTCGCCCGCGTCGTCTACGCCGTTCCCGACCCCGACCCCCAGGCCACCGGCGGCGCCGCCGCCCTGGCCGCGGCCGGCGTCACCGTCGAGCGCGGACTCCTGGAAGCCGAGGCGGCGGCGGGCAACGAGGCCTGGCTGACCGCCACGCGCACCGGCCGCCCCTTCGTCCTGTGGAAGTACGCCGCGACGCTGGACGGCCGCAGCGCCGCGGCCGACGGCACCAGCCGCTGGATCACCTCGCCGCAGGCGCGCGCCGACGTCCACCGGCTGCGCGCCCAGGCCGACGCCGTCGTCGTCGGCTCCGGCACGGCCCGCGCCGACGACCCCCACCTCGCCGCCCGACTGCCGGACGGCGAGGTGACCCAGCCGCTGCGGGTCGTCCTGGACACCCACGCCACCGCCGTACGCCCCGGCGCCCGCGTCCTGGACGACCGGGCGCCCACCCTGGTCGCCGTCGGCCAGGACGCCGACGTCCACCATCTGGACGGACGGGCCCAGGTCCTGCGGCTGCCCGCCGGGCCGGACGGGCGCGGCCTGGACGTACCGGCGCTGTTGAGGGCCCTGCACGCCCGCGACGTGCGCTCCGTGCTGCTCGAAGGCGGGCCGACGCTGGCCGGCGCCTTCGTCGCCGCCCAGGCGATCGACAAGGTGGTCGGCTATCTCGCCCCCGCGCTCCTGGGCGCCGGGCCCGCGGCCCTGGCCGACGCCGGAATCACCACCGTCGAACGGGCGTTGCGGCTAAGCGTGGTCAACGTCGCCCACATCGGTACCGACTTGCGGATAACGGCCGTGCCGCACTGGCAGGCCCGTCCCACCACCTCTCAGGGGAGCTGACGTGTTCACCGGAATCGTTGAAGAACTGGGTGCGATCGCCGCCGTCGAAGAGCTGGGCGAGACCACCGCCGCCACCCCGGGTGAGGCTCCCGCCGGCTCCGCCCGGCTGCGTATCCGTGGACCGCGGGTGACCGCGGACGCCCGGCACGGCGACTCCATCGCCGTCAACGGCGTGTGCCTGACCGTCGTGGAGGTCGCCGACGGCGAGTTCACCGCCGACGTCATGGCCGAGACGTTGCTGCGCTCCAGCCTCGGCGCCCTGGTGCCCGGCTCCCCGGTCAACCTGGAGCGCCCGATGGCGCTCGGTGGCCGGCTGGGCGGGCACCTGGTCCAGGGCCACGTCGACGGCACCGGCGTGATCACCGAGCGCGTCCCCGGCGAGCACTGGGAGGTCGTCACCGTCTCCCTCCCCGCCGACCTGGCCCGGTACGTGGTCGACAAGGGCTCCATCACCGTCGACGGCATCAGCCTCACCGTCGTCGAGGCCCGCGCCGACCACTTCACCGTCAGCCTCATTCCCACCACGCTGGCCCTGACCACGCTGGGCGACAAGCGGGTCGGCGACCCGGTCAACCTGGAGGTCGACGTGCTGGCCAAGTACGTCGAGCGGCTGCTGGCCCACGGCACGGTGCCCGGCGCCGGCCCGCTCGACCCGGCGGACCCGTCGCGGGACGCGCGCCAGGCCCGTGAGGAGGCCGCGCGGTGAGCCTGTGGCAGAGACTGGGCGACGGCCTCGGCGACGAGGCGTTCGCCGTCCTGGGCCAGCACGTCATCTGGTCCGACATGATCGGCAACATCTTCGGGCTCGGCGCCCTCGCCCTGGGCTGGCGACGCTCCATGTGGACCTGGCCCGTCCAGTTCGTGGCCGGCGCCGTGCTGGTCACCGCCTACGCCACCGCCCACCTCAGTGGCGGCCTGGGCAAGCAGCTCCTGGTCATGGCCGTGGCCGCCTGGGGCTGGCGCCAGTGGCACACCGGACGCCGACGCCACGACGGCCAGATCGCCGTGCGCTTCGCGAGCTGGCGCGAGCGGGCCGCCCTCGTGGCCGCCACCGCCGCCGGCACCCTCGCCGTCGGCGGGCTGTTCACCGCCGTGCCCGAGCTGTCCTGGAACCCCTGGCCCGACGCGTACATCTTCGTGGGCACCCTGACGGCGATGGTCGCCCAGGCCCGGGGGCTGGTCGAGTTCTGGTTCGCCTGGCTGCTGGTGGACCTGGTGGGCGTCCCGCTCGCCTTCAGTAGCGGCCTGGCCTTCTCCGGCCTGGTCTACGTCATCTACCTCGCGCTCGTCCTGTGGGGCGCGCGCGACTGGTGGCTGCGCTCCCGCGTGGGTGCGCCCGCCCTGGAAGGAGCGCCCGCATGACCGCCCCGCTCAACTGGCACGGCCCCCACCCCGCCGGAGCCACCGGCCTGGTCCTGGAGGACCTCGCCCTGGACTCCGTGGAGCGGGCCGTCAGCGACATCGCCGCCGGCCGGCCCGTGGTGGTCGTGGACGACGAGAACCGGGAGAACGAGGGCGACCTCGTCGTCGCCGCCGAGAAGGTCACCCCCGAGATCGTGGCCTTCATGATGAGCGAGTGCCGTGGCCTGATCTGCGTCCCGCTGGAGGCCACCGACATCGACCGGCTTGACCTGCCGCAGATGGTCGAGCAGAACACCGAGGCGATGCGCACCGCCTTCACCGTCTCCGTGGACGCCGGCCCCGAGCACGGCGTGAGCACCGGCATCTCCGCCGCCGACCGGGCCGCCACCATCCGCCTGCTGGCCGACCCGCACAGCGTCCCGACCGACTTCGTACGCCCCGGCCACGTCTTCCCGCTGCGCGCCCGCCCCGGTGGCGTCCTGACCCGCGACGGGCACACCGAGGCCGGCGTCGACCTGGCCCGACTGGCCGGCCTGCGCCCCGCCGCCGCCATCGTGGAGATCGCCGGCGAGGACGGGGCCATGCTGCGGCTGCCCGAGCTGGTGCCCTTCGCCCGCAAGAACGGCCTGGCGATCATCTCCATCGAGGACCTCATCGCCTACCGCGCCGCCGCCGAGCCCACCGTGCGCCGCGAGGCCCAGACCCGGCTGCCGACCGCCTTCGGTGACTTCCGGGCCTACGGCTACCGCTCGGCCGTGGACGGCATCGAGCACATCGCACTGGTCCAGGGCGACCTGGGCGAGGGCGACGACGTGCTGGTGCGGGTCCACTCCGAGTGCCTGACCGGCGACATCTTCGGCTCCCAGCGCTGCGACTGCGGACCCCAGCTCCAGGCCTCCCTGGAGCGGGTGACCGCCGAGGGCCGCGGCGTCGTGCTCTACCTGCGCGGCCACGAGGGCCGGGGCATCGGGCTGCTGTCCAAGCTGCGCGCGTACGAGCTCCAGGAGCACGGCCGGGACACCCTGGACGCCAACCTGGAGCTGGGGCTGCCCGCCGACGCGCGGGACTACGCCGCCGGCGCGCAGATCCTCCTCGACCTCGGGGTGCGCTCGGTGCGGCTGATGACCAACAACCCGCACAAGGCCGCCGCGCTGGCCGAACACGGCCTGCGCATCACCGGGCGCGAGCCGATGCCGGTCCAGGCCGGCGAGCACAACCTGCGCTACCTGCGCACCAAGCGCGACCGTATGGGGCACGAGCTGCCCTGGCTCGACGCGGAGCACGTCACCACCTGCGACCAGTGAGCCGCCCGGGCCCACCCGCACCTCCCGGCACCGCCGGGCACACCATCCACCAGCACAGTGGTCAGCACAGCGCACGAGGAGAGACATGAGCGGTCAAGGCGCCCCCGAACTGTCCGTGAAGAACTGCGGCGACCTGCGCGTCGCCGTCGTCGCCGCCCAGTGGCACGAGCAGGTGATGGACGGGCTGGTGGACGGCGCGCTGCGCGCGCTGACCGAACTCGGCATCGACGAGCCGACCCTGCTGCGGGTGCCGGGAAGCTTCGAGCTCCCGGTGGTCGCCAAGGTGCTCGCCGGGCGCGGCTACGACGCCGTGGTCGCGCTCGGCGTCGTCATCAGGGGCGGCACCCCGCACTTCGAGTACGTGTGCCAGGGCGTCACCCAGGGGTTGGCCCAGGTCAGCGTGGACACCGGCGTGCCCATCGGGTTCGGCGTGCTGACCTGCGAGGACGAGCAGCAGGCGCTGGACCGGGCCGGGCTTGAGGGCTCGCGCGAGGACAAGGGCCACGAGGCGGTCACCGCGGCCATCGCCACCGCCGCCACCCTGCGCACCGTCTCCGAGCCCTGGCGCTGAGCCCGCCACCGGCACCCCGTAGGCTAGGCGCCACCATGGCGAACAAGACATTCGAGGAGCTGTTCACCGAGCTCCAGCACAAGGCCGCCACCGGCGATCCCAGCACCTCGCGCACCGCCGAACTCGTGGGCAAGGGCGTGCATGCCATCGGCAAGAAGGTCGTCGAGGAGGCCGCCGAGGTGTGGATGGCCGCCGAGTACGAGGGGGCCGACGCCACCGCCGAGGAGATCTCCCAGCTCCTGTACCACGTTCAGGTGATGATGGTCGCTCGCGGCATCTCCCTGGACGACGTATACGCTCACCTGTGATTCCGCGCCGCCGCGGCGGACCCCCGCTGGCGTCCGCCGCGACGGCCCCTTCCCCCAGCCCCGGGCACCCAGCCCCTCCCGCACCCGCACCGCCGGTCCGACGTTAAGGAAGCTGACCTCATGCTGCGCATCGCCGTCCCCAACAAGGGTTCACTGTCCGAGCCTGCGTCGGCGATGCTCCATGAGGCCGGCTACCGGCAGCGCAAGGACCGGCGCGAACTGGTCCTGGTCGACAGCGCCAACGAGGTCGAGTTCTTCTTCCTGCGCCCGCGCGACATCGCCGTCTACGTCGGCTCGGGCCGCCTGGACATCGGCATCACCGGCCGCGACCTGCTGCTGGACTCCGGCTCGCAGGCCGAGGAGATCATGCGCCTCGGCTTCGCCGGGTCCACCTTCCGCTACGCCACCCGGCCGGGCACCGCCCAGAGCGTGCACGACTTCGGCGGCATGACCGTCGCCACCTCCTTCTCCGGCCTGGTCACCAAGCACCTGGCCGACAACGGCGTGGACGCGGCCGTCGTCCACCTCGACGGCGCCGTCGAGACCGCCATCCAGCTCGGCGTCGCGGAGATCATCGCCGACGTCGTGGAGACCGGCACCACGCTGCGCAACGCCGGCCTGGAGATCATCGGCGAGCCGATCCTGGAGTCCGAGGCGATCGTCATCCGCCGCGCCGGCGAGTCCCCGGACGACCCCAAGGTCCAGCAGTTCCTCCGCCGCATGCAGGGCGTCCTGGTCGCGCGCCGGTACGTGATGATGGACTACGACATCCGCGTCGAGCACGTGGAGCGCGCCGTGGCCCTCACCCCCGGCCTGGAGTCGCCCACCGTCTCCCCGCTGCACCACGAGGGCTGGGTCGCGGTCCGCTCGATGGTCCCCTCCGACCAGGCCCAGAAGATCATGGACGAGCTGTACGACCTGGGCGCCCGCGCCATCCTCACCACCGGCATCCACGCCTGCCGCCTGTGAGTCCGGGGGCCGGCCGCGGCGGCGCGTCCGCGCGCGGCTCGGCCCGCACCCGCCCGTGGGCCGGCCGGCGACGGCACCCGACCGGCCCCGCCCGCCGCCCCCGTGGCGACCACCCCCAGCACGTCTGAGAGGCCAGCCGAGTGTCCGCCCCCCTGCCTGAGCTGCCGATCACCTTCCGCCCGACCCGCACCCGGGTCGTGCTGCTGGCGGTCGGCGTTCTGCTGTTCCTCACGCTCCTGGTCATCGCGCTGGCACTGCCCAGCCTCAGCCCCGGGGAGCGGATCAGCTTCATCTTCACCGGCGTGCTCTTCTGCGGCGTCCTGGCCCTGCTCGCCCGGCCCAAGGTCGTCGCCGCGCCGAGCGGAGTGACGGTCACCAACCTGACCACGCGCCGCTCCCTGGAATGGCCCGAGATCCTGCGGGTCAACCTGCGACCGGGTGACCCCTGGGTCTTCCTCGACCTGGCCGACGGCACCAGCCTGCCCGCCCTCGGTATCCAGCCCGGCATCGCGAAGGCGCAGGCGATCGAGGACGCGCGCACGCTGCGGGCGCTCAGCGAGGCGTACGGAAGCGGCGACCACACCCGCTGAGGGGCCTGCCCCGGGCCCTGGCTCCTTGATTACTCTGGTCCCCAAGGCGCGCCCCGCGCCCCGCCCCTTCGGTGGCCGAGCGCCGAGCGCGTGGCCGCGTGGCCGGAGCGGCTCCTGCGATCCGAGGAGTGAGTTCCTCCAGCGATGGACGGTTCGTCCTGTAGTACCCGCGCCGCCTCTCCACGTCCTCGGGAGGCGGCGGCATGAGCCCCACCGTGTCCCTCACCCTGCTGGCCGCGGCGTTCTTCCTCATCCTCGCCAACGGATTCTTCGTCGCCGCCGAGTTCGGCCTGGTCACCGTGGAGCGGGCGGAGGCGGAGCGGGCCGCGGCCAACGGTGACCGTCGGGCCCGCACCGTGGTGGACGCCCTGCGCGAGCTCTCCTTCCAGCTCTCGGGCACCCAACTGGGCATCACCATCACCTCGTTGGTGGTCGGCATGCTCGCCGAGCCCGCCCTCGGGCACCTGCTGACCGGCCCGCTCAGCGCGACCGGGGCCCCCGCCGGTGCCGTGCCCGGGCTGGCCGTGGCCGTCGGCATGCTGGTGGCCTCGGCCGTCCAGATGGTCATCGGCGAACTGGTGCCCAAGAACTGGGCGGTCTCCCGCCCGCTCCAGGTCGCCCGTTTCGTGGCCGGCCCCCAGCACGCCTTCGCCCGCTTCTTCCGCCCGCTGATCTCCCTGCTGAACACGGTGGCCAACCGCCTGGTAAGGGTGCTCGGTGTGGAGCCCACCGAGGAGCTGGCCTCCGCCCGCACCCCCGGCGAACTCGTCTCGCTCGCCCGGCACTCGGCCCGCGCCGGCGCCATCGAGCAGGACACCGCCGACCTGTTCGTCCGCACGCTCTCGCTGGCCGGCCTGACCGCGCAGCACGTCATGACACCCCGGGTGCGGGTCAGCGCCCTCCAGGCCACCGCCACCGCCCAGGACGTGCTGAACCTGACCCGCGCCACCGGCCTGTCCCGCTTCCCCGTCTACCGCGACCGGCTCGACGAGGTGGTGGGCATGGTCCACCTCAAGGACGCGCTGGCCATACCCGCGGCCCAGCGGCTCCACACCCCGGTCGACGCCATCGCCCAGGCGCCACTCCTGGTGCCCATGTCGCTGCCGGTGCAGCCGCTGCTCAAGCAGTTGCGCAGCGAGCAGCCCATCGCCGTGGTCGTGGACGAGTACGGCGGCACCGCCGGCGTCATCACGCTGGAGGACATCGTCGAGGAGCTGGTCGGCGAGGTACGCGACGAGCACGACGCCGCCGACCTGCCCGAACTGGTCCAGGTCGCCGGCGAGGACGGCCGCCTGGTGTGGGAGGCCGACGGAAGCTGCCGCGTGGACACCCTCCAGCAGATCGGGCTGGTGGCCCCGGACGGCCCGTACGAGACGGCGGCCGGTCTGGTGGCCGGCCTCCTCGGCCGCATTCCCGTGCTCGGTGACACCGCCGAGCTCCCCGGCGGCTGGAAGCTGGCGGTCCGCCAGGTCGGCCACCACCGCGCCGAGCGGGTCCGCATCGTCCACCTCGGCGCCGCGACGGGCGCCGCGACGGGTACGCGGGGCACCACGCCGGGGCCGCGCGCCGAGGCGTGCCCCGCGAGCTGCCCGGTCGGCCACGAGGCGGCGGGCCCGCACGCCCGGGAGCCCGCCCCGGTGGGCGCCGCCAGCGCGGGCGGCGACACCGCGCCGCCCGCCCCGGCCGCGTCGTCGAACCCGTCCGGCGCGGACGGCACGGACGGCGCGGACCCGGCGGCGGGCGGGACCGCCCCGCGCCCCACCGAGGCGGCGCGCGCGCCCGCCTCCCGTACGCCGGTGGGCGGCACGGCGGCCGGGGGAGTCGCCCGATGAGCGCGTTGCAACTGCTGTTCGCCCTGCTCCTGGTGGGTGCCAACGGCTTCTTCGTGGGCGCCGAGTTCGCCCTGGTCTCGGTCCGTCGCAGTCAGATCGAGCCGCAGGCGGCGGCCGGCTCGGGCCGGGCGCGCACCGTGTTGCAGGGCCTGGAGAACCTGCCGCAGATGATGGCCGCCGCCCAGTTCGGCATCACCGTGTGTTCGCTGACCCTGGGCGCCGTCGCCGAGCCCACCGTGGCCCGCCTCCTGGAACCCGTCTTCCACGTGGTCCACCTGCCGCACCAGCTCGTCCACCCGCTGGGTTACGCCATCGCGCTGGCCGCCGTGGTCTGCCTGCACCTGGTCATCGGCGAGATGGTGCCCAAGAACCTGGCCATGGCGGCTCCGGAGCTGACCGCGCTGTGGCTGGCCCCGGGGCTGGTCGCCTTCGCGCGGCTGTGCCGGCCGGTGACCGCCCTGTTCGGGGCGTGCGCGCATCTGGTGCTGCGGCTCTTCCGGGTGGAGCCCAGGGACGAGGTGGAGGCGGTGTTCACCAGCGAGCAGCTCACGCACCTGATCGCCGACTCCCGCCAGGCGGGCCTGCTCGCTCCCGACGAGCAGAAACGGCTGGCGGACGCCCTCGAACTGGGCACCCGCCCGGTCACCGAGGTGCTGCTCGACCCGGCGGGCCTGGTGACGGTCGACCCGGCCGTGACGCCACGCCAGGTCGAGGAGCTGACCGTACGCACCGGCTACTCGCGCTTCCCGGTGCGCGGCCCCGGCGGCGCGTTCATGGGCTATCTGCACGTCAAGGACGTCCTGGAACTGGAGGAGCCCGAGCGTGCCGTACCGCAGCACGTCTGGCGCCCCATCAAGACACTCCGGGCCGAGCTGCCGTTGGACGACGCGCTGACGGCGATGCGCAGGGCCGCCTCGCACCTGGCGGCGGTCAGCGACGCCTCGGGCCGTGTCCTTGGTCTGGTCGCCCTGGAGGACGTCCTGGAGAAACTGGTGGGCGAGGTCCGCGACCCCGCCCACCGGGGCCCCGCACGCGCCCCGGCCCGCCCCTAGGCGCTCCACCCGCCCGCCGTGGGCGTCCGGACCTCCGGCGCTCGCGGCGGGGCGCGGGGCCGGCGGCCGGGAGCGGGCTCAGCCGAACGGCGGGTCCTTGCGGTCGCGGTCGACCGGGCCACGGCCGGAGAGGACCTCGCCGTACGCCTGCATCAGGTCCGGCAGCCGCAAGGTGGCCAGATCGTCACGGTCGGGGAGCCCGCTCCAACCGGAGAGCCGCAGGTCGCGATAGGCGCAGCTCTTCTCGTACAGCGTGCGGAGGAAGCGACCGTTGCCCAGCTCGTCGATCCAGCCCTGGTCCACGACGTGGCCGCTGATGCTCCGCAGCTCCTCGACGGCCTCCTCGTCCCAGCGGTCCCCGTTCTCGGCCGCCAGCACCTCGCCGATGGCGGTCAGCTCCTGCGGCCGGTAGCTGGGGAAGTCCACCCGGGTGGTGAAGCGCGAGCCGAGCCCGGGGTTGGCGGCCAGCAGCCGGTCCATCCCCTCCGGGTAGCCGGCGAGGATGACCACCAGCCGGTCCCGGTTGTCCTCGGCCCGCTTGAGCAGCACCTGAAGGGCCTCGTCGCCGTAGGCGTCGCCCTTGGTGTAGCCCGAGTTGGAGAGGCTGTACGCCTCGTCCACGAAGAGCACCCCGCCCAGCGCCGAGTCGATCAGCTCGTTGGCCTTGACCGCCGTCTGGCCCAAGTACTCGCCGACCAGATCGGCCCGGCCGGCCTCCACGAGGTGGTCGCCGCCGAGCAGCCCGAGCGCGTAGAAGACCCGCCCCAGGATGCGCGCCACCGTGGTCTTGCCGGTGCCCGAGGGGCCGGAGAAGACGAAGTGTCGCTTGGGCGGCTGCACTGGCAGGCCCTGGCCGGTGCGGAGCTGGGCCATGCGTAACTGCGCGGACAGCGCCCGCACCTGCCGCTTGACCGGCTCCAGGCCCACCATCCGGTCGAGCTCGCGCAGCGTCTCGGCCAGCAACCGTGGGTCGGCGGGGCCCGCCGGCAGACCGCCGCCGGCCTGGCCGGGCACGCCCCGCCGGTCGCGCGGCCCGTCGGCGGCCCGTGGGCCGGCGCCCAGCGGGGCGTCGGGGCCGCCGCGTGGCTCGCGCCCCTCCGGCGGGTCGGCGCTGGGCACCGGCTCGGCCTCGACGCCGTCGAGCCCGTCGACGACGTCCTGGCCGGCGCCGGCCAGCGACACCGGGGCCAGGTCCTGGCTGTCGTCGAAGCCGTCGGACTCCGCGATGGCGGCCAGTCGGGCGGCGGTGTCCATGAACGTCGCGTCGATGCGGTGCACCGCCCGGTACAGCGGCAGGGCCGCCGCGCTGCGCCCGATGCCCTCGTGGGAGCGCGCCAGCCAGTAGCGCAGCTCCTTGCGCTGCGGCTGCTCGCTGCGACAGCGCATCAGCGCGGCGGACAGCAGCGGCTCCGCCTGGCCGTACATCTCCAGTCGGACCCGGGCCATGCCGCCGAACAGCCCCGCCTCGATGCCCAGCAGCGGGTCCTGGAGCAGCGGCTCGGTGTGCCGTACGAGCTGGTCCCAGTCCTTGACCAGATAGGCCCGGCAGGCGTGCAGGAACCGGGCCTGCGGGTCGGCCTCGACCGGCGGACAGCCGGCCAGCGCCCGGTCGAGTTCGGGGACGTGTCGGCCGTCGAGCCAGTGCGAGGCGTGCGCCAGCAGCAGGTCACGGCCGCTCTCCAGCACGGGCTGCACCCACCAGCCGAGCCAGTACCAGGAATTGAGGGAGCGTCGGTGGCGGGCCCGCTGCTCGCCGAAGCGGTCCCGGTGGCGGTACATGCGCAGCAGGGCGGTCGCGGTGTCGGCGCGCAGGGCGTGCAGGCCGAGCCAGCCGTCGGCCATGCCGGGATCGAGTTCGACCGAGGTCCGGAACTCCTCCTCGGCCTGCGGGTAGGCGCCCATGGTGTACGCGTCCACGCCGCGCAGCCAGGCGAGCTCGGCCGGGGCGTGCGAGCCCTGGATGCCGAAATCCATCACATCCCCCACAAACCGAGCCCCCGTGGTGTGGCGCCGGGCGGGTGCCCGGTCGCCGCTGTGCCGAACCGCCGTGCCCTGACCGGGGATTGGCCAGTGTGCCAGTGCGTCCGCCCGTCGGCAGCACTGCTGGGCATCGTACCTGCGAAGACGGCGCCCACCGAAGGGTGCGCACGGCTGTTCGTGCGGGAAGGGCGTGATCCGGTCGGTGCCGCGGCCGTACGCGATGTGCGGGGAGTGATTCCGGAAACAGTCACCCAGCGTGAGCGCGGAGTGTCGCAAAGCGCGCAAATCGCAGCGCGGAGGGCAGAACGAAGCCCCCGATCACGGGGGAACAACCGGGGGCTTCGCGTCTGCGGGCGACCCGTACGAGTCGCACATTGAGAACGTAAGACCTGTATGGCCCCCAGGTCAAGCGGAGTTGGGGGACGGGTCTCGCGGTGTGTCGGACCGATCGCCGGCGCGACCGGCCTTCGTTACGCAGCGTGATGCTGGTGGAGGGTCAGAAAGTGCCACCGGGCCCCGGTAGCACCCGATACCCCTCGCTGCTCGCGGCGCGCTGGAGGACCAGTGCGTCCGCGTACGGGCGGGAGGGGTCGGCGGCGAAGTGCGCGCGCTCCGCGGGCACCCAGCCCTTCCAGAACGCGGCCATCTCCGGGCCGTCCCGTCGCCGCCCCCGCCGCCAGGAGTCACGCTCCGCCAACTCCATCCACAGCAGGCACGCCAGACGCGGTCGCAGCGCCCGCCGACCGGCGCCGACCCCCTCCACGATCACCACCGGGTCCGGCGGCAGCGCGTGTCGGCCGGCGAAGTGGCGCGCGTGCCAGTCGTAGACGGCGTAGTGCGCGGTGCGGCCGTGCTCCAGCGGGCGCAGCACCTGTTCGGTCAGCCGGGCCGACCAGTCGAAGAGCGCCGCGTGGCTGGCCAGGTCGTCGGTGTGCAGCACGGGCGCGCCGCCCAGCGCCGTGGCGAGCCGGGCCGCGAAGGTCGTCTTGCCCGACCCGGCGTGCCCGTCCACCGCGACCAGCCGCACCGGCCCCAGCGACGGCGGCAGGGCGCGCAGGCGCGCGGCGAGGTGGGAGAGCGGGGTGGCGGGGTCGGTCACCGCACCACCCTACGGGCGCGCCCCCGCCCACCACCGCCCGCCACCAGCACCCGGCACGCCACCGTGGGCCACTTCCGCGTCCCCGCCGGGCCCGCCAGCGGCATCCGGCACCGCGCCCACCCCGCCACGGGGCCGCCGTGGCCCGTGCGGCGGCTACGGGGGCGGTCCGCGCGGTGACGCGCCGTACGGCACGTCACTGGCCTGGGCCAGGCGTAGCGGTCATAGTGGGGCCACCTGTCGTGCACCTGCCGTCGCATCAGATGACTGGGGGCCTTTCACCATGAGCAGACTCACCCCGCGACGTACCCTCCTGGCCGCCGCGCTCGGCGTGACCGCCGGGCTGGCCGCCGTCTCCCCGGCGCGGGGCGCGGCCCGCTCGGGCGGCCCGGGCGCGACGGGCGGCGACCCGGGCTCGACCGTGGACAACCGGGCCTGGACGAGCGGCGCGGACTGGCGCGCGGGCGCGGTGCGGGGCGTGCGGGTCCGGGACGGGGTGCGGCCCGGCATCGACATCGCCCGCCCGGCCGGCACCAGCGAGTACACCGACCCCCACACCGGCACCACGGCCCCCTGGGAGTACGCCACCTGGACCGGGCCGGCGCACACCCTGCCGACGCCGGCGAACGAGGTCATCGCCTCCTGGAACGCGCACACCCCGGCCGGCACCTGGCTCCAGGTCGAGGCCCGCGTGGCCTACACCGACGGTGCGCGCAGCCCCTGGTACGTGCTGGGTCGGTGGGCCGCCGGCGACCAGGACATCCGGCGCACCTCCGTCGACGACCAGGGCGACGGCCGCAGCAGCGTGTCCACCGACACGCTGGCCGTGGACGCGGGCCCGGCCGGCGAGGGCCTGCGGATCACCGCGTACCGGCTGCGGCTGACGCTCTACCGGCGCCCGGGCACCACGCTCACGCCCCAGGTGTGGCGGGTGGGCGCGATGGGCTCGAACGTGCCCGACCGGTTCACCGTGCCCGCCTCCGAACCGGACGTCGGCACCGGTCGCGAGCTGACCGTGCCGCGCTACTCGCAGGAGATCCACAAGGGGCAGTACCCGGAGTACGACAACGGCGGCGAGGCGTGGTGCAGCCCCACCTCGTCCCAGATGATCATCGAGTACTGGGGGCGGCGGCCCAGCCGCGAGGAACTCGCCTGGGTCAACCCCGACTTCGCCGACCCACAGGTCTGCCACGCGGCCCGGTTCACCTACGACTACCAGTACCAGGGCTGCGGCAACTGGCCCTTCAACGCCGCCTACGCGGCCACCTACCGCGACCTGACCGCCGTGGTGACCCGGCTGAACACGCTCACCGACGCCGAGACACTGATCGCCGCCGGCATCCCGCTGATCACCTCCCAGTCCTTCCTGCCGGGCGAGCTGAGCGGCGCCGGATACGGCACGGCGGGCCACCTGATGACCGTCATCGGCTTCACGTCACAGGGCGACGTGGTGGCCAACGACCCCAACAGCGCGACCAACGAGGCGGTACGCCGGGTCTACCGACGCCGGGAGTTCGAGAACATCTGGCTGCGGACCAAGCGGTACAACGCGAAGGGCGAGGTGGTCAGCGGCACCGGTGGCGTCTGTTACCTCTACTTCCCGGCCAGGCCGACCCCCGCTCAGCGGCGGGCACTCGCGGAGGTGGGAATCCTCGGGGCGTGCGCGCCCCACGGATGGCCCCCGATGACCTGACGGCCGCGGTCGTCACCGCCGTGGGTGAGGTGGCCGTACAGCCATCGCTTACCTGAGCCCTCGGCCCCCCTTGTCCAGGACTGTCGCCACCTGCGCACCAACGTTCTCCGGGCCTCTCGGGTCGTTCGTCCCGACGGCGCGTGCTGTTGTAGCTCGGAATTCCGGCAGCGCCAGATGTCTTCTGTGACAACACATCTGACTACGTCGCATGTCGTCACCGGAGCGCTCGATCCGGTCAGTCGTGCCGCCTGGAGCCCGTCATATCTTCGGCCATGGGCTCCATACCGCATCAGTGGTCATCAATCGGACAGGCGGTCCGACCAACGGCCCAGCGGGCCGGCGGCATACGCTCGAGGGCGCTGTGCCGTCGGCCGGATCGGGGTCGTTGGGTTCTGTCGTCACATGTCGCGCCCACATCAGGAGTGGTGCGAGGGTGACGGCTGCTTCGTAGGACTGGGCGGTCTTGTCGTAGCGGGTGGCGCGGCATCGCCATCCGCTACGACAGACTCGCCACCCGCTACAAGGCCGGACTCCACCTTGCCTCACTTATCCTCTGGCTCCGCGAACCCATCCCAGACCGTTTGTCAGAAAGGCCCTAGGAGGCTCGGATATCGACGCGTACGGCGTCGAGGTAGTCGGTGATGGCTTGGTGGTTCTTGGTGAGACATTCGATTTTCTCGGCCATGCGATCGCGTTCGCGTTCCAGCGTTGCGACCATGTCTGGCGTGACGTAGGGCAAGTGGATCGTGCGGGGGGTGTTCAGGCAGGGCAGGATCTGCTTGATGATCCGTGTGGGCAGCCCTGCGTCGAGCAAGCCTCGCACCTGGAGAACCCGGTCGACGACGTACTCCTCATAGTCCCGGTACCCGTTGGGCAGTCGATCTGACGCGATCAGTTCCTGCTCCTCGTAGTAACGCAGCAATCTCACCGGAGTCCGCGTGCGCGTCGACAACTCGCCGATCCGCATATCCCTCTCCTCGCTCTCTGCGGCTGACGTTGTGTGACTCAGCAGACACTGATTTGACCCTCACACTAATGTCACCCTTCGATCATTTGGCCATGACGCGATCAGAGACTCTGCCATCCTCCTCGATAACGAACGCCCGGCTCCCGCTGGCGGGTCTTCTGGCTTTGGCCACCACCGGGTTCATTACGCTCCTCACCGAGACGATGCCCGCCGGGGTGCTTCCCGAGATGAGCCGAGACCTGGGTGTCAGCGAAAGCACTGCCGGGCAGAGCGTCACCGTCTTCGCGATCGGGGCGATCCTCGCCGCGATCCCGCTCACCCAGGCGACGATCGGCTGGCCGCGACGACACCTGCTCCTGGTGGCGATCGCAGGACTCGCGATCGCCAACACCGTCACCGCGCTCTCCGGGAACTTCGCACTGACGCTAGCCGCCCGGTGCCTCGGCGGCATCGTCGGCGGGTTGCTCTGGGCGCTGTTGGCCGGGTACGCGGTACGGATGGTTCCCTCACATCAGCGCGGCAAGGCCATGGCGATCGCGATGGGGGGCGCAATCGTCGCCCTGTCCGTCGGAGTTCCCGCTGCGGCGTTTCTGGCCAAGCTCGTCGAGTGGCGATACGCGTTCGGGATCATGACCGTCCTCACGCTCGCGTTGATCGTGTGGGTCATCGCGGCGGTGCCGGACTTTCCCGGACAGCCCAAGGGCTCACGGCTCCCACTAACCCGTACCCTTCGCATTCCCGGCGTAGCGCCCGTGCTCTTCGTGACCCTCACGTTCGTGCTCGCGCACAGCATCCTGTACACCTACATCGCCTCGTTCCTCAAGCCGCTCGACATGGCAGGTCAAGTCGACGCCGTGCTGCTCACCTTCGGCCTGGTGTCGCTGGTGAGCATCTGGATCGCCGGAGCGCTCGTCCATCGGTGCCTGCGCCTCCTCATGATCCTCGCGTGTGTGCTGTTCGCGGCATGCGCGCTGCTGCTCGGCATCTTCTCCGGCGTGCCCGCGCTCGTCTACGCCAGCGTGGCGCTCTGGGGGCTCGCGTTCGGCGGCACCTCCACCCTGTTGCAGACCGCAGTCGCCGAAGCGGCAGGCGACGCCGGCGATGTCGCCCAAGCACTCCTCACCACCGGATGGAACGTCGGAATCGCTGGTGGTGGCATCATCGGGGGCCTCGTCCTCAGCGGATTGGACGCATCCTGGCTGAGTTGGGTCACGCTCGCCCTGCTCGTCCCCGCACTCACCACTGTGCTCGCGGCACACCGATACGGGTTCACCAGGGGAGAGCTCGGCAGCCGCTGAACCGGCGCTGCCCCTGACTGAGACCCGGGAGCAAGACCCAGTGGATCGCTCACGGGTCCGGCGATCCGTACGCACGGAAAGGGATTCTTGAAATCGACCTCGTGTCCGCCCGCCTCGGCGAGTCGCCGAGGCGGGCGGAGGGGCACGGGTGTCTGGCGATGCCACGCCGATGCGGGCGGAGGCTCCGGTCCGATCCTCGTTCACCGGGAATTCCCCAGGGACTTTTCAGGGACTTTCCGCGCTGTCCGAGGGAGTTCTCAGGGACTTTTCTGCCGCGTAAATCAGGAAAGGCCCGGACAGCGGTGAAAGGCCCTTCTCCGACGGTCGCCCCGGCGGTGTGTGCTGTCGTGGCGCGGAGCTTCGGCAGCGCCACATACGGTCTGCGGCAACACATCTGACCGCGTCGAATGTCGTCACTGGGCTGCTCTGCCCGGCCCTCTGGGAACAGCCGGCCCCGTGCCCGGCCCGGGCTTCTCGGCTGGCGGGCGTCGCGGGGTGGGGCGGTGCCCAGCCCTCGTGGGCCGGGTGGCGCCAGGGTGTGCTCTAGGTGCTGGTGAGGATCTGGGGCGCCAGGTTTTTGATCATGGTGGTGGTCCAGCGGATCTGCCGGAGGGTCCGTGGGTGGCATGTGGAGGCCAGGTCGAGCAGCCTCTCGTCCCGTGTCGCCTGGGCGGCCTGGGCGATGACCTGCCAGTACAGGGAGTTCCTCGTGGCGGTGAGGTGCAGCGCGCCGAGGTCGTGCAGCAGGAGCAGCCCGGGTTCCCGGGGCCGCCCGGCTTCGGGGGTGGTCGTGAGGGGTGCGAAGAGGCCGTGGCCGGGAGCTCGGGGGTGTTCTTCGCCCGTGGCCTCGGCCAGGCGGCGGGCGTGTTCGCGGGACCAGACGGCGAGGTCGCGGGCGACGTGGTGGACTTCGTGCTCGCCGGAGTGTCGGTCGGCGACGGTGACCAGTTCCCGCGCCAGGTGCTGTTCGCCGTGGTGCAGTGCGCGCAGGACGGCGCTGACGCGGTTCACGACGGGGTGCCCTCCTCGCGGTGCGGGGTGGTGTGGACGGCCTCGGTGACGAGGGCGGCGCGTCCGCCAGCGGTGTGGTGGTTCCCGGTGGGCCGGGCGGGGGCGGATGCCGTGGTCGTCGGGGCGGACGTGGGGGTTCCGTCGCCGCGTTCGAGCAGGGTGAGGGTGGCTGCGGCCGTTTTGAACAGGGGCTGTTTGGACACGGGGTCCCAGTCGGTGACGGTGGTCTCGTTCGCGGCCCGGGGTGGGGTCCGGGCGTCTGGGCCACGGCCCGCGGGGGTATCGAAGTAGCCGTAGTGGAAGGGCACGAACAGCAGTCCGGTGCGGATGTCGGTGATCCGCAGCCGTCCCCGGAGGGCGCCACGAGGTGTGGTGACCTCGACGAGGTCGCCCTCGCGCAGATCCCGCGCGTCGGCGTCACTGGCGGAGATCTCCACCCATACGTCGGGGGCGGCCGCGTTCAGCTGCGGGGTCCGTCCCGTCTTGGTGCGGGTGTGGAAGTGGTAGACCGTGCGTCCGGTGGTGAGTTGGAAGGGATACTCCAAAGACGGTTCCTCGTGCGGCGGCAGATACTCGGCGGCCTTGATGACGGCCTTTCCCTCCGGGTTGCGGGCGCGGTAGTCGTCGGCACTGTCGGCCGCTCCGGTGACCACATCCTTGCCGTAGGACTCGCAGTCCTCGGGGTGGGCCCAGGTGACGCCGTTGGTGTAGAGGCGTGCGGTTCCCTCCGGCGCGCGGTCGTCGCACGGCCACTGGACGCCGGTGCCGCCGCGGAGTTTGTCGTAGGTGAGACCGGTGTAGTCGCAGGGGCGTCCGGCGCCGCACCGTTTCCACGCCTCGCACGCGGACTCGGGGTCATGCCAGCCGATCAGCGGGTGGCCGTCCCTGTCACGGAAGTCCATCCGCGCCGCGTAGTCGAGGAAGATGTCCAGGTCCGGCCGGGCGTCTCCCGGGGGTGCGACGGCCTGCTCGGCGAGGTGGACGGTGCGGTCGGCGTTGGTGAAGGTGCCGGTCTTCTCACCCCAGGTCGCGGCGGGCAGCACCACGTCGGCCAGTTGGGCGGTCTCGGTGAGGAACAGGTCCTGTACGACGGTGAGGAGGTGTTCCCGGGCGAGGATTCGGCGGACGCGGGCGAGTTCGGGCAGTGACACGGCGGGGTTGGTGCCACTGATCCACAGCAAGCGGATCGAGCCCTGCTCGGCGTAGCGGAACATCTGCATGGCGTGGGTGGACGGCGCGAAATGGGGGATCGTCGACGGTTCGACGTTCCACACCCTGGCGAGATCGGCGATGTGGGCGTCGTTCTGCCAGTTGCGGAAGCCGGGGAGGTCCCCGTTGGCGCCGCACTCGCGGGTGTTCTGCGCGGTGGGCTGGCCGTTCATCTGGAGCACCCCGGCGCCCGGTCGCCCCAGCATGCCCCGGATCAGATGAAGGTTGTTGACCTGGACCGCCGCGGCCGTGGCCTGGTGGGACTGGTAGACGCCCTGGAGCACAGTGGAGGTGAGCCGCCGGGCCCGCCCCAGGAGGCGGGCCGCCTCGGTGATGCGGGCGGCGGGGACGTCGCAGATGGCCGCCGCCCACGCCGGAGTGCACTCCCTGACCCGCTCGGCCAGCTGGTCGAAGCCGACCGTGTGCGCGGCGATGTAGCGCGGGTCGGTGCGCCCGGTGCGGATGATCTCGTGGAGCAGGGCGTTCAGCAGCGCCACGTTCGTTCCGGCCCTGGGGGCCAGATGGACGGTCGCCCGGCGGGCGACGGGGGTGGGGCGCGGGTCGACGCAGACCAGATCGGGCGGGTCCGCGCCTTCCAGCCGGTCCAGGATGCGCATCCACTGCACGGGCTGGGTCTCGGCGATGTTGTGCCCGAACAGGGCGAGCACATCGGCGTGGTCGAAGTCGTCGAAGCTGCCGGGCTGGCCGTCGCAGCCGAACGACTCCTTCAACGCCTCGGCGGCGGTGGCCGTGCACATGCGGGTGTTGCCGTCGAGATGGTTGGTGCCGATACCGGCCCGGGCCAGGACGGCCAGGGTGTAGTACTCCTCCAGGTACAGCTGCCCGCTGGTGTAGAAGCCGATGGAGCCCGGGCCGTGGTCCGCCAGCAGGGCGCGGGAGTGGGCGGCGACGTGTCCCATGGCGGTGTCCCAGTCGCACTCGACGAGCTTGCCGCCGGTACGGATCAGCGGCCGGGTCAGCCGGTCGGACGCGGCGTTCGCCTGCCAGGCGAACAGGTCCTTGGGGCCCAGCCGGCCCAGGTTCACCCGGTCCGTCGCCCGGCCCCGCACCCCCACCATCCGCCCACCTGCCACAGCGATGTCCATGGCGTCGCCGTCGGAGTGCAGCAGGGACGCGGCCTGCACCCACCTCTCCACCCTGTGCGGCTCGACGCCGTCGGCCAAGAAGCTGTCCACCCGCACCGGCCACCGCCCGTGCCGGCCGTACGGGGTACGGGTGCCCCAGGGGGACGCGATCCGGTCCACCGACCGTTCCATGACTGTCCTCTCGGTCCTGCGCCGTGTCAGCTGGCCCTGCCGCCGGCCCCGGCGGTGGGTGCGCGGCCCAGTCATCCGGATGGGGCCGGGCGCGGGGCGCCGCATCGCCGCAGGCGGCCCGCCGAGGTACTCGTTCGGGCCAACCACGGCGGACAGGGGACGACGTGGTGTGACCCGAGGCGTGGCATTGGCGGTGGCGTGGCCGCCTCGGTCGGTCCTGGCTCCCGACGCCTGGCCCCGGTCCGGTCACCGGGAACGCGCGCCGCGTCGGCACGACGCCCGGTACCAGGCCCCGGGTGGCGCCGGGGGCGGGAGTACGGCAGGCCCCGGGGTTTCCTCAGCGGGCGCGGGCCATCAGGGTGGCCCGGGCCGGTTCGGTGGCGGAGCCGGCCCGTTACCTGGACGTCGACACGGCCGGGATCCGGGGTGGGAGCGCTGGCCGCCTCGCGGGGAGGCGGACTTCGGCTCGCGGGCGGAGGTGCGGCTCGCGCCCCTCGACCCGCCGGAGCGGGCACGTTCCGCGTGGACGCTTCGGACGGCGGTCTCCGTGCCCGGCCGGGTGGGCCCCCGCGCTTGCGCGTGGACTCCTTGACGTGCTCGTACCGGCATTCCCTCTCGCTACCGGAACCTCGGGGCATGACGTACTCCTGCCGTCGCGGTGGCGATGTCCTGCTCTCCGAGGGGGCGGCCGGCCTGGACGCGACCGCGAAAGGCCAGGTGGCGGCCCCCTGTGTCCCGTGCGCGCGTGCCCGGGAAGCGGCGGATCACGCACCCGGACCGGCCTGTGTCACGGGCGGCGGGCTGGGTAGTCGGAGCGTCATCAGCCCGCAAGGGACCCGTACAAGCCGGAACGGAGTCGAACGTGTCGAAGATCGAGGAATCCGTCGAGGTCGCCGTCCCCCTGAGCACCGTCTACAACCAGTGGACCCAGTTCGAGGACTTCCCGAGGTTCATGCAGGGTGTCGAGCGGATCGAGCAGCGCACCGAAACCCTCACCCACTGGGTGACCGAGGTCGGCGGGGTCCGCCGCGAGTTCGACGCGGAGATCACCGAGCAGCAGCCCGACGAACGGATCGCCTGGACCACTGTCCAGGGCGAGGTGCGGCAGGCCGGGGTGGTCACCTTCCACCGCCTGGACGACGCCCGGACGAAGGTGATGCTCCAGCTGGACCACGACCCGTCCGGGATCGCCGACTCCGTCGGCGACAAGCTCGGCTTCGTCCGCCACCGTGCCAAGGGCGACCTGGAGCGGTTCAAGGCGTTCATCGAGGACCGCGGCACGGCCACGGGCGGATGGCGCGGCACCGCGTGAGTACCGCCGGGTGGGTGCCCACACCGCGCGGTGTGGGCACCCACCCGGGCAGGCTGTAGCCATGTCACCCGATGCCCGGAGGTTGTGATCATGTCCCGTGCGCTGGCCCTGGTGTGCACACTCACCCCGTCCCCCGACCCCTCCAGCAGCGAACTCCTGGCCCGCCAGGTGATGGAGGAACTCAAGGGCCTGGGCGTGGCGGGAGAGGTGGTACGGGTCGCCGACCACGATGTGCGAACCGGTGTGGCCGTCGACCTGGGCGACGGGGACGCCTGGCCCGGGCTACGGGAGAAGGTCCTGGCCGCCGACATCCTGTTGCTGTCCACACCGATCTGGCTCGGCCACCCCTCCAGCCTCGCCCAGCGCGTCCTGGAGCGTCTCAACGCCGACATCTCCGAGACCGACGACCACGGCCGCCAGCTCCCCTACGGCAAGGTCGGCCTGGTCGCCGTCGTCGGAAACGAGGACGGCGCCCACCACGTCAGCGCCGAACTCTTCCAGGGCCTGAACGACCTCGGCTTCACCCTCGCCCCCGGTGCGGTGACCTACTGGGTGGGCGAGGCCCAGCAGGGCACCGACTACCAGGACCTCGACGAAACCCCCGAGGCCGTCACCCAGACCACCCGGGAGCTGGCCCTCAACGCCGCGCACCTCGCGAAGCTGCTGAACCAGTCGCCCTACCCCCCGCGCTGACCACCGGGCCCCGTGCCCGCAGCCATTTCTGGAGGTACCGAGCCATGGCAGACGAGCCCTCCGACCCGGTCACCCGACACCCACAGCCGGATTTCCCCGACCAGGACCAGCGACATCCGGGGTGGACCGGCCCGATGGACCCCCCACCCGATCACGGCGAGAACTCCTACGAAGGGCACGGCGTCCTCGCGGACCGGGTCGCGGTGATCACGGGCGGGGACTCCGGGATCGGGCGGGCCGTCGCCCTCGCCTACGCCCGCGAGGGCGCCGACATCGTCTTCACCCATCTCGCGGAGGAACAGCGGGAAGCGGGCCGTACGGCGGAGCTCGTCCAGGACGCGGGCCGACGGGCGGTGGCGGTGGAGTGTGACATCCGGGACGAGGACGCCTGCCAGGCGCTGATCGACCAGGCGGTGGGGGAGTTCGGCCGGATCGACGTTCTCGTCAACAACGCCGCCTACCAGATGTCCCAGCCCGACGGCATCTCGGCCATCACCACGGAGCAGTTCGACCGGGTGGTGCGCACCAATCTCTACGGCATGTTCTGGCTCTCCAAGAAGGCGCTGCCGCACATCCCGAAGGGCGGCAGCATCATCAACACCGCCTCCGTCCAGGCCTACAAACCCAGCCCGCACCTGCTCGACTACGCCATGACGAAGGGCGCGATCGTCACGTTCACCCAGGGGCTGGCCCAGATGCTCGCCAAGGACGGCGTCCGCGTCAACGCGGTCGCCCCCGGCCCCGTCTGGACCCCGTTGATCCCCGCCACGCTCCCCGACACCGTCGAGTTCGGGAAGCAGTCCCCGCTCGGCCGCCCCGCGCAGCCCGCGGAGATGGCACCGGCGTTCGTCTTCCTCGCTTCCCCCCGGGCGAGCTACATCACCGGCGAGGTCGTCAACGCGACCGGCGGCACCCCCCTGCCCTGACCCGGACGGCGTGCCGGAAGCCGGAGCGGGCGCTCTGGAGGGGAATGCCGCGCCAGGCGGGCGGGCGCCGAGCCCACCCGCACGACCGTGCCTCGGTCACGGGGCGCCACCCCTCCCGGCGTCGCCCCGGTGCCGGGCACACCTCCCCGGCAGCCGGCCGCCCCGAACGCTCCGCCAGGGGCGAGCACCGGCTTCGAGGGACCCATGTCCCCGTGGGGCCGCCCCCGACACGCGCCCTCCCGGGGGCCGGGGGCGGCCTCGACGCGCCGGGGGGCGACTTCACCGCGCGTCGGTGTGGCCCGGGGGCCCCGGACACCCATCGGAGGGGAAGGCCCCGAGGCGAACGGAGGGCCGCACGCTCTGCGCACCGTCCACGTCGATGAGACGATGCGGGAAGGGCGACTGGCGCGCGGTGCGCCCTCGCGCGGGTTGGAAGAGCGGCCGGTGGCCACTGGCCGCGCCGCGTGGACGCGTAACCATCTCGACCGCCCGAGGACAACCGTGCGCCCGGCGTTGTGCCCGACGGCACTGGCCCCTGCGGGCGGGAGGCCGCGGGGCGGCCCTCGGCGGACCTGCCGGCCCGGTGGCGCCGGGTGACCCGCGGGCTCCGCGTCGGGCGGCGGGCCGCGCTTCCCGCCTGGGGAGTCACTGGTCCAGGCGGGCTCAGGCCGCGCGGCGCACGGAGCTGCTGGGCATCGCCGCCCGGTGACACCCGCGAACCCGCCGGCAGATCCGCCGGGCCCCGACGACCATCAGGAATCTCGGCCGCAGATCCCATCCCGGACCTGAGGGGCTCACCCTCGTCGCGCACCGTGAACGCGGGTGGCCGACTCGGGGCAGCCCGGCCGACTATCCGAGGACGGAGCATCCCATGGCGATCCGCCATCAGCTGATCGGCCGCGACCTCGCCGCCGTGTGGACGGTGTTGTCGAACCCGGCCCGTTACGCCGACTGGGTGGTCGGCACCCAGGACTCCGCCCCCGGTTCCGGCGACTGGCCGGAGGTCGGCTCCACCCTCACCTACACCCTCGCCCTTCCGGGGCGGCGGCGGGCCGACGGCCACACGGTGGTCCGCCGCTTCGAACCCCCGCGCCACCTGGAACTGGAGGCCCACAACCCTCTGGGATCGGCCCGCATCGCGCTCGACATCCGGCCCTGGGGCGACCAGACCCTGGTGATCGTGGACGAGCACCCCCTGCGCGGCGCGGCCGGCGCCCTGCACAACACCCTGGTCGACGCGCTGCTCCAGCTCCGTCACCGCCGGATGCTGCCGCGCCTGGCAGCGGTGGTCGAACACGAGCACCCGCTGCTCCACCCCGGTCCGGGCCGGGCGAGGACATGAGGGACGGACGCCCTCACGGCCGGGGCCGGCTGCCCGGCCGCCGCGAACCTCCCCGCCGACGCCGGTCACCGCGACCCCGCCGACGGCGACGACCAGGAGGCGGACCCCGTACGCGCGACAGGCGGCCAGGGCCCTGCCGGCGGAGACATCCGCGACGACCTCCCGGCGGAAGGCGGCACCCACGGGCGGCCCCCGCCCGTCCGCCCCCGCCCCAGCACGCCCCGTTTCGCGCGGGCGCCGCGCCGGGTGTGCGCCGGGTGCCTGCGGGCACCCGCACATCACCGGAGCCTCCGGGGAGCCCCGACGCCGACCCGTTGTGTGAGACGAGGAGCCCTCATGGCGAGTACCGCAGTGTCCGGCACCACGCAGCCGCCGCCCGGGGTGGCGACCGTCCCCGGGGTCTACGCGCCACAGGACGACACCCGACTGCTGGCCACCGCGCTCGCCCGGGAGAACATCCCACGCGGCGCCGACGCGCTGGACCTGTGCACTGGCAGTGGCACGCTCGCCCTCGCGGCGGCCCGCCAGGGCGCGCGGGTGACCGCCGTCGACATCTCCCGCCGCGCGGTGTGGAACACCCGCCTCAACGCGCTGCTGGCCCGCCGCCGTATCCGGGTGCGCCGCGGCGACCTGACCGGTCCGCTGCCGCCGGAGGGCCGCTTCGACCTCGTGGTCAGCAACCCGCCCTACGTCCCCGCCCCGCACACCGCGACCACGGGGCTCGGCCGGGCCTGGGACGCCGGCGTCAGCGGGCGGCTGCTGCTGGACCGGATCTGCGACGACGTCCCGCCCCTGCTCCGCCGGGGCGGAGCGCTCCTGCTGGTCCACTCGGACCTGTGCGACCCGCAGGAGACGCTGCTGCGGCTGACCTCCGCGGGACTGCACGCCACCATCAGCGCCCGGGCCCGGGTCCCCCTCGGGCCCGTCCTGCGCGCACGCCGCGGCTGGCTGCGTGAGCGCGGCCTGCTCACACCCTGGGACCAGAGCGAAGGACTGGTGATCATCCGTGCCCACCGCCCCTGAGAGCCAGCCGCGACGGGTGCGGGCCGAGACGAACGGGCCCGTGCTGATCGACGGCCCGGTCGAGATCGTCCTGGACGACGGCACCACAGCGGTCTCCCGTCGCCCGGTGGTCGCGGTGTGCACCTGCCGCAGAAGCCGGATCCACCCCTGGTGCGACACCAGCCACCGCCGCCGCCCCCACAAAGGCCCCCGGAGCGGCGACGGAAAGGACACACCGTGACCGCGCCGTCGACCCCGGCACGGCCCCGTCCGCCCCGGGCCCGGGGCGAGCTGTCGGCCGCCGTTCTCGACCGTCTGACCGGCGGCACCTCCCCGCTTCCGCCCTCCTCGGCGGCCGGCCGTACGGACCCGTACGGAGACGATCTGCAACTCGCCCTCTACCTGCTCTACGAGCTCCACTACCGGGGCTTCGACGGTGTGGACGACGCCCTGGAGTGGAATCCGGATCTGCTCGGGCTGCGGGCCCACCTGGAGGAACGCTTCCTGACCGCCCTCCGCATCGACGTACCCCCGGGTGGCAACGCCCGGGAGACGCTGACGGAGCTGATGGACGAGCCCGCCGGGGGCCGCGGAAGCCTCAGCCACTTCCTCCTGCGGCAGGGGGAGCTGTGGCAGCTGCGGGAGTACGCCGCGCTGCGTTCGCTGTACCACCTGAAGGAGGCCGACCCCCAGTTGTGGGTGGTGCCCCGGCTGACGGGGCGGGCGAAGGCGGGGATGGTCGCCGTCGAGTACGACGAGTTCGGTGCCGGCCGGGCCGAGGACATTCACGCCCGGCTCTACGCCGACCTGCTGGAGGATCTCCGGCTCAGCGCTGTGTACGGCGCCTATGTGGACGGGGCGCCGGCCGAGATGCTGGCGGTGGCGACGATGATGTCCCTGTTCGGCCTGCACCGGGCCCGCCGGGGCGCCCTCGTCGGTCACTTCGCCGCCGTCGAGGTCACCTCCTCACCCGGCTCGGCCCGACTGGCCGACTCCCTGCGCCGGTGCGGCGCGGGGCCGGCGGCGCAGCGGTTCTACGACGAGCATGTCGAGGCGGACGCCGTGCACGAGCAGGTCGTCCGCCACGAGGTCGTCGACGGGCTCCTGGCCGACGAGCCCCACCTGGAGGACGACGTCGTCTTCGGGATCCGGGCCACGAGCCTGCTGGAGGACCGGCTCACCACCCACCTGCTCGATGTCTGGAGCAGCGGACGCAGCGCGTTGCGGTCCACGCCGGTGTGACGGCCGGCGGTCGGCTGCCGCGCATCCGTCCGGATCGCTCCCGGTGACGGCAGGCGGCGGGCGAGGCGCCGTTTGCCCGGGCGGTCGCCGGGAACCCGGCGTTCGGCGCCGGGTACGAACGGCGCCCTCACTCGGCAGGGAATGTGGTGGTCATAGCCAAGGACGACACGGCGTGGGCGAAGGCCCGGCAGATCAAGGGAAAGCTACCGAAGGAGGCCGGCCCGGCGGTCGGCGGCGAGCGTCCGAAGGCGACAGACCGCGCCCAGCAGGGTCGAGGGCGACGCCGGCGGGCCAAGGAGAAGCCGAAGGACGTCCTCGCATGTTGACCACGGCGCTGTTCGTCCTTGGAGAGGAGAAGCGATGAGGGCTCTGACCTAGCACGGTCAGCGTGACGTCCGCGTGGACACGGTGCCCGACCCGCGGATCGAGGACCCAACCGATGTGATCGTCCGCGTCACCTCGACCGGAATCTGCGGTTCTGACCTGCACCTGTACGAGGTGTTCGGCCCGTTTCTCGACACCGGGGACATCCTCGGCCACGAGGCCATGGGCATCGTCGAGGAGACCGGACCCGAGGTGCGCACCCTCACCGCCGGAGACCGGGTGGTGGTCCCGTTCAACGTCTCGTGCGGGAGGTGCTGGACGTGCGAGCGCGGGCTGCACTCGCAGTGCGAGACCACCCAGGTCACCGAGTACGGCATGGGGGCCTCCCTGTTCGGCTTCACCAAGCTCTACGGCCAGGTCCCTGGCGGGCAGGCCGAGTTCCTCCGCGTCCCGTTCGGCGACACCCTGCCGGTCAAGGTCCCGCACACCGCGCCGGACCAGCGTTACCTCTACCTCTCCGACGTCCTGCCCACCGCCTGGCAGTCTGTCGCCTACGCGGACGTGCCGCCCGGCGGCACGGTGACCGTCGTGGGGCTCGGCCCCATCGGGGAGATGGCCGCCCGGATCGCCCTCCACCGGGGCGCGTCCCAGGTCATCGGCGTCGATCTCGTCCCCGAGCGCCTCGCCCGCGCCCGCGAACGCGGCGTCCTCACTCTCGATCTCAGCGCACACGACGACGTCGGGGACCGCGTCCGTGATCTCACCGGCGGCCGGGGCACCGACACCGTCATCGAGGCCGTCGGCATGGAGGCCCATGGCGCCCCGCTCACCAAGGCCGCCCAGCGCTTCACCGGACTGCTTCCCGACGCGCTCGGGAAGAAGCTGATGAGCAACGCCGGCATCGACTCCATGACCGCGTTCAACACCGCCGTCGACGCGGTCCGCCGCGGCGGCACCATCAGCGTCGTCGGCGTCTACGGCGGCGCCGTCGACCCCGTTCCGATGCTCACCCTCTTCGACAAACAGATCCAGCTCCGCATGGGCCAGGCCAACGTCCGCCGCTGGACGGACGACCTCCTGCCCCTCCTCACCGACGACGACCCCCTCGGCGTCGACCACTTCGCCACCCACACCCTCCCCCTGGAAGAAGGACCGGCCGCGTACAGGACCTTCCAGGCCAAGGAGGACGGCATGATCAAAACCGTCCTCACCCCCGGCGCCGCGCCCCAAACCCCGCCCGGCTCCCCCTGAGGCGGCCTGCCGGCCACGGTCGCGGCACGCAGGGCGTACAGCGCGACGCGACGGGCGCCGTGCACGCACAGCCAAGGCCCGGCCGCTCCCCCCACGGATGAGGCGGCCGGCGGCGGCAGCGGGTGCCGGCTGTCGACCGCCGCCGCGGCCACGCCTGCGGCCGACCCGGTGTGATGCCCCGCGAGGGCCACGGCTCCGCCCGGCCCCACTGACCGTTCGTCAGATGTCCACGTCCCACAACGCATCAGCACCAACGAACAAGACGCACTGTCCCAACAGGCCCTGCGTGAACAGCTCCCCCCGCCCGACGCTGTGAACCGGGGGCGTCTTCCTGCCCAGCCGCAGGAGTGTGTGGAGGCGCACGACGCGCTCGGAGGCATCCTCCGTGCCGACAGCCACGGCGCGGTTGCCGGCTCGCGTGGGGGTGCTCGCGACCGTGACCGCGCAGGGGGTCAGGGGATGGGCTCCCCGTCGTCGGCCATGCCTGCCTGTTCGTTCACCCAGGTGCGGGCCTGGGCGAGGTCGATGGCGGTGCCGGCGGGCTCGTAGGAGAACCCGTTCCACTCCTCCAGGGCCCGTGGTTCGCCGGGACGGAGGTGGCTGCCGCCGCCGTGGAGTGGGCGGTGGCGGCGGTGGACGTCCAGCGGTGGCCTGCGCCGTCTGTCGTACGCGGCGAGCTTGTTGTCTGGGTCGAGGCGCGGGACAACCCGCGAGGGTTGGTTCGGCGGCCCGGGTCGGGAGTGCTTGCCCATGGGCGGCATGGTCGCAGGCCGAGGCCGAGGTCGGGGCTGGGGCTGGGGCCGAGGTCGGCTGCGCTGCGGGCGGGGTGCCTCAGTGGCGCGGAGCGCTGGGGGAGCAGGGCGCCGTCGGACCTCGTGTCACTGGCGGTCGTGGCGGAGGTGGTGGCCGCTGGGCGACGTCCGGGGCAGCCGGTGCCGCGGGCCGGTGTGGTGCTCTGCGATCTGGCATCGGCTGTCGCCTGGCGCTGCCCGGCGGTGTGCCGGTCCTGGTGGGCGTGTGGTGCCGTAGCGCCGGTGGTGCTGGCGAGGACGGGAGCGGTGTCGTGGACGGGGAGCTTCGTGGTGGGTCGCCCCACGCGCCCGCCTCGCCCACCGCCTCCGCCCCGCACTGCCAATCGGAGTACAGCGCGCGGGGTCTTCGGGGTGCTTCGTGGGCGAACACGGGTCAGGGCGCCGTCCGGGGGCCGGCGAACCGGTTTCCTCGGGCCATGAGCACACTGATGGCAGCCGCCGAAACCGGTCTGAAGATCGACTGGACGCGCATGCCCACCTACAACACCATCATGTCCCTCGCCGCCGGGGCCGGCCTGTTGCTGATCGTGGCCCTCGGGTTCCGGCTCGTGGGTGGGCACCCCGTCGTCTCCGAGAGCTGGGCCCTGGCTTTCGGGGTCCTGGGCGTCATCCTGTTCACCACCGGTCTGCACATGACCCTGACCTGGCCGCTCGCCGGGCAGGGCTTCCCCTTCGACAACATCATCTTCGGGGAGCCCTCCCTGGCCTTCGGCGTGCTGCTGCTGGCCGCCTCCTTCTATCTCTGGAAGCGCGGAACCCAGTTCGACGCCGCGCCCGACCGCGAGCGGACCGTCGCCGTCCTCACCGGGCCGATCTCCGTGTTCGTCTTCGGTCTGGGCCTGGCCTGCCTCGGCATCGCCGCCGCCGGGTGGAAGTACACCCTCTTCGCGGCCCCTCCGGAGGAGCCGATCTCGGGGGAGTTCGCCGACCACCCTATGTTGGAGGCGAGCTTCATGTCGGGGCTCTACGTCCTCGTCGGCGTCGGCGCCCTCGTCTTCCCCGCCCTTCTGCGCCGCCGCACCAAGGCCACCACCTGGATCGTGGGCGCCTGCTGGACCCTCAGCGGCCTGGCGTTCCTCGTGTTCGGCGCACTCAACTACTTCACGCACATCGGGCTCATCGTCAACACGATGTAGTCGGCGGGCCGGGGCGGCGGCCCCGTGTGTCCGCCGGGTGGGGGCGGCACGGGCAGGGTCCGGCGGGTTGCTACGCACGGAGGCCGACCACTTCTCGTAGGCGCCAGCATCGCCGCCCGCACCGTACGCGGCGACGAAGCCGCGAGGGCGGCCGGGCGAGTTGTCCCGGCCGGGGCGGTCAGAACCCGTGGCCCGGACCTCCGCTTCGCCCGCGCCGGCTCCGCCGGTCACGCGCCGAGGCGCGCCGCGGCGGTACGCGAAGCGGCCCGAGGGACGGCTGGTGGCAGGCGGTCACGCCGGTGGCGCTCCATCGCGGTGCTCCGGATGCCGAGGGCGAGGAGGGTCACCGTCGTGGTCCGGGTGGCCGCGCGCGGGAAGCGGGGCTCGCGCGGGGCGCGGGAGGCGCGCCGGATGAGGAGGGTCCAGCCCGCGAGCCAGAGCGCGATCAGCAGTGCGTGCGCGGTGGCCAGCGTCAGGATCTGGCCGGCGAAGGACTGCCGGCCCGCGATGAACTGGGGCCAGGGTCAGGTGGACAGCGGCTGCCTTCGGGTGGAGGGCGTTGGCGAGCAGGGTTGGGGCGTAGCCGGAGTGAGCGGGGCGGGCCGGGCGTCGCCGGTGGGGGTGGGCGTCGGGCGGCGTGGCGGAGCGCCATGTCCGTACGCCCAGTGCGACGAGGTAGGCGGCGCCGATGAGCTTGACGGCGGCCAAGGCCACGCTGGAGTGCGTCACCAGGGCTGACAGCCCGACCGCGGCGAGGGCGGCGTGGACGTACAGGCCGGTGACGATGCCGAGGATGACGGGGCGGGCCCGCCGTCGGCCACCGTCGGTGACGTGCTGGACCAGCAGGGCCAGGCTGGCTCCGGGGGTGGCGACCCGGGGGAGGAGTGCCACCAGGAAGCCGGCGACGGCGTAGGGACCGACCACGGTGTCTCCGGGGCGGGCGAGCGGGGGTCAGAGCACGACGCGGTAGTGGGTGGTCAGGCGCCCGTCGTCGTCCAGGACGTGGAACGCGAGGCCGGGCGGCTGGTCCCGGTCCGCGATCTGGTCGCCCTCCCAGGGCATGCGCAGGGTCCAGGTGACGGCCGGTCCGACGATCAGCGGACGCGCGGCGAAGGTCGAGGCCGCCGCCGTATGAGCGTGACCGGTGAGGACGGCGGCGACCCTTGGGTGCGCGTCGAGCAGTGCGGCCAGCCGCCCGGGCTCTTCGAGCATCGCGGAGTCGGGCAGCGGGTGGTGGAGCGGGACGGGCGGCTGGTGGAAGGCGATCAGCGCCGTGGTGTCCGGCGCCAGTGTGCTGAGGGTGGTGTCGATCCAGGCGAGCGTCGCGGCGTCGAGGCGTCCCTCGTCACGGCCCGGGATGGTGGAGTCGCACATCAGGATGGTGGTGCCGGCGATGTGGTGGGCCTGGTTGACGGGGCCGTCGTCGGGCGCCTGGCCGAGCAGGGCCTTGCGGTAGGCCGGTCGCGCGTCGTGGTTTCCGGGGCAGGTGAGGACGGGGAAGGGGGCGGCCAGGATGCGGGCCGCCTCCTCGTACTCGGCCTCCGTGCCGTGATCGGCGATGTCCCCGGTGACCAGGAGCGCGTCCACCGGGTGAGGCAGGGCTCGCAGGTGGTCCAGGACGCGGGTGGCGCGCCGGGCCGCCCTCTCCCCGCCGTCCAGGTGCAGGTCGCTGATGTGCGCGAGCAGTGTCATGGCGCGGTCGCCTCCCCTGGCGGCTCGGCCGCCGTCCCGTGCGGGGGCGAGTGTCCCGCCCCTCCCACATCCCTAACGGAAGTTTTCGATTTACCGTTAGGGACCTTAGGGTGTGCGTGGCGATGTGATCAAGTGGTCGACGATCTGGCACCGGGAGAGAAGGGGATGCCACGTGGAGCGCTGGCTGGCACTGGAGCTGGTGAGCACGGTTCGTCACGACGGGGACGGCGGCGTCACCGATGACCTCGCCACGATCCAGGGGACAACGCGATGGCTCCAGGAGCGGGGGGATCTGCTGGCCGGCCACGTACCGGCGGGGGGACTGGCGGTAGACGAACAGCTCAGGCTCGGGATCGTCGAGCTGCGACAGGCGGTCCGGGCCCTGTTCGCCCGGGTGGTCAGTCCCGCCCCGCCCAGCCCGGCCGACGCCCATCGCCTGATGCCCCCCGACCAGGCGATGGCCCACCTCAACGCGAGCGCCGCGCGGGAGCCGGTCGCCCCGCAGATCCACTGGCCTCCCGACGGGGAGCCCATCGTCCGACTGCTGTCCGCGCGGGACGATCCAGATGTTCGGCTGGTCTCGGCCCTGGCCCGATCCGCCATCGACTTTCTCGGCGGCCCACCGCGTACACGGCTGCGGGCCTGCGCCGCGCCGCGCTGCGTGCGCTACTTCCTCCAGAGCCACGGGCGGCAGGAGTGGTGCAAGCCGTCGTGCGGAAACCGCGCACGAGCGGCCCGCCACTACAGGCGCCAGCACACGTCGGCCGAAGGCGGCTCAGCCGCGTCCTGACCGCCCCCGAGGGTGTGCCCGGTGACCGCGCCGGATCACCGGGCACGGTGGTCTCGCCCCTCGCCCCACGCCGTGGCCCCCCGCCGCCAACGCCGCCGTCAGGTCCGGCGTGGGCCCGGCGCCGCCGGGCGCGCCCCGGCCGCCCGCCGGGTGGCGCGCGTCAGCGGTCCGCCGACGGTCGGGTCACGGATGGCCCGCGCTGGGGCCGCTACCGCAGATCGGCGAGGAGGCCGTCCAGGGACTCCCGCAACGACGCGGCGTTGGCCGGGTCGAACCAGGTGGTGCGGATGCGCTCGTTGTTGCCCCCGGGGGTCTCGTGGTCGGCGGCGAGGTGGCGCAGGGGCCGGGCCCCGTCGCCCAGCGAGCGGCCGACGTTGTGGAAGAGGCCGCGCACGTACCGCTCGGCGGCGTCGGGGGCGATGCCGTGGTCGGCGGCCCACGCGGTGAGGGTGGCGAGGTAGGCGTAGTGCGCGGTGAGCGTCCCGGTCAGGGCGGAGAAGACGTCGAAGGCGGCTTCGTCGGCCACGGGCAGGGCTCCGCCCAGTTGGTCGAAGAGGGAGTCCACCACCGGATGCGAGGGGTGGGTCACGGTGACGGAGCGACGCTCGCGCACGGCGGGCAGGGGGATCGCGCGGACGATCGGGGCGTCGGTGGCGAGGGTGTGGCGGAGGTCGTCGGCGGCGACGCCCGCCATGAGGTTGACCACGGTCGTGTCGTCGTCGACCGTGAGCCCGGCGAGCGCCTCGCGGTGGCCCTGGCGGCGCACGGCGATGATCACCACGTCGGAGCCGTCGAGCACCTCCTGGTTGTCGGCGCACACGTGGACGCCCTCGAAGCGCTCGGCCAGTTCGGCGGCGGTGCCGGCTCCCCGGGGCGAGAGGAGGACGTCGAACGAGGTGTCGCCTCCGTGGCGCAGGCCCTCGACGAGGGCCCGCCCGATCTCGCCGACTCCGATGATGCCGATGCGTCGCATGGTGTCTTCCTCCGGGTGTGATGGGTGGGCAACCGCGACGGTGTGGGTCCGCGCGGTCGCGAGGGCTGTCGCCGGTTCCCCGGGCCCGGGGAACCGCGGACGCGACGTCCGCGACGTGGTGGACCTCGCGGGTTCCCCGGGGGCCGCGTGAGCGTGCCGGCGTGGGCCGGACACGGACGCGCCCCGATCCGGCCCGGTCCCGGCCCCGGTGGCGGTCCGGTCCTCCTCCCTCACCTCACGAGGGCCGTGCGGAGGAAGGCGAGGATCTCCGCCTGGGCGGCCTCGGCCTGGGCTTCCACGCCGGGCAGGGTGAGGAACGCGTGCCGCGCGCCCGGGTATTCGGTGAGTCGCACGGTCGTCCCGGCCGCCTGGAGACGCTCGGCGTAGCGGCGGCCGTGGTCGGCGACCGCGTCCCGGGTCGGCACGATCACGAGCGCCGGGGCGAGTCCGCCCAGATCGGCCGCGTGGAGAGGGGAGACCGCGATGGCGTCGGCCCCCGGCGGGACGGCCAGCCGCTGGAAGAGCCGCAGGAGGGGCAGCGCCCGGGTCGGGCTGTACGCGTACTCGGCCATCGAGGGGTAGTCGAACATCGTCCCCGTCATCTCGACCGCCGGGTTGACCAGTACCTGCGCCGCGAGACGCAGGCCGGCCTCGCGGGCCCGGATGGCCGTCAGGGCGCTGATCAGCGCGCCGCAGCTCTCGCCGAAGACGGCCGTGCGGGCGGGGTCGACCCCCCACCGCGCGGCGTGCCGCACGACGTGCTGGAGCGTGTCCCAGCCGTCGTCGGCGGCGTCCGCGAGGGAGCTGTCGGGGGCGAGGAGGCGGTGTTCGACCGAGACGACGACGGCGGGTAGTCGGGCGGCGAGGTGACTGTTGGTCCAGTCGCACTGCGCCGCCGTGCCCACGAAGCCGCCTCCGTGGACGTGCACCACAAGGGGCAGCGGATCCGTTCGGGTCGCGGCCGCGTTCCCTCCCGTCGGGGCCGGCCGGTAGACCCGTACCGGCAGGTCGCGGCCGGGCAGCGTGATCTCGCGCCAGTCGATCGTGGCGCCGGGGTGCGGTTCCCCGAGGATCGCCCGGGCCGCGTCGGAGGCCCGGAAGCGGTTCTCCGCCTCGCGGTAGGCGTGCAGCTCCTCGGTCGTGATCGCCGAGAAGTCCGGCTCCGGTGGCCGGGCGGTGGTCGCGCTCTGGCTCATGGTCCCTTCTCTCCCGACCGGGTGTCGGGTCTGTCGTCGCGTCGGAATGACGCGCTGCCCTGATTATGCACGCGGTGCGTGCATAGGCAAGTGCATAAGTTAGACTGAGCTTCGACGAGAGGGGCGTGATGACGGGCCGAAGGCGCTGGTCGACCGACGAGATCCTGGACACGGCGGCCGAGCTGCTGCGTACGAGCGATGCCGAGTCGTTCAGCGTGCGCAAGCTCGCGGCAGCGCTCGGGACCGACTCCTCCAGCCTGTACCGACACTTCCGCAACAAGACCGAACTGCTGCGCGCGGTCGCCGACCGGGTCCTGTTGGCCGCCATGGACGGCTACCACCCCGAGGGCGACTGGCGACAGCGCGTCACCGGGCTCGCCCTGCACCTACGCGCGGCGTTCGGCGGGCAGCCCCAACTCGCCTCGGTGTGGGGGCGCTACGGGTCGGGCGGTGCCGGTTCGCGACTGGTCATGGAGGAGCTGTTGCGGGCCCTGCGCGCGTCCGGCCTGCCCGACGAGGAGGTTCCGACGCGGTATCACCGCCTCGTCGTCCTGATCGCCGCGCTGATCACCTCCGAGGCCGGATTCAGCGCCATCGCCCCGGCCGAGTACGAACAGGGCATGGAGCAGTTCCGCGTCGCGGTCTTCGGCGCCGATCCCGAACGCTTCCCCACGCTGGCCCACTTCGCCAGCGGCGTCCGTCCCCTCGGGGCCGACCGCCGCGCCGCGTTCGAGGAGATCCTCGCCGCCCATCTCGCCCACATCGAGAGCCGGCCCGCCTGACGCGGCCGGCCCCCTGGTGTGCCGGATCGCGCGTACGGCGCGGCCGGGGCGTGCCGCCGTGGGGAGCTGGGCCGGCCGCGCCACCGCCGCGCGGCCGACGCGTTCTCACGTCACGCTGGCACGGGGGAGACGGCCGATTGCTCCCTACAGCCGGCTCAACTCGCCCTCGTACACTCGTGTTTTTCGGCTCGTCCGCTCGTTAGGGGAGGCCGTCGTGTCCTCAGGCGTCAAGTTCTGCTACACCTGCGACACCGACGAACCGCACCGTCCGCTCACCGACCACGAGAAGGTCTGGCTCAAGGGGCGGACAGGGCAGCGGAACGTCGACGGGTACTTCATGTGCGAAGCGCCGAACTGCCGCAACATACGCACGGGTTTCAACAAGCACCCCTTCGATCCGGTCATCCGCGTGCCCCTGCCCGACTGACGCGTTCAGCGCCAGGCTCCTGGGCGGGGAGCGACAGGTGGCCGCCCCCTGGGCGGGTCTTCTCCGCGCCCGCGCGGGGCGCCCGTGGCGGTGTGCGCGGCTCGACGGCACCACCCGCGTGTCGCGCCCCTGATCGGCCGTGGGGGGCGTGGTGCCGAGGAGCCCCTCGCGTACGTCGTGGCGGCTGCGCCGTCGCCCGGGCGCCCCCCCCGCCGGTGCCACTCCGGCCGGGCCCGGGCGTCGTGCGCGGGCGCGAGGTGGCGGATGGCGGGTGGGGTGCCGTACCGGTGCGTGGACCGCGTCGGTCAGGCTTTTCGCGGGAGCCTGAGCGAAGAGCGAAGAGCGCCTCCGTACGTCCCGCGTCGTGGCTCAGGGGGGTGTCAGGGTGTCGAGCTGGGCGGCGAGGTCGGGGTGGGCGGCGGTCAGATGGGGTCGGGTGGCGGCCAGGGGGGCGATCAGGTCGGCGGGGTCGTCGTGGGCGAGGGCCGCGTGCAGCTCTCCGAGCGGGTGGCGGGCGGCCGGGGGAAGGTCGCCGAGGGCGGCGATCTGGCCGGCGAGGCGGCGCAGATCGGCGGCGTGGGACCGGGCCCAGGTGGCGGTGGTGCGCTCGGCGGCCCGGGCCTGCCGAGTGGCGGTCACGCGTTGCTCTCCGGTGGTTCCGGCCGGGCCGGGGCGTCCGCGCAGGTAGCGGCGTTCGGCGGCCTGACGGCTGGCGACGCCCAGCGGGTGGGCGAGATCGGCCCAACTGGCTCCCGCGTCACGGGCCGTTTCGATCAGATCGGTCTCCCATCGGGCGAGTTGCTCGCGCACCTGCCGCAGCAGCATCAGCGAGGCCAGCGCCTGTTCGGGCCCTGTTTCGGGTCCCCTGGACGAGTCCGGGGGCTCCCGTCGGGCGTCGCGCAGGGCGTCGTCGATGGCGTGCAGGGCCGCTGCGGCAGCGAGGAACGAGGCCGGGGTGGTCGTGCTGGCCGTCGCGGGCGGCGGTGGGTCGGCCGCGGTCACGGGCACCTCCCTCAAGATGTCATCCGTAAGACGACATCGTGTTTGTCATCCACTGGATGACATGTTACAACAGGGTCAGTGAGGCGCATTGGCAGTAACTGCCTGGACCTGCTGGAGGTGTTTTCACGATGTTGATGCGCACTGACCCCTTCCGTGAGCTGGATCGACTGACGCAGCAGCTGACGGGCCCGGGTACCTGGTCCAAGCCATCGGCGATGCCGATGGACGCCTACCGTGCGGGCGACCAGTACGTGGTGGCCTTCGACCTGCCCGGTGTCAGCGCGGACGCGATCGATGTCGACGTCGAGCGGAACATGCTGACCGTCAGGGCCGAGCGCAGGCCAGTGGTCAAGGCCGACGACGTGCAGATGGAGCTGTCGGAGCGGCCCCTGGGTGTCTTCTCCCGCCAGATCGTGCTCGCCGACACGCTCGACACCGAGCGCATCCAGGCCGACTACGACGCGGGGGTGCTCACCCTGCGCATTCCGATCGCCGAGCGCGCCAAGCCCCGCAAGATCTCCGTTGGTGTCGGCTCCGGCCACCGCGAGATCTCCGGCTGACACCGGTCGAGCGGGTGCGGAGGGCGGGTGACCGGTCCCCTTTCACCGTGACCCTCCTTCCACCGCGACCCTCCGCACCCTCGCGGGTGGCACCCCCTCGCCACCGTTCCCCTCTCGCCCATCCCGGCTACCCGTGCCATCCCCTGGCACCAGTTCGCCCTGGCTCCACGAAAGGCATGCACCGCAGTGATCACCGACACGCGCGCACCGCTTGAGCGTCAGCAGCCGCACCGGACCGCGTACCAGCAGATGTTGGAGAAGGTCCGGTACGAGGGCGCCTACCCCACCAGGGAGAGAGCCGAAGAAGCGGTCCACCTCGTCCTCGCGGGACTGGGACGCCAGTTGACCGGCGACGAACGCGTTGACCTGGCCGCCTGCCTACCCCAGGAGGCCGCGCGGATCCTGACCGCGCAGATACCCGATCCCCAGCCACTGACCGGAAGGGCTTTCGTCAAGGACCTCGCCACCCGCACCGGCGCCTCCCTGGCCACCACCCGCTGGGACACCGGCTCCGTCCTCTCCGCCGTCGCCGCCCACGCCGGTCCCGACCTCCTCACCCGCATCCTGCGCGAACTCCCCACCGGCTACGCGTTGCTCTTCGGCCGCGCCGAGCTCACCCCCGCCGCGTAGGTCCTGACGCGTGGCCCGGGGCGGGACAGCGCCCGGGCGGGGACGGTGTGCCGCCGCGTACGCCGTTCGGCGGCACACCGTCCCGCTCGCGCTACCGCTGGAACCGGTCGCGGATCACCTGGTCCCGGTCACCGGGATGCACAGCGCGTACACCGTGTAAGTGCCGGTGGTGCCGGCCGAGTTGTTGAAGGACACCGTCCACGTGTTGTCCCCGGACGGGTAGGACTCGTACGCCTGAGCCGTGAGGTTGTTGCCGCCCAGCGGCGTTCTCAGACCGCCGCCGGTGATGCTCGTACCCGCGGGGCACGTGGCCGTACCGGTGTTGAGGCCGCTGCTGAGTGTGTACGTCTCCTCGACGATCCGCGTCGGGCTCGTCGGCCCGGCGGGGCCTGCTGGTCCGGCGGGGCCTTCCGCTCCGGCGGGGCCTGCTGGTCCGGCGGGGCCTTCCGCTCCGGCGGGGCCTGCTGGTCCGGCGGGGCCTTCCGCTCCGGCAGGGCCTGCCGGTCCCGCGGGGCCTTCCGCTCCGGCGGGACCTGCTGGCCCGGCGGGGCCCGCCGGGCCAGCGGGGCCGGGTGGGCCCGGTTGGGGGTTCGGGCAGGTACGCCAACAGCCACCGTCCGGAGCGCCGGACGCCGCCGACGCCACGGACGCCCCGGAGGCCAGCAGAGCCACCGTCAGAACGGACACCGCAGCACCCCGCGGCAGAAGTGCACGACCTTGCTTCACATCGTCCTCCATGATTCGAACGAAGAAACCACCGCCCCGCGCGCTCCACGAAGGCACGTCGCCGTAGCCGTCAAACGATCACGCAGGACGTCTCCATACCAGCACGCGAGGGCACCTGCCGCGCGCGGTGCACGTCCATCCGGATCGCCCCGGTGGGGCGCGGCCGACGAGAGTGCCACCAGCGCGGCGCGGAATCCGCTCGCTCAGGGGCACCGTCACCGTCCCGCGCGGGCCCAGGGCGCGGGGCGAGCGACGGCGCGTGGGGCGGCGTGCTGGTCAGACGATGTCGCCGGCGATCTCGGCCCGTTCGCGGGCCGTGCCGTAGGCGGTCGGGGTGCCGTACGCGTGGCGGGCCACGTACCACCAGACGGTGGCCAGGGCGAGGACGGCGGCCAGGGCGATCACGGCGTAGTTCATCGAGTCCACCGTCACCGGGCGTGACTGGGGCAGGCAGAACAGGACGGTGACCACGGCCACCCAGCCCACCGCGACCCAGCCCACCGGTCGGCTCCAGCGTCCGAGGTGCCAGGGGCCGGGTTCGAACCGGTCTCCGGCGCGCAGGCGCAGGTAGATGGGGATGGCGTAGGCGGGGGTGATGCCGATGACGTTGATGGCCGTCACCGCGCCGTAGGCGGTCTCGGAGTACAGCGAGGGCGCCGCGAGGAGGCAGGCCACCGCGACCGAGAGCCAGACGGCGTGCACGGGCGTGCGGGTGCGGGAGCTGACGCGGCGCCACAGCCCGGAGCCGGGGAGCGCGCCGTCCCGGCTGAAGGCGAAGACCATCCGGCTGGCGGCGGCGACCTCCGCGTTGCCGCAGAACAACTGGGCCACGATGACCACGAGGAGCAGCAGCACCGCGCCCGTGGTGCCGAGGGCGTCCAGCATGATCTGCGCGGGCGGTACGCCGGTGGCACTCTCCCGCGCCCCGGCGTAGTCCTGGATGGCGAAGGTCAGGCCGGCCAGGAGGACGAACCCGGCGATCCACGACACCCAGATGGCGCGCACGATGCCGCGCGCGGCGGAGACCGAGGCGTGTGAGGTCTCCTCGGACAGGTGGGCCGAGGCGTCGTAGCCGGAGAAGGTGTACTGGGCGAGCAGCAGGCCGACGGCGGTCACGTACAGCGGGTTGTCCCAGCCGGTGTCGTTGACGAACTCGGTGAAGGCGAAACCGGGGGACTGGTGCTGGTCGGGGACCACGGTGAGCACGGTGACGATCAGAGCCACACCCGCCAGGTGCCACCAGACGCTGATCGAGTTGAGCACGCTGACCAGCCGTACGCCGAACAGGTTCAGCGTGGCGTGCGCGAGCAGGATGGCGACGAAGATGAGCATGGTCGACTCGGGAGTGGGGTCGAAGCCCCACTGGAGGTTGAGCACGGCACCGGTGAACAGCGCGGCACCGTAGTCGATGCCGGCGATGGCGCCGAGCAGCCCCAGCAGGTTGAGCCAGCCCGTGTACCAGCCCCACTTGCGCCCGCCCAGCCGGTCGGCCATGTAGTACAGCGCGCCCGACGTCGGGTAGGCGCTGGTGACCTCGGCCAGCGCGAGCCCCACGCACAGGACGAAGAGCCCGACGCCGATCCAGCCCCAGAGCATCACGGCGGGCCCGCCGGTGCCCAGGCCGAAGCCGTAGAGCGTCATGCAGCCGGAGAGCACCGAGATGACCGAGAAGCTGATGGCGAAGTTGCCGAAGTGCCCCATGCGACGGGCCAGTACGGGCTGGTAGCCGAGTTCGCGTAGCCGTCGCTCCTCGTCGTGGTGCGTGGCCTCGCCGGACGCGACGCCCATCGGACCGGGCCGCTTTGTGCGTGACATGACAGATTGCTCCCAGGGGGGTGCGCCGCGTGAACGGGACGGAGTGGGGTGAGTGGCGGGGTGGGGGCCGTCCCGCGCGGGTGGGCCGTGGCGCCGCGCGGGGCACGGGCCGGTACGGCGGGGCGCGGCCGGCGGGTCAGGGGCCCGGTCGGCGCGCGGCCGCCAGGCACCGGCCGCGCGCGCGGAGGAAGACCTCCTCGGCGACCTCGGGGCCGCCGGCGCCCTGCCCGCGACAGGCCCAGGGCATCGGCGTGTAGTACGGGCCGAGGGCCTCGAAGACCGGCGCCGCCTCGGCGAAGCGCAGGGCCGCCCACAGCGCGTGCGCCAGGTAGTTCAGGTCCAGCGGCGAGCAGGCGGCGGCGGGAGTGTGGGCGAACCAGTAGTGCAGGGCGTGGTCGGCGTCCCGTAACGCCTCGTCGGTGGTCCAGTGCAGGTCGAGCGCCTGCCAGTGGCCGCGCTCCTCCCGGTAGCGGTCCACGTGGACGTACAGCGGCAGGACGTGCACGGCCGGGCCGACCGGGGCGCGCGAGGACGCCCAGCGGGCGAAGTTCACCGCCTCGGACAGCGGGCCGCCACCCCGCCGGGCGTGCGTGAACTGGAGCATCCGGTGGTACGCCTCGCGGTTGAAGGGGTCGCGTCGGTGCGCCTCGGTCAGCAGCCCCCACGGTCCGGGAAAGAGCATCGGCTCGGGCGGGCGCGCCCGGTGTTCGGCCAGCCGCTGCCCCTGGTCCAACTGGGCCAGCGCCACCAGACACACCCACGGCACCGGGTCGGCGGGGGAGTGGTGCGCGGCGAGCTGGCACGCCTCCCACGCCTCCTGCCACAGCTCGCGGGTGTGCCGGTGCCCCGCGCGGTGCGCGCGCACCGCCCGCTCCACCAGCACCCGGGCCCGCATCACCAGCGCCGCCACGTTGTCCGGCTCCTCCAGGTGCCAGGCCCACACCACGTCCGAGCCGGCGGCCGTGGCCGCGAGCACCTGGGTGCGCTGGGTCCACAGACCCCAGTCGGGCGTCGTGGCCAACAGGTCACGCATGGTCACCCAATGCCCCGTCCGCACCTCCTGTACGGCGTCCCGTAACGCGCCGTCGTGGCCCGCCGGGTGGTAGACCGGGCGGAACGCGCCGTCGGCCATCAGGCCACCGCCGCCGCGCTCCACGCCGCGCCGGGCCTCGCGCCCGGCGCGGCCGGCCGGTCGCCCGCCGTGCGCGCCGGTGGCGGGCGGTCGCGATCCGGTGCCGCGACGGGGACGTGGAGCGGGCGCGCCCGAGCCCCGGCCGGGTGGGGCTCGGGTGGTGGCGTGAGGGTCATCGGTCCTTCAGGGTGCGTGGTGTGTGGTGTCGCGGCGCGCGTCCCGCCGCTGGCGGGACGCACGGTGCGGGGATACGGCGAACCGGCAGCGCCCAGCGCCGTACGCCCCGTGCGGGAGCACCGTGTTCCGGCGCCTCCACCTCCGTGGTGCGGATACTCGGATGGCATTCGTACACGGATCGGCTCCGCTAATCCAGTGGCCAAGAAAACCTACGGCCCGTCAGATTCTTTGACTGGCACGGCAATCGGGTCCGCGGGCATGCCGCGCACCCCCGCGCCGAACCCAAAGTCCCTGCTCAACCGAGTGGGAGGGGGTGGCGCGGCGGCCGTTGAGTTGTTGCCCGATAAACAAAGAGACATACGCGCGAAACCCTCCGCGCGGAATTCCGACGGGGCGGGGCGAGGCGGTGGGATGACGCCGATGTACGACCTTGGCGGGTGGTTCGCGGACGAATGCCCGCACAACCGCGCACGCCGCTTACGCCGTCCACCGACATCGTGGGAGTGCGCGCCGAGCGGGCGCCCACGCGACGGGCGGCGGGCGCGGCGATCCGTGACGCGCGCGGTACGGGGGCGCGTGGTGCGCGGGTGCCCACACCCCAGCGGCCCGGACACCCGCGTGCCGCCACGCCCCACCGGCCAGCGTGGTTGCCAGGCCCGCCCCCGGCGCTCGACACTGCGGCAGGACGCGCGCGGGAGCGGCCCCGGTGGGAAGCGAGGTAGGCCAGTGAGCGGTGGCAGGCGATGAGCGGACCCGTACTCGCCGTGGACCAGGGCACCTCCGGCACCAAGGCGCTGGTCATCTGCCCGGAACGGGGTGTGATCGGCACCGGGTACGCGGCGGTGCGGCCCCGGTACGCGGCTGGTGGGCTGGCCGAGGTCGAGCCGCGGGCGCTGCTGGCCTCGGTGGTGGACGCCGGGCGGCAGGCGCTGGCGGACGCGGGTGAGCGCGTGGTGGCCGTCGGACTCGCCAACCAGGGCGAGACCGTGCTGGCCTGGGACCCCGCCACGGGGGAGCCGCTGACCCAGGCCATCGGCTGGCAGGACCGCCGCGCCGCGCCCCTCTGCGCGGAACTGGCCGCACACGCCCCGGCCCTACGGGAGATCACCGGGCTGCCCCTCGACCCGTACTTCGCCGCGCCCAAGATGGCCTGGCTGCGCCGCCATCTGACCCGCGCCGGCGTGGTGACCACCAGCGACGCCTGGCTGGTACACCGGTTGACCGGCGCGTTCGTCACCGACGTGGCGACCGCCGGCCGCACCCAACTCCTGGACCTGGACAGCCTGACCTGGTCCCAGCCCGCGCTGGAGGTCTTCGGGCTGGCCGGCGAGCAGCTACCCGAGATCGTGGACGCGGACAGCGTCGCCGGCACCGTCACCGCCTTCGGCGCCGAGGTGCCGCTGACGGGGCTGCTGGTGGACCAGCAGGCGGCACTGCTCGCCCAGCGCGTCACCGAGCCGGGCGTGGCCAAGTGCACCTACGGCACCGGTGCCTTCCTGCTCGCGCCGACCGGCGACCGCCCCCGGCGCGGCACGTCCGGCCTGGTGAGCTGCGTCGCCTGGCGACTCGCCGGCCGGCCGAGCTACTGCCTGGACGGGCAGGTGTTCGCCGCCGCCTCCGCCGTGCGCTGGCTCACCGAACTGGGGGCCATCTCCGGGGCGCACGACCTCGACCCGGTCGGCGGCGGCGTGCCCGACGCCGGCGGCGTGACGTTCGTGCCCGCGCTGGCCGGGCTGGCCGCGCCCTGGTGGCGCGGCGACGCGCGCGGCGCGCTGACCGGCCTCGGCCTGGACACCACCCCCGGCCACCTGGTCCGCGCGCTGTGCGAGGGGATCGCGGCCCAGGTCGCCGAGATCGCCGACGCCGCCGCGAGCGACCTGGGCGAGCCGCTGACCGCGCTGCGTGTCGACGGCGGCCTGACCCGGTCGGCGCTGCTCATGCAGACCCAGGCCGACCTGCTGCGACGCCCCGTCGAGGTCTCCGCCTTGCCGGACGCCACCGCGCTGGGCGTGGGCGCGGTGGCCAGGCTCGGCCTCGACACCCAGCTGACCGTGTCCGAGGCCGTCCCCACCTGGCGGCCGGCGGCGGTCTACGAGCCCCGCGTCAGCGCCGCGCAGGCCGCCGAACGGCGCGCCACCTTCCGGTCGGCGGTCGCGGCCCTCCTGGCCCGCACCCCGTAGCCCGGCCCGCCCGCGCCGCCCCTCCCGGCCCAGCCCGTCACGCGAGGGCCGGGGCGCCACCCGAGGGCGCCCGCGCGCGCGTTACGGCCGGTCGTCGCCTGGCGTGCCTCCCGCGCGCGGGGCCCGGCGCGGGAGGGACCGCGGGCCGTGACCACGGCACAGACCACGGACCGCCGGTACGGGCCCGCCCCACCCGGGCGGGTCCTCACCCGGGTGGGCCCGCACTTGGCCGGGCCCCACGGCCGGCTCCCCACCCACGGCCGGGTCCCCCCCCGGCCGGGTCCCCACCCGCCTCGGGCCCCTACCCGCGTCGGGTCGTCGCCCGCCTCCGGGGAGGGCCCGCCGCGTAGCCTGTCCTTCGCGCACGGCCGGTACGCGGCATCCCGCGTGTGAGGGCCCGTTCCGGCGCGCCCGGTGCCAGCGCCCGGCGGCCCGGCGCGGTGGCCCGCGCGGCGGCGAACCGCCCGCTGCGCACACCCGTTGGCACCAGCGAGCAGCGAGGGACCGCATGACCGTCACCACCGCCGGAGCTCTGCCGCGCCACGCGCGCGAGCCCGGGTACGACGTCGCGATCGTCGGCGCCGGCGTCGTCGGCTGCGCCATCGCCCGCGAGCTGGCCCGCCACCCCCTGCGGGTGGCCCTCGTGGAGGCGGCCGATGACGTCGGCACGGGCACGTCCAAGGCCAACACCGCGATCCTGCACACCGGGTTCGACGCCACCCCGGGCACCCTGGAGGCCCGCCTGGTGCGCGAGGGGCACCGGCTGCTGGCCGCGTACGCAGCCGAGACCGGCATCCCGCTGCGCCGCACCGGTGCGCTGCTGGTCGCCTGGGACGCGGACCAACTCGCCGCCCTGCCCGCGCTGGCCGCCAAGGCCGAGCGCAACGGCTACCACGCCACCCGCCCGCTGGAGGCCGCCGAACTGCGCCGGCGCGAACCGCACCTGGGCCCGGGGGCACTCGGCGCCCTCGACGTGCCGGACGAGAGCGTCATCTGCCCCTGGAGCACGGTCGTCGCCTACGCGACACAGGCCGTACGCGCCGGGGTCGACCTGCATCTGGGCGCTCGGGTGCGGCACATCGACGCCGGCGCGTGGCACGAGATCAGCACGGACCGGGGGCCGCTGCGCGCCCGTCACCTGGTCAACGCGGCGGGGCTGCGCGCGGACGAGATCAACCGGCTGCTGGGGCACGACGAGTTCACCGTGCGCCCGCGCCGGGGCCAACTCGTGGTCTTCGACCGCCAAGCCCGCCACCTGGTGCGCCACATCGTGCTCCCGGTACCCACGGCCCTCGGCAAGGGCGTACTGGTGGCGCCGACCGTCTTCGGCAACGTCCTGCTCGGCCCCACCGCCGAGGACCTCACGGACAGGACCGCGACCGGCACCACCGCCGAGGGACTGGCCTTCCTGCGCGACCGGGGCGCCCGCGTCGTGCCCGCGTTGCTCGCCGAGGAAGTCACCGCGGTCTACGCCGGGCTGCGCGCCGCGACCGAACACGACGACTACCAGATCCACGCGCACCCGTCACAGCGGTACGTGGCCGTCGGCGGCATCCGCTCCACCGGACTCACCGCCTCCCTGGCCATCGCCGCCCACGTCGCCGCGCTGCTCGCCGACGGCGGCCTGCCCCTGGGCACCCCCCGCGCGCTGCCACCGGTGCGCACGCCGCACCTGGGCGAGGCGGGCCAGCGTCCCTACCGGCGTCCCGAACTCATCGCGGCCGACCCCGCGTACGGCACCGTGGTCTGCGCCTGCGAGCGGGTCACCCGTGGCGAGGTGCGGGACGCGCTGGCCAGCACGGTGCCGCCGGCCGGGCCCGACGGGCTGCGCCGGCGCACCCGGGCCGGCGCCGGCCGCTGCCAGGGCACCCGCTGCGCGGCGACCCTGCGTGCCCTGCTCGACGGCGCTTCGCCCACCGCACCGGGCGCCGGCCCGGCACGCCCGGCCGATCCCGTGGGCGCGGCCGACACCACGGGCGGGGCGGCAGAGCTCGGCCCGGCCGTACGGAGCGTGGACGTCTTGGTGGTCGGCGCGGGTGTGGCCGGGCTGGCCGCCGCGGGCGCGCTGGCCGCGTTCGGAGTCGGCCCCGTCGAGGTGCTGGAACAGGAGCCGACGGCCGGCGGCGTACTGCGCTTCGCGCCCTGGGCCTGCGGCGCCGGCCCAGGGCTCCGTGTCGCCCACACCGGCCCGGCCGGGCAACGGACCGCGCGACAGCTGACCGACGCGGTCACCGGCTTCGGGGTGTCCGTGCGGACCGGATGGTGCGTCACCGACTGGGCGGGCCCGCTCACCGTCGCCGCCACCGGCCCCACCGGGCGCGAGCTGATCACGGCGCGGGCCGTCGTCCTCGCCACCGGCGCCCGGGAGCGCCCCCGGGCCGCGCGTGGGGTGCCGGGCGCGCGCGGCACGGGAGTCCTCACCGGCGAGGGCGCGCTGCGCGCCCTGGCCCAGTCCGGGCCGCCGATCGGCGCCACCGTGATCGTCGGGGCCACGGACGACCCCGGCCACCGGGTGGCGCGTGCGCTGCGACGGGCCGGCACCCCGCTGGTCGCCGTGGTCGACGCCGCGCCGCACCGGCGGGCGCCGTGGCGCGCGCTGACCCGACTCGGCTGGGGCGTGCCCGTGCTCGACGCCGACGTGCGCGAGCTGACCGGCGCCGAGGGCCGCGTCACGGGGGTGCGGCTGGCCCGCGCGGACGGGGCGCGGGCCGAACTCGACTGCGCGGCCGTGGTGTTCTGCGGCTCCTGGGTGCCGGAGGACGAACTGGCGCGAGCGGCCGGCCTGACACCGACCGCCGGCCACGCGGGTCCGGCCGTCGACGCTGCCGGGCGCACGTCGCGGCCCGGCGTCTTCGCCCTCGGCGGCCTCACCCGCCCCACCGGCCCCGGCCACGCCGCCGCCCGGGGCCGCGCCCTGGCCCACGCGGTCCACGAGTACCTCACCGGCACACCCTGGCCCCGCCCCTAGCCATCACCACGCGGGCTCGGCGTGCGCGTGTCGGACGGGTCGGTCCCGCCCGGCGGGGCGGACGACGGAACGTCAGGTGCCGGACAGCGGGACGGCACCCGACGTCGGGCGGACCTGTCGGCGGCGCCGGGCGCCCCAGCGGCGTCGGGTGTCCCGGAGGTCCCGACGCCGAGTCGGTGGCGGCCGTACCCGGGGTGGCCGTCGGGCGCTTCGGCCGGGGCGTACGCGGGTGGGTCGCCCGGCTTCGCCCGCGTGGCGTGCGGCCGCGGGGCGTACGGAGGCGGCGGGCGCACGGAGGCGCGCTCCCGGCGCATACGGACCGAGCGCCCGGGCGCCCCCGGTGGTGCCCAAACCCCGCGCACCAGAGCGCGGTGGGCGGCGTCGTGGCGGAAAGGCGCCAATAAGAGAACGGGTGTACGAAGAAATGCGGCCGCTCATCGAAACACCTCAGCCACCGCGCTGCATTGGTACGCCACGTCCGTACCTGTGAGCCTCCTCTACCTCATCAGGCCCACTTCACACGCACACTAGGCGACGCGACCACCCTGGGCACGGCAGAATTCCACCTGGCCCGCGGCCAGATGCGGATCGTAGATTTCCGTTTGCGTCTTCCCTTCGAACGGGCGATCAGTAATGTCTGCTCAGCAACGGTGCGCGGAGCCGGACCACACCCCCCGGGAGATCTGGAGAGTACTGATGGAGCGGGCCGCAGTGAGGCACAGGGCGTGACCGCGAGGCCGAGCGGGAGACAGGACACCGAGCCGTACAGCACGGAGCTGCAGAGCGAGGACGACCGGCTCCGACGCTTCGCCAGGATCTGGAGCCGGGCCATCCGCCCGACCGCCGCGATCGCCGTGGTGGAGAGCGAGTTCGTGGAGTACCTGATGCCACTCGCGCGTCGGCTCCGGGACGCGTTGCGCACCACTCCGCTGAACACCCAGCCCGCGTACGAGGTGGGGCAGGCGCTCGTCGCCGCCCAGTGTGACGACGCGGGCGGACTGCCGATCACGCTCGGCGTGCTCGACGCCTACCTGGTGCTCTACTGCCCGCCCAGGCGTCCCATGCCGGCCGAGGAGAGCCGGGCCCGCTGTGCCAGGCTCCAGCACGCGCTCGCCGCCGGCTTCGCCCACGCGCTGAGCGAGCGGGCCAAGGGCGAGCAGGAGTCGGTCTCCCGGGAGGCGCTGGCCGCCCGTGCCGCCGCCGAACAGGCCCTGCACACCAGCGAGGCCCGCTTCCAGGCCATCTTCGACGGGGCGGTCATCGGAGTCGGCGTGGCCGACCTGGACGGTCAGGTGCTGCTCGTCAACGACGCGGTGGCCCGGATGTTCGGCCGGTCGGGCGACCACCTGCTGGGCGAGAACGTGGTGGACTGGGCGCACCCGGAGGACGTCCCGACCGCCATGGACGTCTACCGCGAACTGATCGCCGGTCAGCGCGAGCACTTCCGGATGGAGAAGCCGTACTACCGGGGCGACGGCAGCGTGCTGTGGACCAACCTCACGGTCACGCTGCTGCGCGACGCGACCGGCGCTCCCCAGTACCAGCTCGCGCTGATGGAGGACATCACCGAGCAGCGGCGACTGCGCGACCGCCTGCGGTACGAGGCCACCCACGACGAGCTCACCGGCCTCCCCAACCGCACGCTCTTCTTCGAGCGCCTCGACGAGGCCATCGACGCCCCCACCGACACCGGGGGCGTGCCGTGCTCGCCCGCGAGCGACCCGACCAGCGTCGAGTGCGTCGCCTGGGAGCGGGAGGCCGCCGAACTGATGGAGGCGGACTTGATACCGGAGTCGCCCTCTCACGCGGCGGCCCCCGACCACGGCCCGAGCGGCGCCGCCGGCCCGGCCCACGCCCCCGAGCCCGCCCCCTCCCGCCCGCACCCGGCCGACCACGACGCGACCGCCCCCGCCACGAACGGCCCGCCCCCCGGCGTGCCGGCTCCGGACAGCGTTGGCACCGGACCCACCACCCGCCCCGGTGCGGCGTCGGCCGGCCCCGAGCAGCCGTGGCGGCCGGCCTCGGAGGCCGGGGCCGCGCCCGCCTCCGGCGCGGTCTACGGGCCCGGTGCCACGGATCACGGACCCGTGGCGCGCGCTGACGCGGCGCACTCCCGGACACTGCCGGAGGACGCGGCGGTGGTCCGGGAAGCCCCCGGGGCCCGCACGGAACCGGCCGAGGTGTCGACCGCCGACCGCGAGTCGGCGGTGGGTCGGGGGGCGCCGGCGGCCGAGGACACCGCGCGGTTCGGCATGTGCTACCTGGACCTGGACGGCTTCCGCGCCGTCAACGACAGCCTCGGCCACATCGTCGGCGACCGTCTGCTGATCGCCGTCGCTGAGCGGCTCCAGAACTGCCTGACCTCGCCCTCTCAGCTCGTCGCCCGCCCCGGTGGGGACGAGTTCTTCGCGCTGACGCTGGGGCCCACCGCCCAGCGCGACGCCGTGGACCTCGCCGAGCGGATGCTCCAGGCGCTGGCCGAGCCCATCCGGATCAAGGAGCGTGACCTGCTGGTGCGCGCCAGCATCGGGGTGGCCAGCGGCAAGCGCGGCGAGACCACGCGGGCCGCCGTCATGCGCAGTGTCGACATCGCGATGTACCGGGCCAAGGCGGAGGGCGGCAACCGGTACGAGGTCGCCGACGCCGCCTCCGACGCCCGCGTCATCGCCCGACACAGCCTCACCAACGGGCTGCCGGCCGCGCTGGAGAAGGGCGAGTTCTTCATCGAGTACCAGCCCCTGGTACGCCTCCAGGACGGCACCGTGCGCGGGGCCGAGGCCCTCGTGCGCTGGCTGCACCCGGTGCACGGGGTGCTCGGGCCCGACCAGTTCATCACCCTGGCCGAGAACACCGGCCTGATCGTGCCGCTCGGCCGCTGGGTGCTCACCGAGGCCGCGCGCCAGGCCCGCGCCTGGCGCGACGCGGGCCACGACGGCGAACCGCTGCGCGTCAACGTCAACCTGTCCCCGTGCCAGCTCCGCTACCCGGACCTGGTGGCCGACACCGTCGCCGTGCTGGACGAGGCGGGGCTCGAACCGGCCGCGCTGTGCCTTGAGGTGACCGAGAACGACCTCATCGGCGCGGACGAGGCGGCCCTGCGCCCACTGCGGCAACTCGCCGACCTGGGTGTGGACATCGCCCTGGACGACTTCGGCACGGGCTACTCCAACCTGGCCTACCTGCGCCGGCTGCCGGTCAGCACGCTCAAACTGGACCGGTCCTTCACCCTGGGCATGCAGCGCGCCCCGGCCGACCCGGTGGACGTGAAGATCGTGGAGGGGATCGTCTCGCTGGCCCACACGCTCGACCTCGCCGTGACGGTCGAGGGCGTGGAGACCGGCTCGCAGGCCGAGCACCTGCGCATGCTCGGTTGCGACACGGCCCAGGGCTGGTACTACGCGCGGCCGGGCCCCCCGGAGCGGCTGCACCACCTCGCCCTGACCGACGTGGCCAGCGGCTGACCCGACGCCGGCCCACGCGGTACGGGCCCACGCCACACGCGTCGGCCCCGGGCCGACCCCGCGGCGGCGGTGCCGTACGGGCCGGGGGCAGGCTGGCCCGTTCCCGTCCCGGTCGGGCGGCGGGCCCGGACGCTCCGCGCGGGTCTGCGGGGCGCCGTGACCGGGGCCGGCGGGCCGGCCGTTCGCCGCGTGAGCGGCCGGCCCGCCGGCGGTGGGCGGCTGACGCACCGTCCGCGTCAGCCGCCGTCGTGCGGGCGCCGGGCACGGGCCCGGCGCCGGAACAGGGGTCGCTCACCCGTCCAGGAGCAGCCGTTCCCGGTCGGTGAGCAGCCGGGAGCGGATCAGGAACCGCACGCCCTCGGGCGCCTCCACGGAGAATCCGCTGCCGCGCCCCGGCACCACGTCGACCGTCAGATGGGTGTGCCGCCAGCGCTCGAACTGCTGGCTCGCCATCCAGAAGTCGATCCGTTCGGCGAGCCCGTCCACCGACAGCGAGGCCAGCAGCACGTCGGCACCGCCCGTGCGGAACTCCCCCCTCGGGTAGCACATGGGCGAGCTGCCGTCGCAGCAGCCCCCCGACTGGTGGAACATCAACGGCCCGTGCGCGCGGGTGAGCCGGCGCAGCAGCTCGGCCGCCGCACCGGTCAGCGCGATGCGCGAGACCCCGTACGCGTCACTCACCCGCTTCCCCCTCCACCGCTCGCCCCCTCGTCGCTCCGTGTCCCACCCCTCGCGCCAACTCGCCGGCCCGTCCTGCCCGTTGCCACGGCTCGCGGCGCGGCGGGAGGTCAGCCCGCCGTCGCGGCCGACGCGTCGGTCCGAGGGTGACACCAGCTAACGGGGCCCCAGGTTGCGAGATGGTTGCAGCGCGACGCCTGTCGGCCACCCGGAGGCGCCGCCGTGACCGGCCCCGCACGGCCGGCCGGTGGCCGTGCCGGCCCGGCGCGCGCGTGCGGGGTGGTGGGTGGGTGAGCCTGCCACGGCGTTATGACTCCATGGAAGTAGGCGCGGGGCGCACGGGTCACTACGTTGTGGCCACGACAAGAATGCGGTGTTCCGGGCCGCACCCTCCCCCGTACGTCCGCTCTGAGACGAGGTGTCCCCGTGAGTCGTGGACGATGGTCCCTGCGCCTGCTGACCGGCGCTCTCGCCCTGTCCCTGGGATCGGGACACGTGGCCCTGGCCGCCCCCGCCCCGGCCGGGCCCTTTGCCGGCGCCGCCGAACCCTTCTGCTACAGCGAGCCGGCGAACCCGCGGGCCGACATCGGCGACCTCCGGGCCGCCTTCACCGGCTCCAACTGGATGCGCACCCTCCAGGCCATGTACCAGCGGCGTTGGCCCAGTGGCGAGAAGCTGGCGATCGCCCAGGCCAAGGACCAGTACTGGGACCAGTTCGTCAACAAGCGCAGCTTCGAGGGCTTCGCCGAGTCGATGATGGTGGCCATCCACGAGGAGACCCACATGTGGGACCTCGACCCCTCGCGTACCAAGTGGGACGTGCACATCGCGGCCTGGATCAACGGCTCCCAGCAGGCCGCCCAGGTCCCCACGCACGGCGGCTTCCCGCGCAAGGAGATCCTGCCGCTCATCAAGGACCGGCTCACCACCTCCATGGACAACACCTACCTGCGGGACGCGACCCAGGGCACCTACCGCCTCCAGGGGGTGCTGGCCGAGCAGAACGCCGGACTGACCGGGTTGCCCGCCGTCACGGTGGTCCACGAGTACATCAAGGGCGTCGGGGCCAGCAACGCCCGCGACATCGCCGCCACCAACCTGCGCTACCTGCTGCTCTACCTGCGGGTCGCCAAGACCAAGCACCCCGACTACTGGGCGAAGATCAAGGCCGAGCCGAAGCTGCGCGAACTGGTCCTGACCCAGTTCCTGCGGACCGCCTACTGGCTGGAGGAGTCGGCCCCGTACACCGGCGTGGTCGGTGGCCCCGACGCGGACAAGATCACCGCGACCAACTACGCCCCGGAGAACATCGCCATCGTGGAGGAGTTCACTGGCCGCACGGTACGTACCGACGACCAGAAGCACTGCACCGCCTCCTGAGCGCCGGCGCGGACCCGCGCCCGCCGGGGTGGCGGCACCCGCCCACCGCCGCCCCGGCCCGCACCGGCGCGAGAACCGGCCCGGTGACGGCGGCCCGACGGCCCGACCTCGGGACCCCTCCCCACGCGGGTCGCTAGAGATGTGCCATGACGCATCAGCGACCACGTGGCAGGCGACTGCCCGCCGCGCTCCACCGCCTCGCCGTGCTCGCGGGCCTCGCGACGCTCGCACCCGCGCTCAGCGCCTGTGCCTCCTCCGAATCGCCCGACACTCCCACCGTGGCCCAGCTCTCCCGCGCGTACCTGCACGCGACCGACGTACGCAACGACCCGATGGGCAACGGCGGGACGACGGAGGACCGGTTGGCCAACATGGCCGCCAGCGGGCCCCCGGAAGCGGTCATCAACCAGCTGTTCTCCCTGGTCCCGTGTACCGACGGCAGTCACGACCGGGGCTGTGCCCACGCCGCCGCCGGTGACGGCGCCGGTGCCTACCGGCGCAACATCCTGGTCAGGCACTCCGGCGGCCAACTGGAGGTGCTGCCGCTGTACGTGGTGCGTCGCTCGGGCCACCCGCCGCGCCTGATCGACTCGCGCCGGCGCGCCTATGACGGGGGCCTGGACGACTTCCGCCGCCACAACGACCTGTTGACGGCCGACGACGTCATCCTCACCCCTCGCGATGTCACCGCCGCCTCGGGTGGCGAGCTGGTCGTGGTCTTCGGCCACACCGAGTCCACCACCAGGCGCGACTGGCTCCTCGGCGGGGCCGTCGTGGTCTCCGTGCTCGGCACGGGGACGCTGGCCGCGCGCCGCGTCGCCCGTCGCCGCGCCGCCGACGCCGCCTGACCCGAGCACGAACCGGCCACCGACGCGTCGACAATGGCGCCAACGGGGCCCGTGGCGCGTCGAGTTGGCGCTGGCGCCGGTGCGGCGTGAGCGGGCCGCCCGCACCGGCCACCCGCGACCGTGGCCGGGACACCGGCGGCGCGTGCGGCCCGCGCGTGGCGGGGCCGTCAGGGGATGCGGGAGGCGGTGACCCAGCGGGGGTCGGCCTGGCCCAGCCAGGCGTCCTGGTCGTCGGCGAGCGGATGCCGCAGGGGCAGGGAGACGAAGGCGCAGGCGAAGGTCAGGCCGGCGTCGACGCCGTCGCCCGTGACGCGGTGCTCCCACGCGTCCGGGGCGTTCGCCGGCGCGCGCAGCAGCAGGAAGGTGGTGCGGCGCGGCTGCCCCGTCTCGGGGTGCGGACTGTCCTCGACGGCGAGCTGTCGGACCACGGAGGCCCCCCGCAGACCGGTCTCCTCGGCGACCTCGCGCAGCGCCGCCAGGCCCAGGGGCTCGCCCGGTCGGACGCCACCGGCCGGCACCTGGGTGCCGGCCGCCGCGTCGCCGACGTGGTCGAAGACCAGCAGGCGCGGGGTGGGATGGTGGCGGACGACATAGGCGGCGACGCGGATTCTGGGCTGACTCATCCCCGCATTCTCGGCCACCGGACCCGGACCCGGACCCGGACGCGGACGCGAAGACGGACCCGGACACGGGCCCAAAGACCCGGACGCGGGCCCGCCCCACCGGGGGACGGGCCCGCGCCTGGGACACGGGGCCGGCTCGCGGGCGCGCGCGGCCCGCACACCAGCGTTACAGCGTGCGCTCCAGCCGGTCGGCCAGCAGCTTGACGAAGCGCGCGGGGTCGGGCAGTTCGCCGCCCTCGGCCAGCAGCGCCATGTCGTAGATCAGCTCGGCGGTCTCCGTCAGGCCCTCGTCGTCCGCGCGCTCGGCGCGCGCCGCCCGCAACCCGCTGACCAGCGCGTGGCCCGGGTTGAGCTCCAGGATGCGCTTGGCGACGGGCACCTCCTGGCCCATGGCGCGGTACATGTTCTGGAGCGCGGGGGTCACGTCGTGGGTGTCCGAGACGACGCAGGCGGGCGAGACGGTCAGGCGCGAGGACAGCCGCACCTCCTTGACGTGCTCACCCAGGCTCTCACCCATCCACGTCAGCAGCTCCGCGAACTCCTCCTCCCGCTTGACCCGCTCGGAGTCGGCCTCGGCCTTCTCCTCCTCGGTGTCCAGGTCCACCTCGCCCTTGGCGATCGAGCGCAGCTGCCGACCGTCGAACTCGGGCACGGCCTGCACCCACACCTCGTCGACCGGGTCGGTCAGCAGCAGCACCTCGATGCCCTTGGCGCGGAAGGCCTCCATGTGCGGCGAGTTCTCGATGGCCTGGCGGGACTCGCCCGTCATGAAGAAGACGTCCTGCTGGCCCTCCTTCATCCGCTCCACGTACTCCGCGAGCGTCGTGAGCTCCTCCGCGTCGTGCGTCGAGGCGAACGAGGCGACACCGAGGATCGCGTCGCGGTTCTCGAAGTCGCTGAGCAGCCCCTCCTTGAGCACCGGGCCGAACTCCCGCCAGAAGGTGGCGTACCGGTCGGCGTGCGCGGACCGCAGCTCCTTGATCGTGGAGAGCACCTTCTTGGTCAGCCGGCGGTGCATCAGCTGGATCTGCCGGTCCTGCTGGAGGATCTCGCGCGACACGTTCAGCGACAGGTCCTGGGCGTCCACGACGCCCTTGACGAAGCGCAGGTACGGCGGAAGCAGCGCCTCGCAGTTGTCCATGATGAAGACGCGCTTCACATAGAGCTGGAGGCCGCGCTGGTAGTCCTGGGTGAACAGGTCCTGCGGCGCGCGGGAGGGGAGGAACAGCAGCGCCTGGTACTCGAAGGTGCCCTCGGCGTGCAGCCGCACCGTCTCGAGCGGGTCGTTCCAGTCGTGGCTGATGTGCTTGTAGAGCTCGTGGTACTCCTCGTCGCTGACCTCGCCGCGCGAGCGCGCCCACAGGGCCTTCATCGAGTTCAGCGTCTCGGGCTCGGCCGGGGCCGTCTCCCGCTCGCCGTCGGCGGCCTCCTCGCCGGGCTCGCCCTCGGCCGCCGGGGCCGGCTCGGCGGCCATCCGGATGGGCCAGGTGATGAAGTCCGAGTACCGCTTGACGAGCTCCTTGATCTTCCACGGCTGGGTGTAGTCGTGGAGCTTGTCCTCGCTGTCCTCGGGCTTGAGGCGCAGCGTGACGGAGGTGCCGTGCGGCGCGTCCGGGACGTCCTCGATCGTGTACGTGCCCTCGCCGTCGGAGATCCAGCGCGTGCCCTGGTCCTCGCCCGCGCGCCGGGTCACCAGCGTGACCTGGTCGGCCACCATGAAGCTGGAGTAGAAACCGACGCCGAACTGGCCGATGAGCCCCTCGGTGGACGCGGCGTCCTTGGCCTCCTGGGCTTCCTTGAGTTCGCGCAGGAACGCCGCGGTGCCCGAGTTCGCGATCGTTCCGATGAGCTGGACCACCTCGTCACGCGACATGCCGATGCCGTTGTCCCGCACGGTCAGGGTGCGGGCCTGTGGGTCGGCCTCAAGGTCGATGTGCAGGTCGGAGGCGTCCGCGCGCAACGTGTCGTCGCGCAGCGACTCCAGGCGCAGCTTGTCCAGCGCGTCGGAGGCGTTGGAGACGAGTTCGCGCAGGAACACGTCCTTGTTCGAGTAGATCGAGTGGATCATCAACTGCAGAAGCTGGCGGGCTTCCACCTGAAACTCGAACGTCTCTGTCGGCATATCCGTGCTTTCCTTTTCGGGCCATCAGGTGACGGGACTGACCTGGGCACTGTAGAACAGCCTGTCACCGCGTGACTCCAGGGGCGTCCCACAGGCCCCCGTCCCGCACCCCGCGAGGCCCCCTGCGGGGCGCCGGACCGGTGGCCGGGGCCGGGCGCGGGGTGAGGGGCGGGCGGCCCGGGGCGGGAGCGGTCAGGCGGCGTGCTCGGCGCACAGACAGGCCACGCCCCTGTCGATCCACTCCCGACCGCTCCAGTGCGGATGGCGTTGGATCATCAGCGCCCGGATCTCCTCGACACCGACCGGCGCGCCGGTGGCCCCGGCGCCCGCCGGCCACGTCCGGTCCCACAGGAGTCGCGGGTAGTCGCGGACGTCCTCGATCAGGCGCGGGCCGCCGACCCCGCCGTGACCGGGGACCACGACGCGGGGCGCCTCGGCCGCGAGCCGGCGCAGGACCGCCAGCCACCGGATGCCCGAGACGTCGGTGTCGTGCGGCGGGAACCACGGGAAGATGGCGAACTGCCCGGCCTCCACCAGGTCCCCGGTGAACAGCACGTCCGCGTCCGGCACCGTCACCACCTGGTCGCCCCTGCTGTGCGCCCGGCCGGTGGCCCGCAGGCGCACCACCCGGCCGCCGAGGTCCAGCCGGTGGACCCGGTCGTAGACGACGTCGGGCCGGGGGACCTCGGCGCCCACGAGCTGGCGCGCCACCGGCTCGCCCAGCCCGCGGAACATCTCCAGACAGCCGGCGCCCTTGGCGCTGAGGTCCCGTGCCTGGGCCCGGTTGACCAGGTACGTCGCCGCGTCGCTGAAGACCCGCGCGCCGAACGCGTGCTCGGGGTGGAAGTGCGTGGTGGTCAGGTACAGCTCGCGCCCTCGCGCGTACTCCACCGCGAAGTCCAGCACCCGCCGCGCGTTGCGCGGCCCCAGCCCCGTGTCGATCACCAGGACCGCCCGCCGGCCGCCGACGACGCCGATGTTGGGGACGAGCTGGACGCCCCGGTGGGGGATGACGACCACGTCGCGGATCACCTCCCGGGCGCCCGCCACGTCGAGGAGCGGCTCCGACGGCTGGAGGTGGGCGCGCTCGCCGGCCGCGTGGTCGGGCGCGCGGCGATCGGGCGCGGGGCGCGGGGAGGCGGGCTGGTCGGGCGGGGTGTGCTCGGGCACGGCGACTCCTGGGGGAGCGGGGGAGGAACGCGGCACGTCCGGCACGGCGGACGCCCACGGCCGGCGATCGCGGCCCGCCCACTCCAACCCCGCGCCCCACCCGGCGTCCAACACCGATCGCGTGGGCACGATGCCGCGCGGGTACCGTCGCCGGTGACGGAGCTACGCACGCTGCGCTACTTCGTGACGGTCGCCGACGAACTCCACTTCGGGCGGGCCGCCGCGCGCCTCCAGATGACGCGGCCCCCGCTGAGCCGGGCCATCAAACGGTTGGAGACCGACCTCGGCTGTGTCCTGGTCGACCGCCCGCCCCGGGGCGTGGCCCTCACACCGGCCGGGGCGCTGCTCCACGAGGAGGCGCGGGCCCTGTTGGCGAGCGCCGAGCGGGCGCGGGAGCGGGTGAGCGCCGCCGCCGGCGCGGCCACCGTGACCGTCGGCAGCCTGGGCAACAGCGTCGAGCAGGTGGGCGCGGAGCTGGCCGCCGCGTTCCGGCGGCGGCATCCGGGCGTGCGGGTGGACATCCGCGAGGCCGACTTCGCCGATCCCACGGCCGGGCTGCGGGCCGGGCTGGTGGACGTGGCCCTGACCCGGGCGCCGTTCGAGGACACCGGCATCACCACCCGGGAGCTGAGCGCGGACCCGGTCGGGATCGTGCCGCGCGCGGACGACCCGCTGGCCGGTCGCGCCACGCTGCGCCTGGCCGACGTCGCCGACCGCGGGTGGTTTCGCTTCCCGGCGGGCACCGACCCGGTGTGGCGGCGCCTTTGGACCGGGCCGGGCGAGGCGGACCGGGACCGGCGGGGGCCCGTGGTGCGCACCGTGCACGAGTGCCTTCAGGCGGTGCTGTGGAGCGGCTCGATCGGCATGGCGCCGCTCGGCCACGCCCTGCCCACGGGGCTGACGGTCGTTCCGCTGGCCGACGCGCCACCGAGCCCGCAGGTCATCGCCTGGCGCACCGCGCGCCCCGGGCCGCTGGCGCGCTTCTTCGTCCGCGTCGCCCTGGAGCACCACCGTGGGGCGCGGACCCCCTCGGTGGGCGCGGCCGGGCACGGCCCCGGCGGTCGGGCGCGGGGGAGCGGGGCGTAGGGCGGCGCCGTCGCGCTCAGACCAGGGCCGCGAACTGGCGGGACTGCACGACCAGCGAGCCGCGCGCGTCCCACACCTCCGCGTCCTCGACGACGCTCTGGTCGCAGGCCACGCGCGTACTGGTACGTACCTGCAGCCAGCCCGGGGCCGGCCGGTCTCTGATGTGGGCGGTCAACTGCACCGTCGGCAGCCAGCCGACGTGACCGAAGTCGAAGGAGATGGGCGGCAGGGCGTGGGCGGCCACCAACAGCACCATGGGATCGGGCTGTTGGCCGTCCGCCAGCCGCACCCAGCCGTCGAACCGGCCGGCTCGGGCGGGACTGTCGAAGATCCAGCCCACGCACCCGGGGGACAGTCGCACATCGAGCCCGTCCAACAGGTCGAGGCGCTGGACGAATTCCGCTGGCGTATCCCGAAGACTGACGCACGCCTCGGGCGCGGGAAGCCGTGGCGGTGCGGCGGTGGCGGCCACTGGACGGGAATTCAGTTTCCCGTGCGTGACGAGAGCGCGTACGCGTTCCGTGCACTGCCCGCCGCGCGCGGTCTGCGTTATGGAGACCTGCCCCGTACTGATCCGACTGCCACCGCGAATGATCTCGGCGTACACGGTGGCGGGGCCCGGTTGCGAGGTGGTCAGAAAGGAGGCGCTGACCGTGCTCGGAAAGAAGTCGTCGGTGGCGACGTTCATGGCGCTGGCCGCCGCCCGCGCGGCGATGACCAACAGAACACCGCCGTTGAGTCCGCCTCCCGATTTCCACTCGGGCAGCAAATGACTGTCGAAGACGTCAGCCGTCTTTCCCCGCCGTATGACCGACGTTGCGGTCAGAAAGTCCGCGCCCTCGCACTCCTCCATTGCCTGCACGCCGCGATGCTAGGTGCTCGGAGGGCCGAGTTCCGCGAAGTGAGCAGGGATTGGTCAGTTTCCGAGCAGTCGTCGCGGGTGGGGTCTTCACCGCGTGGACGGCGGAACGGGGGCAGCGGTACGCCGCCCGCGTCGCTGGGCGGGGGCGGAATCGGCCGCCGGCCGGGGAAGGGGAGCGCGGGACGTCGCCGCGCGCCGAACGCGCCCGGCCGGACGGGGGCGCGCGTCCCGAGGCGGGCGGGGGTTCTCGGGCGCCGGCGCCCGGAAGGTCACGCGCCGGGCGAACACGGCGGCAATAGTTGCCGAGTTCGGAGCGTTCCGCAGGGCTTCGCGCTGGGTCGCCGATAAAGTGGTCCGTGCGCATCGAAAGGTAGGGCACGGGTCGGCTCGGAGGGACAGGGCCGGCGCGTCGGGCGACACCTCCGCGAACGACGGGCCCCCGGGCCCGACACCAACGCCAGCCGCCGCCGCGCCGCGAGGTGGCTGACATCTCTCGGGCGCGCGAGGTGGGTGAGTGCATGGTGAGTGAGATGGGCTACCAGGAGCCGTCGGGTGAACCCGTGTGGACCCGGCACGGTCGGTCTGACCAGGCGTGGGTTCACGGCGTACACACGCCCGGCCACTCACCGGGCGCCGCCGCGCCTCCCGTGCCCGACGCCGACCGACGTGACACGGGGGCACCGCGACCGGCTTCCCCCGGTGCTGGCCGGGTCGGGCTGCACAGAGCACTCCCGCACCAGGGAGGGGAAGGAAGCGGCATGCTGGAGGAGCACCCCTCGCCGCGCACCGGGGTCCACCGCGTCCCGGCCCAACGCACTTTGCTGGCCGACCGGTTGGCCTCGGCGCGACTGCAGTACTTCGTCGGCCGCGAGCCCGAGCTCGCGCTGTTCGCGGACGCCCTGCGCGACGTGCCCGGAGCGCCCACCGTCATCGTCGTGTACGGGCCGGGCGGTATCGGCAAGAGCGCCCTGCTCCAGCGCTTCGCGGCGCAGGCGCGCACCGTGGGCCGGCCGGTCGTCAGCGTCGACGCCCGCCTCATCGAGCCGTCCCCCGCCGCCTTCCGGGAGGCGGCCGGCCAGGCCCTGGCGGCCGATCACGCGGTGCTGCTGGTGGACAGCTTCGAGCGCTGCCGCGAGCTGGAGCCGTGGCTGCGCGACCAGTTCCTGCCCGGCCTGCCCGCCGGCGTGCTGGTCGTCGTCGCCAGCCGGCTCGCGCCCGACCCGCTGTGGACGGCCGACCTCGGCTGGAGCGAGGTGCTCCAGGTCGTCCCGCTCGGCGAGTTGGACTCGGCGCAGTCGGTGGCGCTGCTCGCCTCGCAGGGCGCCGACACCGCCCGTCACGGCGCGCTGCTCTCCTTCGCCGCCGGCAACCCGCTGGCCCTACGGCTGGCCGCCGAGGTGGCCGTGCAGGACGGCAGCGACAACGTCGTCTGGGCCCCGTCCCGGGCCGTGGTGGAGCAGTTGCTGTCCCACCTGGTCGGCGAGTTGCCCTCGCCCGCGCACCGGCGCGCGCTGGAGGTGTGCGGGCACGTCGTGGACACCACCGAGGAGCTGCTGCGCGTGGTCTTACCCGACGAGGACGTGGGCGCGCTGTTCTCCTGGCTGCGCCAGTTGCCCTGCGTCCGCTCGGGCCGCTACGGCGTCTACCCGAACGACGTGGTCCGCGACGCCCTGGACAGCGACTTTCGCTGGCGGGACCCCGAGCAGTACAAGACCATGCACCGCGCCGTGCGCCGCCACCTGGTCGAACGCGCGCGCAACGCGCCCGAGAAGGAAGCGCTCCAGGCCACGGCCGCCTACCAGCACGTCATCTCCCGGGCGCCGTGGCACCGGCCGTTCCAGGGCGGCTGGCAGGAGGGCGGCGCCTACGAGGAGCCGCTGGGCCACCAGGACCCGGCGATCCTGGTCGAGATGGCGCGCGCCACCGAGGGCGAGGAGAGCGCCCGCGCCGTCGCGTACTGGCTGGACGAGCAGCCGCAGGCGTTCCACCTCCACCGCCGCTACAGCACCGGCGAACTCCTCGGCTTCATGGCCTGGTTGCGCGTCGAGGACCTCGACGAGCGCGCCCGCGCGGAGGACCCGCTGGTGGCGGACGTGTGGGAGACGTTTCGCCAGCTGGCCCCGGTGCGCCACGGCGAACACCTGGGCATCGCCCGCTTCATGATCCACCCGGCCAGCTACCACCGGCCCTCCCGCGCCTGGGACCTGGTGCACGTACGCATCCCCTACGAGCTGCTGCGGGCCGACCACTGCGCCTGGTCCTGCGTCATCCTGGCGGACGCGGACTTCTGGGAGCCCCTGATGACCTACCTGGACATGACCCGCCTGCCGGGGGAGGCCGGGCGGCACGCCGGGGGCCGGGTCCTGTTCGGCCACGACTGGCGGGCCGCGCGGGTGGACGACTGGACCGAGGGCATCGACGCGCGCCTGCTCAGCGGCCCGCCGCGGCGCCCGACCGGCGAACCCAGGGCACGCGAGGCCGCGCTCACCCGCGCCGAGCTGGACGCCGCCGTGCGCGACGCGCTGCGCTGCTGGCTCGACCCGGACGGGCTCGCCGCCAGTCCTCTGCTGCGCCTGCGGCTGGTGCAGGCCCAGGACGGCGTCGACCCGGTCACCGCGCTGCGCGAGCTGATCAGCAAGGCGGTGCAACGCCTGGAGCGCAACCCGCGCACGCGGCACCTGCACGCCGTACTGACGATGACGTTCCAGTCCTCCTCCACCCAGGAGGCGGTGGCCCGCCGGCTGAACCTGGCGTTCAGCACCTACCGCAGGCACCTGGGCCGCGGCATCGACGACGTGCGCGAGCGGCTGTGGCAGTGGGAGACCCAGGGGCACATCCCCAACTAGGGCCCTCGGCGGGCCACGGCGCCCGGAGTGCCCGCGACCGCCGGCGTACGCCCCGTGTGGGCGGGGCCGCGTGCCTGCGGGTCACGGCCGCGCGCACCGCCCCGAACACGGGGCCCCGCCCCGGGCCGGGCGGCGCGGGGGCGTCGGCATAGGCTCGGGCCCATGCGCGCACACCTGCACCAGATCGTCGTGGACTGCCGGAAGCCGGGTGACCTGGTCCGCTTCTGGGCCGGGCTGTTGGGGGGCGAGCCCGTCGAGCGGGCGCGCGGCTGGGCGCACGTGGAACCGCCGGGGCTGGCGCGGCTCGCCTTCCAGCCGGTACCCGAGCACAAGGCGGTCAAGAACCGGCTCCACCTCGACATCGCCGTCGACGACATCGATGTCGCCGTGGACCGGGCGGTGACGCTGGGCGCGTCCCGGGTCGGCCCGACCGTCACCGACGACCAGGGGGCGTTCCAGGCCATGCGCGACCCGGAGGGCAACGAGTTCTGCTTCGTCCGCCACTGACCACCGGGCCCCGCCCCCCGTCGGGGCCCGGTGAGGGCTCCGACGTTGGCCGTGGTGCGCGCGCTGCGCCGGCGTCCCCCGCGCGGCGGCGGTGCGTGCCCCCACGGTCACCGGGGGCGGGGCTCGATGCGGTCGGTCCTCGCGCCGGCGATGCCGGCACGGCGACCTCAGATGTAGCCCTCGCGCAGGGCGTGGGCGACGGCGTGGGCCCGGTTGCGCAGGTGCAGTCGGGCGGTGAGGGCCTGCATGACGTTCTTGATGGTCCGCTCGGAGTACGAGAGCTTGTCGGCGATCTCCCTGGTGTCGAAGCCGTCGGCGACCAGGCGCAACACGTCCACCTCGCGGGGCGTGAGCCCGCCGGTGGGCGTCCCCGGCACGCCGCTCGCGCCCCGGGAGAGCGAGCCCACCTGGGCCATCAGCCGCCCGAGCAGGTCGGCGGGCAGGTCGCCGTCACCCCGCGAGGCCGCCAGGACGGCCCGGTACAGACGGGCGGCGGTCGCCTCGCGTCGCCACACTATGGCGCCGACGCCGGAGGCGACGAGCTCCACCAGGTCCGGCTCGCGCAGGTGGTGGACGACCAGGACGGAGCGCGTGCCGTCCGTGCGCACCAGCCGGCGCAGCCGGGCCAGCGCGGTCTCGTCCAGGCTGTCCACGACGAAGACGGCGACCGCACCGGGGCGCACGGTGCCGGGTTCGACCAGTTCGACGCCGGGGTGCGGGGCGAGATGGTGTGCCACGCCCGCACTGGAGATGGGGTCAGCGGCGTGGACAGCGACCTGGATGCGGTCCTGCGCCGTCGCGGTTGTTGCCACAAGTACGGAGCTGAGCAAGGTGGTTGTCCCCCCACGTCGTGCCCGGACTGGTGCAGCGGGGTGGTGGTCCGCCGCCCTCCGGGCCGGGCAGCGGGCTGGGGATCTGCTCGGGTGCCGCGCCCCCCTCCCCCGTCGACGGCCTTCGGTCGGCCGTACTCTCGGGTGAGGCGCGGTGTCCAGGGCAGGGTGGGCCAGGGTGGACCTCCTCTGTCGCGCGCCGGATGAGTCGTCGGTGCGGGCTGGTCCCGCCGCTTCGGTACGGCGAGCCCGGGTGTCCATGGTCGGCCGCCGCCCGGCCCCACCACCAGTTCAGGAACTGCTCAACAACTACTCACCGGCGGGCCGGTATCGGCCGTGTGGGGCCGGGGTACGCGGGGCGGTGCCCGGCCGCTCGGGCCCGGGGGCGTGGGCCGGCGCCGTCCGCGTGGGCTCCGGGCGGAGAGCGGGCGTGGTACGGGAGTCGCGGTGGGCGCGGGCAGCGGACGGGGGATCGCGCGCCCGCCCGCGCCGTCGGTGCCGCCTCCCGGCCCGCCCGCCACCGAGCACCGCGATCCTCGACGTTCCGCTCATCGGCACACGGGACCGCGCGCGGCCGGGCACCGGGCGCTGAGCGGCCCCGCGCGGCACGGCGGGTGCGCGAGCGGCCCCCTCGCGCGGCCCCCTCGCGCGGGCGCGTCGGCCGCGTTGGCTGGTCCCGGTCGGCGAACCCGGCGGTGACGCGGGGCCGGTGCGGACCTGTCGGCGGCCCCGCGCTGGGCGGTCGGCTGCTCCCGCCACCCCGGTTCGACGTCGAGCGGCGGTGGCCGGGTGGCGTCCCGCTCTCCGGGCGGGCGTCGCGGGTGGGGCGTGATGAGCGAGGTGCTCATTCGTCCGGTATCCGCCTCGGGCACGGTGGGGCACCGCCTGTGGGAATGCGCCGGGCGAGATCGGTGTGGGGCCTGTGCGTGGAAGTGACAGGTTGCTGACAGCTTTCTTTCGACCTGTTGCCCGGCATCGGCCCAGCTCACCGCCGGTATCCGAGAGTGGTGTGATGTATGTCACTATCTTGCTGAGTGGAATGCGTGTCCGTCTCCCCGCCTCGGGCGCCCGGTTCGGGCAGAAAGCGGAAGGCGGCGGCGGGTCGTTTCCTCGCAACGGGCGGGTTTTGACGCCCGTTCGGGCATATTGATGGGCGGATTTTCGGCCCGTATCCCACCCTTGTTTCGGGTGGATCGGGCTCGGCACAGTGCCATTGAACTCCGCTCGGCTGCCCCGGGTGGCGCACCTCGGTGCGGGCTCGCTCCAAAAAGCGGAGCGAGCGGTAGACGAGCCACCACCGGGGCGGTCGGTGGCGTTCGCGGCGCCTTGGTGGTCCCCGGGGAGTCGGTCGTCGAACGTGCCTGGCGCGGCAGTGGGCACTGCCCGCCTCGCTTGCCCAAGTGAGCCCGAACGGCGCTGTCTTGTCGTGACCGCGATGACCCTCTGGCCAATGCCGGCGGTCATCGGGCCACGTGCGGGGCGGGCGTCGACTGAGGCGCGCGATTCCCGCGTGTCGGGCCAGCGGAATTTCACCCGCTGACCCATGGCTATTTCGTCAGGAATGCCTGTCCGAAGTATTTGACTTTTCATGTATCGCCTGAGTAGTGTCACTGTCACGGTGGGGAAGTTTCTGGAGAGGAAGTGCGACAGTCGCCGGTCGCGCGTCCATGAATGAGCGGAATGCGGAACAGGGAAGCGTGAAGGCGGTTCCGACCAATGCACAGGCCGCAGGTAACGCACCGCTGTTTCCCCGCTGATTCCTTCGGGGAATTCCCCGCACGGAGTATGTCCGAGATCATGGCCCCACCCCGACAGCGGGAACGTTACGACGTCACAGGGGCCGTGTTGAGGGGGAGCTGTGCCGAGTACCTCTGTCAACAAAGCCGACAGCGCCGTGGAATCCTTCGGAGGCCCTGAACCCACTGTTCCCGTCCCGCGACGCCCCACCGGTCCGCCGTTATCGGCGGCGAGCCGCATCTCCGCCAAAGGTACCGAGCGCGTACTGGTCCAGACCCGCAGACTCTTCGAGTCGGTCGCCGACCGGGGCGACGCCGAGGGGCAGCTCCTGGCCACGCTGGACCCCGCCGAGGGGACCGGAGCGGTGGAGCGCGCCATCGACTCGGCGGAGCGGTCGCTGGCCATCGTGCTCTCCGAGTGCGGCGACAGCGCCGCCGCCCGCATCGTCCCGCGCCTGGGGCAGGCCGTCGACCGGGGCGTCGAGGCCCGGCTGTTGGCCGGCCTCGGGCTGCTGGAGCACCGCTCCTTCGTGGAGCTGCTCGACACGTACGCGCCGGGCGTGGACGTACGCCTGGTCAGGGAGCCGCTGCACGAGGCGGTGCTCGCCGACGGGACGGTGGGCGTGGCCTGGTCGCGCCCCGGGCCGGCCGTCGGCGGGACCGCCGTGGTCCGGGCGCCGGACGTGCTGCGCAACCTGCGCACGCTCTTCCAGGTCTCCTGGACCAACAGCCCGGCCTTCACCGACTACCGACGGCTGAGCGAGCACGTGCGCAGCGACACCGCGCGCCGGATTCTGCTGGCTCTCAGCTCGGGCCGCACCGACGAGGCGGCGGCGCGCGGCCTGAGCATGTCGGTGCGCACCTACCGCCGGTACGTCGCCGAGATCATCCGCGAACTGGGAGCCAACTCGCGCTTCCAGGCCGGGGCCCGAGCCGTGGAGCTCGGACTTCTCCCCGCGACCGCCCGCAGCGTCTGACCCACCGCCCTGGCGGCCCACGGCATCGGCGGCAGGCACCCCTTGGGGGACCGCCCGCCGCCGGAGCCGACCGCCCAGGCCGCCCGGCCCGCCCCGCGCCCCCGCCGGGGTCGGCCGCCGGGGCGCGGCGGTGAACGTCACCCGAGGTCACCGGCCGGCGCCACCCGCCGCGTTCGCCGCGCCCGCCTGCTCGCCCGCGGCCGCTCGTGCCGGAGTCGGCCACGCCATCCGCCGGTCCGGCGCGCCCCGCACGTCCCACCGGGACCCCGATCCGCCGGCGGCCCATCCGGGTTCGGCGGGCGATGAGGTGTCCGCCCTCGGCCCGGCCCGTCGGCCCGCGCGGGAGGGTGCCCCGCCGCCGCCAGTGGCCGGCTACAGTCGGCGATGTCCTGACGAGGGAACGCGGTGGGCGGGGTGCGCGAGGTGACGGCTGCGTGGTCGGTCGCGCACGGCGCCCGCACGGTGGAGGGGGCGCCCGGTGGAGCCGTTACGAGCCGATGACCCCCGGCGCGTGGGGTCCTACCGGCTGACGGCCCGCCTCGGCGCGGGCGGCATGGGCGTCGTCTACCTCGGGCACGCGCCCAGCGGTCGTACCGTGGCCGTCAAGGTCGTACGCCAGCACCTGGGGCGCGACTCCCGCTACCGGGCGCGCTTTTGCCGCGAGGTGACCGCCGCCCGCCGGGTGACCGGGACCTTCACCGCCCCGCTGCTGGACGCCGACCCCGACGCCAGTCCGCCGTGGCTGGCCATGGAGCACCTGCCCGGCCCCACCCTGCGCGAGGCCGTCGACGGCTTCGGCGAACTCCCGCCGGGCGCGGTGCGGTTGCTGGCCGCCGCGCTCGCCGAGGCCGTCGCCGCCATCCACCGGGCGGGCTTCGCCCACCGCGACCTGAAGCCCGGCAACATCGTGCTCAGCGTCAGCGGCCCGCGCGTCATCGACTTCGGGATCGCCCTGCCCGACGACGCGACGTCCATCACCGCCGCCGGCGCCCTGCTCGGCACCCCGGGCTTCATGTCGCCCGAAGCGGCGGCGGGGGAGCGCGCCGGCCCGGAGGGCGACGTCTTCGCGCTCGGCGCGGTGCTGGCGTACGCGGCGACCGGGCGGGAGCCGTTCGCGGACGTGGACCGGTCGGCCACGCTGGTACGCGTCCGCCAGGCCCGGGCGGACCTGGCGGGCATCCAGGACGCCGGGCTGCGCGCCCTGATCGCGTCGTGTCTGCGTCACAAACCCGGACAACGCCCGACCGCCGAGGTGCTGTTGAGGCGCCTGGGGCAGCCCGCAGAGTCGGTGCGGGGCACCCGCTGGCTGCCGCCGGAGCTGGCCCAGCTCGTCGACGCGCACACCGCGCTCGCCGCCTGCGACCGGCACCGGGGGCCCGTGGCGCACGCGCCGGCGTACGACCCGGGGACCACCCTCACCCCACCGCCCTCCGCGAAGGACGCCCCGCGACCGCCGGGACCGGCGCCCCGGGACCGTCGCGCGCTGCTGCTGACCGTGGCCGGCGTCGCGCTGGCCGGCGGCGCCCTCGCGCTGGCCCGTGACCGGCTGCCCGACCCCGGGCCCACCGCGCCGGGTTCCGCCAGCTCACCCACGCCTCCCACGGTGCGCTCCGGCCCGTCCGCCCGACACCCGGTGGCCGTCCGGCGCTGGCGCACCCGGATCTTCCGCGACCGCGCCTCACCACGGCTGTACCCGGTGGGCGCGACGGTCGTGGCCGCCGACGGCGGCGAGCGCGCCGGCGCCCTGGACCCGCGCACCGGCCGGGTCCTGTGGACGCGCGCCACCGACCAGCACACCTACGGCGAGGCGATCTCCACCGGCGACGACGCGGTGTACCTCTTCGACGGCCGGCCCCCCAGCAGCACCGAACCGTACGTCCTACGCGCCCTGGACCCCCTCTCCCGGGCCGTGCGCTGGACACGTCGCGTGCCGTTCTTCGCCTCGGGCACGGTCGCCACGGGCCCGGTGGTCTGCTTCCGCGTCGACGACGAGGTGCGCGCGCTGGCGGCCAGCGACGGGCGCCCCCGCTGGAGCGCCCGCTCACCCGGCACCGCCGTGAGCGCGGGCGCCGGACTCGTGGTGGCGGTGGGCGGCGACGCGCTGGACGCCCTGGACGCGCGCAGCGGACGGCCGCGCTGGCGCCGGGAGTTGCCCGAAGCCCCCAGCTACGGCCTCGTCGGCGACGGACTGGTCTTCGCCCGCGACGTCCTGGGCACGGTCCACGCGCTGCGCGCCCACGACGGCTCGACCGCCTGGCGCCACCCGGTGGACTACCGCAGCTCCGTTCGGCACGCGGGCAACGGCATGCTCTATGTCGGCGAGGTCGACGGCCGCGTCCGCGCGCTGCGCGCCCGCACCGGCGCCCAGGTGTGGTCGCGCCAGTTGGGCCGGCCCGGCCCGATGATCGCCGAGTCGGACACGCTCCACCTCGCGGGCGGCACGCTGTGGGCCCAGGGCCCCGAGCAGACCGTGTACGCGCTGGACGCCGCCGACGGCCACGTCACCTGGACCTACGGCGCCTGGACGGCCCCCGACACGCAGTCGGTCACCGGCTCCCGGGCCGTGTCCGTCGCCGGACTGGTGCTCCTGAGCACCCCGGGCGGTTACGTCGAGGCCGTCGAGCCACCCTCGTAGCCGGGAAGGGCGCACATGGAGCGGTTGGAACGAGGCGACCCCCGTAGGTTCGGGGCGTACGCGGTGCTGGCGCGCATCGGTAGCGGGGGCACGGCCACCGTGTATCTGGGCCGCTCGCCCGGCGGCCGGGCCGTGGCGGTCAAGGCCCTGCACGCCGAACTGGCCCGCGAGCCCGAGCACCGCGCCCGCTTCCAGCGCGAGGTGGCCCTGACCCGAGAGGTCGGCGGCGCGCACAGCCCGGCCCTGCTGGGCGCGGACCCCAAGGCGCCCGTGCCCTGGATGGCCACCGAGTACCTGCCGTCCCTCTCGCTGCGCGACGCCGTGGAACGGTTCGGCCCGCTGCCGCCGGCCGTGCTGCGTCAACTGGCCGCGCGGCTGGCCGAGTCGCTCGCCGCCCTCCACCGGGCGCGCGTCATCCACCTGGACGTCAAACCGGCGAACGTGCTGCTCACCGCCGACGGCCCGCGCCTGATCGACTTCGGCATCGCGGCCCGCACGCGTCGGACCGGCGTGGCGGGTTCCCCCGGCTTCATGTCGCCCGAGCAGGTGGCCGGCACCGCCGGCCCGCCCAGCGACGTCTACTCGCTCGGCCTGACCCTGGCGCACGCCGCCGGCCACGGGGCGGCCCGGGACGAGCCCCACGGCGGCGACCCGGAACTGGGCCAGCTGCTGTCGGCCTGCCGCGCCGAGCTCGCCGCCGCCCGGCCGACCGCCGCCGAACTGGCCGACCGGCTGGCCGCGTTGACGCCACCCCCGGCCCGCTGGGACGTCGGCTGGCTGCCCCAGCCGATCATGAGGGCCATCGACGCGGAGGCGAGCACCGCCGCCAACCCGCCCGTGCCCGCCCGCCGCCGACCCCCGCGACGCCTCCTGCTCGGCGCGGGCGCCCTCACCCTGACGGGCGGTGTGGCCCTCACCCTCGGCCTGCCCGGCCGCGGGCCCGCTCCCGGCCCGGGCCCCACCGCGTCCCTGGCCGGCCCCGGGCCGGGAGCCCCGCCCACCGCCACGCCGGCCGGCCCCTCGCCGCGGCCGAGACCCGAGCCCGTGGTGGTGCGGTTCGTGATCACCGGCGACGGGCCGCTGATCTCCCTCTCCTACGCCGTCAACGGGCGCTTCACCACGCTCCGCGACGTGCCGCTGTCCTGGCAGCGGTCCGTGGAGGTGCCGCGCGAGGGCGGGCGGGTGGACTGGCGGCTGCGGCTGACCGCCCCCACGCCGGCGGTCAGGTGTCGGGTGCTGGTGGACGGCGCCGAGAAGTGGGACGGCCCCCACCCGCACCGCCCGCTGATCGGCCCGGCCCCCTACCCGGTGGACGTCAGCGGTTCCGTGGCGTTTCGGGACCCCTCCCCGACGCCGGTGCCTAGGGTCGGGGCCTTCGAACAGGAAGGGTTGGCACCATGACGAGCAAGGTCAGCGTTCTGCCGTCGGACATCGGCAGCCTCAGCCGCACGGCTCCGGTGGCGCGCCCGGGCACGCTCTTCGTCCTGGGCGCGGACGGCGGCATGTCGGTGGCGCCCGACGCCAACTTCCCGCTGATGTTCGGGCGCAACAAGCCGGACGTGCACATCTGTGTGGGCGCCGCGGACCCGCGCGTCAGCCGCCGCCAAGGGCTGATCACCCGCGAGTCCTCGCGCTGGGTGCTGCGCAACACCGGCAACCTGCCCATCCGCCTACCGGGCGCGCGTCTGATCCTCGGCGGGAACCGGGCGGAGCTGTCGGCCGGGTACACCCCGCTGTTCATCGTCTCCGCCCGCCAGGAACACCTGCTGGAGGTCCGCGTCACCGCCGCCGCGCACCGGCCCGGCAACCCGTGCGCGCCGAGCGAGGCGACCACCTACGACGGTGACGTACGCGAGCTCGGCCGGGACGAGCGCCTGGTACTCGCCTGCCTGGCGCAGCGCTACCTACGCGCCGACCCCTACCCGCAGCCACTGACATGGGGCCAGGTCGCCTTCGAGCTCGGCGAGTTGCGCCCGGGAGAGCGGTGGACCGCCAAGCGTGCCGCGCACATCGTCTCCCTGGTGCGCCGACGGATGAGCCGGGAGTACGGAGTGGCCGGCCTCCTGGAGGAGGAGATCCCGCCGCCGGTCGGCAACGCGCTCAACCACAACCTGATCACCTACCTCCTGGAAACGACCACCCTCACCCGAACCGACCTGCGCGAACTGGGCCAGTAGCCGGGCGGGCGCCCTCTCCCGAGGCCCCCGCCACCACCAGCCCGGCGCGCCGGACATCCGCCCGCCCCGACGCGTCCGGCTCCGGCCCGCCCGGCCCGCCCGGCCCGCCCGGCCCCCCGGCCCTCCGGCCTGAGGCCCCCGCTCGGCCGTCCTGCCCCGCCCGGCCGCCGGCCCCTGCCCGAGGCGCCCGGCCCCCGCGTACGCGCACCCCGCCGCCGAAGGGCACTCCGTGCCCGCATGGCGCATCTCACTGACACCGAATGACCCAGCCAAACGTCGGAGGGCTAACATGTGAGCACCGCCTAGCTCGAAAGATAAATCTGTGACTGTCAATGAGGACTCGTTCACTGACTGGAAGAACCGCGAGGAGATCGCGGAATCGATGATCCCGATCATCGGGAAGCTGCAACGCGAGCGGGACGTGACCGTTTTGCTGCACAGCCGCTCCCTGGTGAACAAATCGGTGGTCAGCATTCTGAAGACGCACCGGTTCGCGCGGCAGATAGCCGGCGAGGAGCTCTCGGTCACCGAGACGCTGCCCTTCCTCCAGGCGCTCGCCGCGCTCGATCTCGGCCCGTCCCAGATCGACATCGGCATGCTCGCCGCGCTGCACCGCACCGACGACCGTGGCCTGTCGGTGGCGGAGTTCACCGCCGAGGCCGTCGCCGGGGCCACCGGCGCCAACAAGATCGAGTGCCGTGAGCCGCGCGATGTCGTGCTCTACGGGTTCGGTCGCATCGGCCGCCTCATCGCCCGCCTGCTCATCGAGAAGGCCGGCTCGGGCAACGGCCTGCGACTGCGCGCCATCGTCGTCCGCAAGGGAGCGGGCCAGGACATCGTCAAGCGCGCGTCGCTGCTGCGTCGGGACTCCATCCACGGCCAGTTCCAGGGCACGATCACCGTCGACGAGGCGAACAGCAAGATCATCGCCAACGGCAACGAGATCAAGCTGATCTACGCCGACGACCCGGCCGCGGTGGACTACACGGCGTACGGCATCAAGGACGCCATCCTCGTCGACAACACGGGCAAGTGGCGCGACCGCGCGGGGCTCTCGCAGCACCTGCGCCCCGGCATCGCCAAGGTCGTCCTGACCGCGCCGGGCAAGGGCGACGTCCCCAACATCGTGCACGGCGTCAACCACGACACGATCAAGCCCGACGAGCAGATCCTGTCCTGCGCCTCCTGCACCACCAACGCCATCGTCCCGCCGCTGAAGGCGATGGCGGACGAGTACGGCGTGCTGCGCGGGCACGTGGAGACCGTCCACTCGTTCACCAACGACCAGAACCTGTTGGACAACTACCACAAGTCCGACCGACGTGGTCGCTCCGCCGCCCTCAACATGGTCATCACCGAGACCGGCGCGGCCTCCGCCGTCGCCAAGGCGCTGCCCGACCTGGACGCGCGGATCACCGGCAGCTCCATCCGCGTCCCGGTGCCGGACGTCTCGATCGCGATCCTGAGCCTGCGCCTGGCCCGCGAGACCACCCGCGAGGAGGTCCTGGACTACCTGCGCAACGTCTCGCTGACCTCGCCGCTCAAGCGCCAGATCGACTTCATCAGCGCCCCCGACGCGGTCTCCAGCGACTTCATCGGCTCGCGCCACGCCTCGATCGTCGACGCCGGCGCCACCAAGGTGGAGGGCGACGACGCCATCCTCTACCTCTGGTACGACAACGAGTTCGGCTACTCCTGCCAGGTCATCCGGGTCGTCCAGCACGCCTCCGGAGTGGAGTACCCCACCTACCCGGCTCCGGTGGTCTAAGGGCCACCCACGGGGGCGCGCCGGCACGCCCCAGCGCCGCCCCGCGCGGCCACAGCGAGCGGCGCCCGACGGCATTCCCCGTCGGGCGCCGGTGTCCTGTGCCCGCCGGTGGTCCCGTCACCCGGGGGGCCAGCCGGCGCCCGGAGCGGGGCGGCGCGTCAGGCCAGGCGGGGCGGGGCTCCGGGCTCGCCGTCCGCGCGCGCCCGTGGCCAGGCCACCGCCCCGGTGAGCAGCGACATGGCGGTGGCCAGGGTGACCTCCCGGTCGAAGGGCGCGGCCCGCCAGGTGGTCGACCGCAACGTGCCCCGGTCCCGGTAGTCGCGCATGATCCGGACATGGTCGTGGCGGGCCACGAAGTCCCGGAGCGCCGCCGCGTCGCGCCAGACCGAGACCGAGCCGGAGCGCGGGCGCGCCAGGTCCCGCCCCGTCCACAGCCAGAGCCCGACCGCGCCCGCCACCTCTGGCCAGGTCCGGCGCAGCGCCAGGCCGGCCGCGCTCACGCCGAGCGCGGTCCAGGGCCGGTGCGCGGTGAACTCGGTGACGCTCACCAGGACGGCCTCGCGGTCGCCGTCCGTCGGATTCCGGTCGGCCGGTCCGGGCCTCCACGGCGCGAACCAGACGGGGGTGGGCATGTGCGTCTCCTCGGCGTCGCGGGCACTGGTCGCCCCTCGTGTCCCAACCCGTCGCCACGCCTCGTGGTCGGGTGGTGCACAGGGCGTCTGACCAGGCAAAACTAAACGTACGATCGTGCTAAGATAGCAGGCTCTAGACGTCGATCGAGGAGTTGCGGGCATGAGCGCCATCGAGGCAGTCGCGAGCACCACCCTCAACGCCGTCTCCCGGGTCTCCGGGCGGCTGGCGGGTGCTGGCGCGTTCCGCCTTTTCCACATGCCGTTCGCGCGCAGCAAGATGCGCGGCGCCGAGCGCGAGCTGTTCGCGACGGCGACGGTCGAGCGCCTCGACGTCGCCAGTGGACGCGCGGTGACCTACCGATGGGGCGACGGCACCCGCCCCGTCCTGCTGGTGCACGGCTGGCAGTCGCGCGGCTCGCGGCTGTCCGAGTTCGTCCCCGGGCTCCTGGAGCGCGGCTACAGCGTCCTGACCTTCGACGCCCCCGGCCACGGCGACGCGACCGGCCGCAGCACCACCATCCTCGACTACCGCGACATCATCACCTCCCTGCACGACCGGTACGGCACCTTCGAGGGGCTGGTCGCGCACTCGCTGGGCGCCCTCGGGTCGTTCTACGCGCTCAACGGCGGGGTCAGGGCGGAGCGCGTCGTCACCATCAGCGGGGTCTGCGACTTCGACCACCTGATCGAGGAGTTCTGCTCCGCGCTCAAGGTGCGCGACCCGCTCCAGGAGCAGCTGCGCCGCCAGGTCGACGCGCGGCTCTTCCCCGACCTCCCGAGCGACCGCACCCCCTTCTCCGCGACCCACGCGACGCGGACCGTGCGGGCGCCGCTGCTGGTCATCCACGACGAGGACGACACCCGGATCGTCGTCGCGCAGGGGCGGCGGCTGGCCGGCGCGTTCGGCGAGCAGGCCCGCCTGATCACCACGAGGGAGCTGGGGCACCGCCGCATCCTGGGGGACGCCGAGGTGGTGCGCACGGTGCTGGACTTCGTGGACGGCGGCCCGGGCGCCCTCGACGCGGCGGACGCGCGTACGGCCTCGGCGGACTGAGCCCGTCGGAACCCTCCGTACGCAAACCGCACGGTCGTCCGCACATTGGCTACACTGGGTGGTCCCCCCACCAGCACGACCAGGCTCTGGTGACCACGAGGGTCCGGCACCGGAAAGTAGGTAGACGCGGGCATGGCAGCGACGGCGACACACATCGACGGGCGGATCGCACGCGGAAACCAGACCCGTCAGACGATCCTGAAGCGCACCGTGGAGATCGCCTCCGTCGAGGGCCTGGAAGGGCTCTCCCTGGGGCGGCTGGCCAGCGAACTCAAGTTGAGCAAGAGCGGCGTGTTCGCGCTGTTCGGCTCCAAGGAGGACCTGCAACTGGCCACCGTCCGGGCGGCCATCAAGGTCTACCTGGAGCACGTCGTCCAACCGGCCCGTGACCTGCCGCCGGGCATCGATCGACTGTGGCGGGTGTGTACGGGCTGGCTGGCCTACTCCCGGGAGCGGGTCTTCCCGGGCGGCTGCTTCTTCTACTCGGTCTCGGCCGAGTACGACGCCCGCGAGGGCAAGGTGCACGACATCCTGGCCGCCGCCCGCACCAACTGGTTCAGCTACCTCGAACAGACCGTGCGCGAGGCCCAGGACGCCGGCGAGATCGTGGACGAGACCGACGTGCCGCAGCTCGTCTTCGAGATGGTCGCCCTCATGGAGATGGCCAACGCCGAGTCCGTCCTGCACGACGAGACCACGTACTACGACATGGCGGCCAAGGCGATCGCGCGCCGACTGCGTGCCGTGGCCACCGACCCCGCGTTGCTGCCCGAGGCGCCCTGACCCCCGCGTCCGCGCACCGGAACCCGCGCGGCGGCCCACACCACGGGGGGTGGGTCGCCGCGCGTTCGCCCTCTCGCGCCCGGTGCGCCCTACGCCCCCATGGCGTGCACGCCGCCGTCCACGTGCACGATCTCGCCCGTGGTGCGCGGGAACCAGTCCGACAGCAGCGCGACCACCGCGCGGGCGGCCGGCTCCGGATCGGAGAGGTCCCAGCCGAGCGCCGCGCGCGTCTCCCACACCTGCCGGAACGTCTCGAACCCCGGGATGGACCTGGCCGCCATCGTCTTGATGGGCCCGGCCGCCACCAGGTTGCAGCGGATGTTGTGCGGGCCCAGGTCGCGGGCGACGTAGCGCGAGGTCGACTCCAGCGCCGCCTTGGCCACCCCCATCCAGTCGTACGCGGGCCAGGCCGTGCTGGCGTCGAAGTCCAGCCCCACGATCGCCCCGCCCCGCTCGCGCATAAGCGGCAGACAGGCCATGGCCAGGGCCTTGAGCGAGTACGCGGAGACTTCCACGGCCGTGGCCACCGAGTCCCAGCCGGTGGACAGGAAGTTGCCCCCGAGCGCGTCGCTGGGCGCGAAGGCGATGGAGTGCACCACGCCGTCCAGCCGCCCGTCCCCGGAGGCGGACTCGCGGACGCGGTCGGCGAGGCCGTCGAGGTGCCCCTGGTTCTGTACGTCGAGCTCGATCAGCGGCGCCGGCTGGGGCAGTCGACGGGCGATGCGCTCGACCAGGCTGAGCCGGCCGTAGCCGGTGAGCACGACCTCGGCGCCCTGCTCCTGACACAGCCGGGCGGTGTGGAAGGCGATCGAGGACTCCATCAGGACGCCCGTGACCAGGATGCGCTTGCCCGCCAGCAGACCGCTCATCGGGCCACCTCCTGGACCGGGTGCCCGATCTCGGCGCCGTCGGCCGTGACGAAGTCCGCGACGGCCGCCACCAGTTGCGGGGCGCCCAGGATGCGCCGGTGGCCGAACCTGCGGGTGGTCAGCACCCGCGCGCGCTCCCCGAAGGCGGCGGCGATGCGCCGCGTCTGCTCCGGGTCGACCGCCTCGTCGTCCTCGTCGTGCACCAGCAGGAGTGGTAGGCGTACCTCGGCGGCCCGGTGGAGGACGGAGAAGCGTGTCCACAGATCCGCCTGGCCCGGGTACAGGTCCCGTTCGACGCGCAGCCGCAACTCCGCCCTGAGTTCCGGGCTCATCCCGGTGCGCGCGCAGAACGCGTCGACCACGTAGGTGAAGTCCGGGACGGGGCTGACCGCCACCACGCGGGTGGCGCGCACCCCCTCCCGCAGGGCCAGGAAGGAGGCGGTGGCTCCGAAGGAGTGGGCCACGATCATCTCGAACGCGCCGTGCGTGGCGTGGAGTTCGCCGATGATCTCGCGGTACTCCACCAGGGTCGTGCTGTCGCCCTCGGACTCACCGTGCCCCGGCGCGTCGAAGGCGACCGGGCTGTAGCCCAGCTCCAGCAGCCGTGCGATGACCTTGGCGTACCGGGACGCGCGCGACTCCCAGCCGTGCACCAGGAGCACCGGGCGCTCCCCGTCGCCCCAGGCGTATGTGGTCACCGCCTTGCCGTCCACGCTCAGTCGGCCCCGGCGCGCGCTCTCCATCGCCGTGCGCTCGTCGGGTCGTGGCCTGCTGCGTCCCTGGGGTCGCCGGAAGAGGTCGAACAGCTCTTGCCCCTCGTCACTCAGGGCCACATTGACGTGGGACGTCGCGGGGTCCATGACATGCCTTCCCGATGCGATCACAGTGGGCAAAATGCTAGCACGACCGTTCGCTTACATTTGGGTTCGCGCGGGCTGACGCTCCGGCGCGCCGGTGAAATATGAACGGACGGTCGTGCTACAGTTGGCGCGTCAACTCGCTCCTCTGGAGGACGACATGACACGTGCGCACGCGGGCTCCGTCGCGAACCCAGTGCCGACCGGCCCGCCGGGGCCGAACCAGTGGCTCAAGGACCATCTGGACTCCGTCATCGACGCCCAGCTGCTGGCGGGCGTGTCCGCCGCGGACACCGGCGGCATACCGCCCGAGGTCCGTTCGACGCGGTGACGGGCGTGACGGGACGCGTGCGGGGGGCCGCGTCCGCGGCGGTCGCGCCCCGAGGGTCCACGACCCCTGGAGGTCGTCCGCCCTCGTGAGGCGACGAGGCGTCACACGCCACCGCCGTGCCACACCGTCACCAGGAACCGGGGGACGGGTCAGGAGAGCCCGAACACCGTCGTGTTCTCCTCGCGCGGGCTGCCGACGGGGGAGCAGCCCGCGCTGACCCCACATCACCGCGCCGGCGGCGCAACCACCGCCGCCGGCGCGACCTGCCCATGGCGAAGGCGTCGGCGCACGCCGATCACTCGATGCGCGTCGACGTCCTACGCCCCGCTCCCGTCCCGCCCGCGAGCCAAGGGGAGGCCCGTGACAGGGCCGGGAGTCACCTCCCAGCCGCGCCGCTGACGCGCTGGGGGGAGTCGCCCGCGCGGGGCTCGGTCGGACGTCCGAGCCC
>NZ_JBHVJC010000001.1:261590-371209 GCF_042799315.1 Streptomyces sp. NPDC057702 | reverse complement strand
CCGGAGCGTTCGGGTTCGGGTGAGCCGTTCTCGGTGCATACGCGGTGGATCGAGACGGAGTTCGTCAACGAGATCCCGCCCTTTGTTCCCTCGGACGCTTTGGTGGAGGACGAGGGTGAGGGTGGGGGGCGTGAGACGGTGGTCGTCGAGGTCGGTGGCAAGCGTTTGGAAGTCTCCCTCCCGGCCTCACTCGGATTCGCCACCACCCCCGCGACCGGCGGCCAGGCCAAGAAGCCCAAGCGCAAGGCGGCCAAGAAGTCCGGTTCGGCCGCCTCGGGTGACGCGCTCGCCTCCCCCATGCAGGGCACCATCGTCAAGGTCGCCGTCGAGGAAGGCCAGGTCGTCCAGGAAGGCGAACTGGTCGTCGTCCTGGAGGCGATGAAGATGGAGCAGCCGCTCAACGCCCACCGGGCCGGCACCGTCAAGGACCTGACCGCGGAGGTCGGCGGCTCCGTCTCGGCCGGCGCGGTCATCTGCGAGATCAAGGACTGAACGCGGGCCGCGACGCGGTCTCAGCACGCCATATCAGCCATATCGCGCGACGGGGCCCAGGCCCCCACCGCACGCGGGCGCGGGCCCCGGCCGGATCACCCAGGCCGGGGCCCTCGCCGTTTTCCCGCCACACCCCCTGTCCGCGTGCAACACTGCGTCATCACCCGAAACAGTGGCGCGGCAGGCCCGCGACCACCCGGCGCCGCCCGGCCCCGCGCCGTACCGGTGCGATGCTGGAGGCAGGACCCGGGCGACACGGCTCCACCGGACGCGGCCCCCACTGCCGTGCGGCGCCGACTCGACGCCCGCGCGGAGGGGACGCCGGGGCCGCCGACGCGGGAGCCAGGCGCGGTAGGGCACGACGGGACGCACGGACGGCACACGACCGCCGCCACAGGGCGCGCACGGTGCGGTCCACGGGAGGGTCATGATGGCGAGCGGTAGGGCGCAGGTCGCCGAGGGGCGGCCGAGGCGCGCCGACGCGCGACGCAACTACGAGCGACTGCTGACCGAGGCGCGTACGGCGTTCACCGAACGCGGCACCGACGCCTCGCTGGAGGAGATCGCTCGCCGGGCGGGGGTCGGCATCGGCACCCTCTACCGCCACTTCCCGCACCGTACGGCGCTGATGAGCGCGGTCTTCGAGGACGAGGTCGAGGCGCTCCTCGCCCGCTCCCGCGAACTGCTGGCCGCGCCCCAGCCGTGCACGGCGCTCCTCGACTGGCTGCGGGCCATCATCACGCACGCCAGCACCTACCGCGGTCTGTCCCGGGCCCTGATGGCCGCGCACAGCGACGACGGCTCGGCCCTGTCGCGGTGCAGCATGCCGATGCTCGCGGCCGGCAGCGAACTCCTGGACCGGGCCCAGCAGGCGGGGGCCGTGCGGGCGGACGTGAACATCGGCGACGTGATGCAGTTGACGAACGCCATCTCGCTGGCCGTCGAGCAGTCCCCCGACGATCCGGACCTGGCCGACCGACTGCTGACCCTCACCCTGCAGGGACTCCGGGCCCGCCCCACCGAGTCGAGCCCCTCCCGGAACCACCCGCACGAGCCCGCGTAGGCCCGTACGCGCCGCCCCTGGCGGGCGGCGCACGGCCGAGCCGTCACCCGGACCCGGCCCGTCTCACGGCCGGCACCGGACCCGCCGCGCCACGCGGCCCACACCTCACGCGGCCGACCCGGCACACGGCGGCCAGCCCGGCCCACGCCCGTGCCCCGCGACGCGGGCACCGCGCGGCGGGGCCGGCCCGAGCCAGCGCACCCCGGCGCGACGTCGCACGCGTCGACCCACCCGCGTCAACCCCCGCGCGGCGCGACCCGCGGCCCGTGCGGGGCGCGGCCCACGGCCCGACGCGGACAGCGCGGACGCTCCGCGACCTGCCCCGCCCGGCCCGGCCTCGGGTGGCCGGGCCGGGTGCGCGTGCCGTACTCCGGTGGGCCGGCGCCCCCGCCGGGTCCGGCCCCGGCGCCCCACGCGGGGGGCGCCGCGCTCACCGTCGACGCGGCGCCAGGTCCGCCACCCGCCCGCCGAGCTGCTGGTCGGACAGGGAGACCGGGCCCCGCAGCCCCGGACCACCGGGGGCGGTGGGCGGGTGCGTACGACGCGGGCCCGGCAGCGGCATGTCCCGGCGCGGTGGGCGCCCCGCCGGGCCCTCACCCCGCCCGGGGACGACGCCGGAGGCGGTGCCGGGGCCGGCGCCCTGGCCGGGGGCCGGCGCCTGCTGTCCCACGCCGGCGACGGTGATCTGCACCCCCTGGTCCGCGAGGGCCTGGAGCTCGGTGGCCGACCGCTCGTCCCGGGACGGGGGCTCGTCCGTGACCAGGCGCGTGATCACGTCCGTGGGCACGGTCTGGAACATCGTGTCGGTGCCCAGCTTCGAGTGGTCCGCGAGGACGACCACCTCGGCCGCCGCCTGCACCAGCGCCCGGTCCACGCTCGCCGAGAGCATGTTGGACGTGGACAGGCCGCGCTCGGCGGTGAGTCCGCTGCCGGAGAGGAAGGCGCGCGAGACCCGCAGCCCCTGAAGGGACTGCTCGGCGCCGCTGCCCACCAGGGCGTAGTTGGAACCGCGCAGGGTGCCGCCGGTCATGACGACCTCCACCCGGTTGGCGTGGGCCAGGGCCTGGGCGACGAGCAGGGAGTTGGTGACCACGGTCAGGCCGGGGACGCGCGCGAGCCGGCGGGCCAGCTCCTGCGTCGTCGTCCCCGCGCCGACCACCACGGCCTCGCCCTCTTCGACGAGACCGGCGGCGACGTCGGCGATGGCCGTCTTCTCCGCGGTCGCTAGATGGGACTTTTGCGGAAAGCCGGACTCCCTGGTGAATCCACCCGGCAACACCGCACCGCCATGCCGGCGGTCGAGCAGTCCTTCTGCCTCCAGCGCCCGCACGTCCCGCCGTACGGTCACTTCGGAGGTCTGGACGACACGGGCGAGCTCACGGAGCGAGACGGCTCCGTTCGCGCGCACCATTTCAAGGATCAGTTGGCGACGTTCTGCAGCGAACACGAAACTGACAGTAACGCCAACGACCGTCTGCTTTCAGCCGGTTGCGCCAATTAGCAGAAGTTGTTCACTGCTGGGCATGCCAGGTGATATAGGAGTGCGTTAGAGCTCGTTTTGCGTCTTGCGCGTCTGGAGCTGTCGGGCCACCTCGGCGATCGACCCCGAGAGCGAGGGGTAGACCGTGAAGGTGTTCGCGATCTGCGCGACCGTCAGGTTGTTGTCCACCGCGACCGAGATCGGGTGGATCAGCTCGCTGGCGCGCGGCGCGACCACCACGCCGCCCACCACGATGCCGGTGCCCGGCCGGCAGAAGAGCTTGACGAAGCCGTCCCGGATGCCCTGCATCTTGGCCCGCGCGTTGCGCAGCAGCGGCAGCTTCACCACCCGGGCGTCGATCTTGCCGCTGTCCACGTCGGCCTGGGTGTAGCCGACGGTGGCGATCTCCGGGTCGGTGAAGACGTTCGCGGACACCGCCTTCAGGTTCAGCGGGGCCACCGGCTCGCCCAGGAAGTGGTACATCGCGATACGGCCCTGCATCGCGGCGACCGAGGCCAGCGCGAAGACGCCGGTGCAGTCGCCGGCGGCGTACACGCCCGGCGTGCTGGTCCGCGAGACCTTGTCCGTCCAGATGTGCCCGGACTCCTTGAGCCGGACGCCCGCCTCCTCCAGGCCCATCCGCGCGGTGTTGGGGATGGAACCGACCGCCATCAGGCAGTGTGTGCCGGTGATGACGCGGCCGTCGGCCAGCGCCACCTCGACCCGGTCCCCCACCCGTTTGGCGGACTGCGCGCGCGAGCGGGCCATCACGTTCATGCCGCGGCGGCGGAAGACGTCCTCCAGCACCGCCGCCGCGTCCGGGTCCTCGCCCGGCAGCACCCGGTCGCGCGAGGAGACCAGCGTGACCTTGGAGCCGAGCGCCTGGTACGCGCCGGCGAACTCGGCGCCGGTGACACCCGAGCCGACGACGATGAGCTCCGCGGGCAGCTCGTCGAGGTCGTAGACCTGGGTCCAGTTCAGGATGCGCTCGCCGTCCGGCAGCGCGTCCGGGATCTCGCGCGGGTGGGCGCCGGTGGCGATCAGTACCGCGTCGGCCGTCAGCGTCTCCTCGGTGCCGTCGACCGCCTGCACGGTCACCGTGCGCGAGCCGTCGGGGGCCTGCGCCGGCTCGACGCGCCCGCGACCGCGCATGACCCGGGCGCCCGCACGGGTGACGGAGGCGGTGATGTCGTGCGACTGGGCGAGCGCGAGCCGCTTCACCCGGCGGTTGACCTTGCCGAGATCGACACCGACCACCCGGGCGGTCTGCTCCAGCGGCGGCGTGTCGTCGGCGACGATGATCCCGAGCTCCTCGTAGGAGGAGTCGAAGGTCGTCATCACCTCCGCCGTCGCGATCAGCGTCTTCGACGGCACGCAGTCGGTCAGCACCGAGGCGCCACCGAGGCCGTCGCAGTCCACGACGGTCACGTCCGCTCCGAGCTGCGCCGCGACCAGCGCCGCCTCGTAGCCGCCAGGTCCGCCGCCAATGATCACGATCCGGGTCACTGAAGTTCGCCTCGCGTATTCGTCTCGGTCGGCCCGGGATGCCCGACCGCGCCGCGGAGGCGGCCGGTGTCACCGCCGGCCGGTCCGGGGGTCGCCCCCAGGGGGATGCAGTACGTGCCCCATTGTCCCGCACCCATCAAAACGCCCGCCTGTCGGGGCCCTCCGGACCCGCCCGCGCGCGGGCGCGGCCGCGCGACCCTCGCCCCAGACGTTGTCTGGCTGCACTCCCGTACCCTCAAAGCCATGTCGCTCTACGCCGCGTACGCCGGCAACCTCGACGCGCGGCTGATGTCCCGCCGCGCCCCGCACTCGCCGCTGCGCGGCACCGGCTGGCTCTCCGGCTGGCGCCTGACCTTCGGCGGCGAGCAGATGGGCTGGGAGGGCGCGCTGGCCACCCTGGTGGAGGCACCCGGCTCCCAGGTCTTCGTCACGCTCTACGACATCGCCCCGATGGACGAGGAGGCGCTCGACGGCTGGGAGGGCGTGGGGCTCGGAATCTACCGCCGGATGCGCGTGCGGGCGCACACGCTGGACGGCGACGAGAGCGCCTGGCTGTACGTCCTGAACGGCTACGAGGGCGGGCTGCCCTCGGCCCGCTACCTGGGCGAGATCGCGGACGCGGCGGAGTCGGCGGGCGCGCCGCACGACTACGTCATGGAGCTCCGCAAGCGCCCCTGCTGAGCCGGCCCTGGAACGTCGCAGGTCACGACGGCTGTTAGAGCTTCGGTAAGGACTCAGGCAGGCCATCGGTCCGCACATCGTCGCAAACGCATCTACGCGCGTAGGGGATTACCGGCTACCCTCGTGCGCGTGAACGCATCTGCTTCTTCGGACATCCAGGGCGGCCCGCTCCACGCCGGCGGCCAGACCCCCTTCGCCGCCGCCGACGGCGCCGCCGCACGCCTGCGCGAGCTCACCGGGGCCGAGACCCACGACGTGGCGCTCGTCATGGGCTCCGGCTGGGTGCCCGCCACCGACGCGCTCGGCACGGCGGAACACGAGTTCCCCGTCACCGAGCTGCCCGGCTTCCCCGCCCCCGCCGTCGCGGGACACGCCGGCACGGTCCGCTCGTACCGCATCGGTGACAAGCGCGCGCTGGTCTTCCTCGGCCGCACGCACTACTACGAGAACCGTGACGTGGCCGCCGTGGCGCACGGCGTGCGCACCGCCGTCGCCGCCGGCTGCAAGACCGTCGTGCTGACCAACGGCTGCGGCGGGCTGCGGGTGGGGATGCGCGTCGGCCAGCCGGTGCTGATCAGCGATCACATCAACCTCACGGCGACCTCCCCGATCGTCGGCCCCAACTTCGTGGACCTCACCGACCTGTACTCGCCGCGGCTGCGCGCCCTGTGCCAGCAGGTCGACCCCTCCCTTGAGGAGGGTGTCTACGCGCAGTTCCCCGGCCCGCACTACGAGACGCCCGCCGAGATCGCGATGATCCGCACGATGGGCGCCGACCTGGTGGGCATGTCCACCACCCTGGAGGCCATCGCCGCCCGCGAGGCCGGCGCCGAGGTGCTGGGCATCTCGCTGGTCACCAACCTGGCCGCGGGCATGACCGGCGAGCCCCTCAACCACGAGGAGGTCCTCCAGGCGGGCCGCGACTCGGCCGCCCGCATGGGCAGCCTGCTGAGCCAGGTGCTGGGCAAGCTCTGACCCGCCCCCGGGGCGCGCGGTCAGGGCGGGGCGGGCGGCCTCGCGTGGGCGGGCCCGACCCGGGGCGGACCAGCGCGGCCGTGACCGGCCGGCCCCGCTCCCCGGCGAACGCGGACCGGCGCGGACCGGACCGGCGCGGCTCGGGTCTCGGATAACCCCCGGGGCCGGCGCCCTTGCGTACGCGTGCGAACCCACCCCCCGGTCGACCACCGCACCGCCACCGCCACTCCGCCGGCAGCCAGCGGACCACCCGGACGCCCGGACGCCCGGCCTCCCAGGCCACCCAGGCCCGAGCCGGGCCGGCACCCCGGCCCGCACCGGGCCGACTCCCCCGGGTCAACCCCGGCCCGCCCCGGCCCAGACGGTCGCCCCCGACAGCCGGTACGCCAGCACACGGGGGCCTACGACGGACCACCACGGCGCGGGCCACCACGGCGCGGACCGGCCCGGTCGGCGCCGGCTCCGTGAGGCGGCTCGGGCGACGGCGGGCCGGGCGACGCCCGTTCGGCCCGGGTCCGTTCGGTCCCATCCGACACACCGGCCCCACGCGGGTCAGGCCGGCCCTGGTCGGGGTAGGTGAGGGCGGTGCGCGCCGGGCCCGTACGCTCCCCGGCGTGAACCCGCCGGCGGGCCCGTGCCGGCGGGCACCGAACCGGCGTCCGCGCGCCGGCATCCCGAAGGACGCGACCCCCACGCGAGAGGCGGAACCACCGTGCAGGACGAACTGATCGCCCGAGCCAGGACCTGGCTGGCGGACGACCCCGACCCGGCCACCCGCGAGGAGCTGGCGGGCCTCATCGACGCCGGGGCGGGCGAGGAGCTGGCCGCGCGCTTCGCGGGCACGCTCCAGTTCGGCACCGCGGGCCTGCGCGCCGAGCTGGGCGCGGGCCCGACGCGAATGAACCGCGCGGTCGTCATCCGGGCCGCCGCCGGTCTGGCCGCCTACCTGCGCCGGCGACACCCGGGGACGGGGGCCGCCCCGTCCGCGCCCGGACCGGTCGTCATCGGCTACGACGCCCGGCACCGCAGCGCCGACTTCGCCCGCGACACCGCCGCCGTCATGACCGGCGCCGGGCTGCGCGCGATCCTGCTGCCCGGCCCGCTGCCCACGCCCGTCCTCGCCTTCGCCGTCCGGCACCTGGGGGCGATCGCCGGCGTCGAGGTCACCGCGAGCCACAACCCCCCGCGCGACAACGGCTACAAGGTCTACCTCGGCGACGGCGTCCCCGGCACCGCCTCCCGGGGCGGCTCCCAGATCGTCTCGCCGGCCGACACGGAGATCGCCGCCGAGATCGCCGCCGTCGGCTCCGTGGCCGAGGTACCCCGCCCCGACACCGGCTGGGAGACCGCCGGCGAGGAGATCGTCACGGCGTACCTGGAGCGGGCCACCGGCGTCCTGCGCGCGGACTCACCGCGCGAGGTGCGCGTGATCTACACGCCGCTGCACGGCGTCGGGCGCGCCACCCTGACCGCCGCGTTCGCCCGCGCCGGCTTCCCGGCCCCCGTGGTCGTGGCCGAGCAGGCCGAGCCCGACCCCGACTTCCCCACCGTGGCCTTCCCCAACCCGGAGGAACCGGGCGCGATGGACCTGGCGTTCGCCACCGCCCGCGCGCACGCCGCCGCCGGAGCCGACGCCCCCGACCTCGTCATCGCCAACGACCCGGACGCCGACCGCTGCGCCGTGGCCGTCCCCGCGCCCGACGCGCCGGCCGGCTGGCGGATGCTGCGCGGCGACGAGGTCGGCGCGCTGCTCGCCGCGCACCTGGTGCGCTCCGGCCGCCTCGGCCAGGGCACGTCCGAGGCCACCTTCGCCACCACCATCGTCTCCTCCTCGCTGCTGTCCCGGATCGCGGCGCACGCGGGCGTGCCGTACGCCGAGACGCTGACCGGCTTCAAGTGGCTGGCCCGCGTCGACGGCGTGCGGTACGCGTACGAGGAGGCGCTGGGCTACTGCGTCGACCCGGCCGGTGTCCGCGACAAGGACGGCGTCACCGCCGCGCTGCTGGTCGCCGAGCTGGCCGCCGAGCTGCGCGCGGCGGGCGGGACGCTGGCCGACCTGCTGGACGAGCTGGCCCTGACGCACGGCCTGCACGCCACCGACCAGCTCTCCGTACGCGTCGACGACCTGTCGCTGATCACGGCGGCCATGGAGCGGCTGCGGACGCGGGCGCCCGGCTCCCTGGCCGGGCTGCCGGTGACCTCGGCACAGGACCTGTCCCAGGGCTCGGAGGCGCTGCCGCCCACCGATGGGCTCCGCTACCACCTGGCCGGCGACGCGGGCTCCGGCGTCGAGTCGGCCCGCGTCATCGTGCGGCCGAGCGGCACCGAGCCCAAGCTCAAGTGCTATCTGGAGGTCGTGCTGCCGGTCGCGGAAGCGGGCGCGCTGCCCGCCACCCGGGCCCGCGCCCAGGACGTCCTGGCGGCGATCAAGCGGGACCTGGCGGCAGCGGCCGGCATCTAGCGTCGAACGCGTCCGGACCCGGGGTCCGGCACCGCGCGCGTGGGGGGCGGCCCGGGTCCGGGTCGCCCCCCACGCGTGTCCGGGCGCGCCCGGACCGTGCTCAGCTCGTGCTCGCCATGATGATCAGCAGGACGATGCCCACCGCCGCCGGGGCCAGCACCTCCCAGGCCCAGCGCGCGTGGAGGGCGCCCTGGGCCCCGGGGCGCTTGGCGTGTCGCTCGGCCAGTTCGCGGATGTCGTCGATGGCCTGGTCCGAGGGGGCACGGCCGGCGCCGGCCAGCGGGTCGGCGTGCGGGGTGCGCGTCGAGACGCGCCCGGTGACGTCCTCGGCGGCGGCCCGCGCCTGTCGTCGCGAGGCGCGCTTGCGCTGCCGCAGCGAGACGGGGATGGCCCAGAGCTGGTACGTCTTGCCACCGGCCAGCACCTCGCTGCTGTACCCGGCGCGGGCCCCGTCCACCACCCCCCAGGGCAGCGTGATCGTACGGAACGGGTTGCGCACCAGCAGCCGGTCCGCGCCCGCGAACACCGCGGGCCGCAGCGTGAACGCCACCACCAGCGGCACCGTCGCCAGCAGCCCGGACAGGGCCAGCCACGGGGTGCGCCCGGTCCCCCGGATCAGCGCGTCGCCCCCCAGCCAGGCGCCGAGCGCGAGCAGCAGCACCCCGGTGGCCATGGCGCCGGTGGAGCGGTAGGACCGGTCCTCGTACGTCTCCTCGTCGGTGGCCGCGTCCCGGGCCGCGACGGCGTGTCGTTCGGCGGCGGTCTCCGTTCGCGCCCGCCCGGCCGACCGGGCGCGCTGGCCCGACCCGGGGGCGTCCGGGCCCCGCGCGCCCGCGCCGGAGGAGGCGACGGCGCGGGAGGCCCCGGCGGGTTCGGCCGCCCCGGCCGGTTCGGCCGCCTCGGCCGGTCGCGCCGGCTTGGTCAGCCCGGTCGCCGGGGTCCGCTCGGCCGGTTCGGCGCCCGCCGCCTCGGCCTCGCCCTCGGGGCCGGGCTCGGTGGCCGGCTCGGGCGCCGCACCCCGGTCGCCCCCGGCCGGTTCGGCCTGGTCAGCCGGCTCGGCCTGGTCGCCGGTGGGCTCGGGTGGCTCCGGCCGCTCGCGGGAGGAAGGCTCCGGCCGGGCGCGGGAGGAGGAGGGGTCCGGACTCGTCATGCGCCGATTGTGCCCGACACTCCGGAATGCGGACGTTGCGTTACCGCATCGAAAAAGAGCGCCTTTTCCTGGGGGTGACAGGCTGCTACGCGCGTAGATATGCTCGCCTGGTGACCATGCCCACCACAGTTCCCGCATACGGCAACGAGGCCGCACCGCGCCTGGCGTCACTGGCGGACGTGACCGCGAGCGACGGCGCGCTGCGCCGCTTCCTGCACGGCCTGCCCGGGGTCGACGCGGTCGGCCTCGACGCCCGCGCCGCGACCCTCGGCACCCGGTCGATCAAGACGTCGGCGAAGGCGTACGCCATCGACCTGGCGATCTCGATGGTCGACCTGACCACCCTCGAAGGCGCGGACACCGCCGGCAAGGTCCGGGCCCTGAGCGCCAAGGGCGTGCGCCCCGGCGACGGGGCGCCCCCGGTCGCCGCCATCTGCGTCTACCCGGACATGGTCGCCACGGCGCGCCAGGCGGTCGCCGGCTCCGGCGTCCGGGTGGCCTCGGTGGCCACCGCGTTCCCCGCCGGCCGCGCCGCGCTGCCGGTCAAGCTGGCCGACACGCGAGACGCGGTGGCGGCCGGCGCGGACGAGATCGACATGGTGATCGACCGGGGCGCCTTCCTCTCCGGCCGGTACCTGGAGGTCTTCGAGGAGATCCGGGCCGTCAAGGAGGCGTGCGAGCGGCCCGCCGGTTCCGCGCTCGGCGGCGCCGCCCATCTCAAGGTCATCTTCGAGACCGGCGAGCTCCAGACGTACGACAACGTGCGCCGCGCCTCGTGGCTGGCGATGCTCGCCGGCGCCGACTTCATCAAGACCTCCACGGGCAAGGTGGCGGTCAACGCCACGCCGCCGGTGACCCTGTTGATGCTGGAGGCGGTGCGCGACTTCCACGCCACCACCGGCGTGCGGGTCGGCGTGAAGCCGGCCGGCGGCATCCGGACGACCAAGGACGCCGTGAAGTACCTGGTGATGGTGAACGAGACGCTGGGCGAGCCCTGGCTGACGGCCGACTGGTTCCGCTTCGGCGCCTCCAGCCTGCTCAACGACCTGCTGATGCAGCGCCAGAAGCTGAGCACCGGGCGCTACTCCGGCCCCGACTACGTGACGGTGGACTGAGACAGATGGCTTTCGACTACGCACCCGCACCCGAGTCCCGCGCGGTGGTGGACATCGCGCCGTCCTACGGGCTCTTCATCGACGGCGAGTTCCACGAGGCGGCGGACGGCCGGGTCTTCAAGACCCTGGCGCCGGCCTCCGAGGAGGTGCTCGCCGAGGTCGCCCACGCCAGCGAGGCGGACGTGGACCGGGCCGTCAAGGCCGCCCGGCGGGCGTTCACCTCCTGGTCGGCGCTGCCGGGCGCCGAGCGCGCCAAGTACCTCTTCCGGATCGCCCGCATCATCCAGGAGCGCTCGCGCGAGCTGGCCGTCCTGGAGTCGCTGGACAACGGCAAGCCCATCCGCGAGACCCGCGACACCGACCTGCCGCTGACCGCCGCGCACTTCTTCTACCACGCGGGTTGGGCCGACAAGCTCGACCACGCGGGGTTCGGCCGAAGCCCGCGGCCGCTGGGTGTGGCGGCCCAGGTCATCCCGTGGAACTTCCCGCTGATGATGCTGTCCTGGAAGATCGCCCCGGCGCTGGCCACGGGGAACACGGTGGTGCTCAAGCCCGCCGAGACGACGCCGCTGTCCGCGTTGTTCTTCGCCGACATCTGCCGCCAGGCCGGGCTGCCCCGGGGCGTCGTCAACATCCTCACCGGCGACGGCTCGACCGGGGCCGCGCTGGTCGCGCACCCGGACGTCGACAAGGTCGCCTTCACCGGCTCCACCGAGGTCGGCCGGTCCATCGCGCGCGGCGTCGCGGGTACGGACAAGCGGCTGACGCTGGAACTCGGCGGCAAGGCGGCCAACATCGTCTTCGACGACGCGCCCCTGGACCAGGCCGTCGAGGGCGTCGTCAACGGCATCTTCTTCAACCAGGGCCACGTGTGCAGCGCGGGCTCGCGGCTGCTGGTGCAGGAGTCGGTGGCCGACGAGCTGCTGGCCGCGCTCAAGCGCCGGATGGCCACGCTGCGGGTGGGCGACCCGCTGGACAAGAACACCGACGTCGGCGCCATCAACTCCGCCGAACAGCTCGCCCGGATCACGGCACTGGCCGAGGCCGGCGAGGCGGAGGGCGCCGAGCGCTGGTCCCCGGCGTACGAACTGCCCTCGTCGGGGTACTGGTTCGCGCCGACCGTCTTCACCGGCGTCACCCAGGCGCACCGCATCGCCCGGGAGGAGATCTTCGGCCCCGTCCTGTCGGTGCTGACCTTCCGCACCCCGGCCGAGGCGGTGGAGAAGGCCAACAACACGCCGTACGGCCTCTCGGCCGGCATCTGGACCGAGAAGGGCAGCCGCGGCCTGTGGGTGGCGAGCAAGCTGCGCGCGGGCATCGTGTGGTCCAACACGTTCAACAAGTTCGACCCGACCTCGCCGTTCGGCGGCTACAAGGAGTCGGGTTACGGCCGTGAGGGCGGCCGGCACGGCCTGGCGGCCTACCTCGCCCCGGCGGGCCCGCGGGGCGACGGCGCCGGAACGTCGAGCCCGGAGGGCGATCGCTGATGACCACCGTTGACCGCTTGAGCGTGCTCAAGACCTACAAGCTCTTCGTCGGGGGCGCCTTCCCCCGCTCCGAGAGCGGGCGGGTGTACGAGGTGACCGACACCAAGGGCGCATGGCTGGCGAACGCCCCGCTCTCCTCCCGCAAGGACGCCCGGGACGCGGTGGTCGCGGCCCGCAAGGCCTTCGGTCGCTGGTCGGGCGCGACGGCCTACAACCGTGGCCAGATCCTGTACCGGGTGGCCGAGATGCTGGAGGGCCGCCGCGAGCAGTTCGCCACCGAGGTGGCCGCCGCCGAGGGCGTGTCGGCCAAGAAGGCCACCGCCCGGGTGGACGCGGCGATCGACCGGTGGGTCTGGTACGCGGGCTGGTCGGACAAGGTGGCCCAGGTCGCCGGCGCGGCCAACCCGGTCGCCGGCCCGTACCTGAACCTCTCCACGCCCGAGCCGACCGGCGTGGTCGCGGTGCTCGCGCCGCAGGACTCCGCGTTCCTGGGCCTGGTCTCGGTCATCGCCCCGGCGATCGTCACGGGCAACACGGTCGTGGTGGTCGCCAGCGAGCGGGCGCCGCTGCCCGCCCTGTCGCTCGGCGAGGTCCTCGCGACCTCCGACCTGCCCGGCGGCGTCGTCAACATCCTCTCCGGCCGGGTGGCCGAGCTGGGCCCCCCGCTCGCCGCCCACCAGGACGTCAACGCGATCGACCTGACGGGCGCGGCCGGTGAGCTGGCGGTCGAGCTGGAGCGGGAGGCGGCCCAGAACCTCAAGCGCGTCCTCCGTCCACAGCCTGGGGACAACGCCAGGGGCGAGCGCTGGTTCGCCGACCCGGGCACCGGGCGGATGCTCGCCCTGCTGGAGACCAAGACCGTCTGGCACCCGATGGGCCACTAGCCCAGCACGAGGGCCCACCACGCGAGCGGGGCCGGGCATCGCCCGGCCCCGCTCCCGTACCCGACCCCTGACCGGCCCGGCCCGCGCGCCCAGCCGGCTCCCTCCGTGGCCCAAACCCGGCCCCGCGCGCCGATTCCGCGCACCGCGCCCGGCCCGGCCCGCGCGCGGGAGCCGGCGCCGTACGCCACGGGTCAGCCCGGCAACGTCCCCAGCGCCTCGCGCACCAGCGGCAGTTCCCCGATCGTGTCGCCCCGGGTCAGCGGCGCGGTCACGTCCGCGGTGCTGACGGCCGGAAAGTCGGCGACCTGGGTGCCGATGGCGTTGGCCAACGGATCGGCGCCGGTGCCCGCGAACGGGTCGAGCTGCAGGCGCCGGACGGGCCCCAGCACCCCGCCCACCACGGCGGGCGTCGTCTTCTCCATCGCCTCCTGCGGGCTGGGCGCCTTCTGCCGCCCCGTCTCCGCGCCGGCCGTCACCTCCCGCGCGTTGCTCAGCGTGTGGTCGACGAGCTCACCCGCCGGAACCGCCTGCGCGCTGGCCGCCCCGCCCGCCGCCAGGGCCGCGCCGGCCGAGACGACCAGCCCCGCGCGCAGCCACGCGCGGCCGGCGAGAGTCTGCTTGTTACCCGCGTGTGAGGCCATGTGCACCTACCAGATTCCTGTGGGAAAGCGTCATCGATCGCACACGCACGGTAGTTGAAGCGGTCCGTGGCCAACCACTCGCGGGCCCAGGGGGTCCCTCGTTCGGCTCAATGCCGCACACTGGTGTCCCGTGACAGCGCCTTCCTCGTATCCTCGCGTGATCCTGCTGGCCGGCCCGTCGGGCTCCGGGAAGTCCTCCCTGGCCGCCCGCACCGGGCTCCCCGTGCTCAATCTCGACGACTTCTACAAGGAAGCCACGGACCCGACCCTGCCCCAGCTCCCCGCCGGCGGCGGCCCCGACTGGGACTCGCCGCTGTCGTGGGACGCGGACGCGGCGGTCGCGGCCATCGACGCGCTGTGCCGTACGGGACGTGCGACGGCACCGGTGTACGACATCCCCAGCAGCTCCCGCACCGGCAGCACCACCCTCGACCTCCGGGGCGCCCCGCTGTGCGTCGCCGAGGGCATCTTCGCGGCCGAGATCATCGACCGGTGCCGCACCTCGGGCCTGCTGGCCGACGCGCTGTGCCTGACCGGCCGCCCGCTGACCACCTTCCGCCGACGACTGGCCCGCGACCTGCGCGAGGCCCGCAAGCCGGTGGGCTACCTGCTCCGTCGCGGGCTGCGCCTGCTGCGTACCGAGCGGGGCATCATCGCGCGCCAGACCGCACTCGGCGCGCACCCGTGCGACGGGGCGACGGCCCTGCGCCGCATCGCGCGAGCCCGGCCCGCTGCGACCACCCACCTGGTCGCCTGACCGACCGGAGCCCGACCGGGCGACACACCGGCACCACCCGCCCCGCTCTCACCGCCGCGCGCCCCGCGTCCGGGCCGGCGCGCGAAAAAGCGGGGCGGGACCGACGCACCCCCCGCGCGCCGCTCCCGCCCCGCCGTTTCCCCCGTGGTTCCCCCCCCACGTGGTCCCCCGTGGTGTTCCGCCCTCCCCCCGGAAGACGGCCCCCCGCTTTCCCCCGTGGCTCCGCCTCTCCCCCGAAAGGCGGCCCCCCGTACTTCCCCCGTGTTTCCCCCGCCTTCAGGCCACGAGCTCGCCGAAGGACTCCTCTTCGTCCCGCCCGAAGGCGAGCATCTCGTCGCCGCGCAGTCGGCGCAGCGACCGCCAGATGCTGGACTTGACGGTTCCGACGCTGATGTCCAGTATCTCGGCGATCTCCGGATCGGTACGGCCCTCGTAGTAGCGCAGGACGAGCATCGTGCGCTGCAGCTCGGGCAGTCGCGCCAGGGCCTGCCACAACACGGCACGCAGCTCGGTGCCGCGCATCGCGTCGTGGTCACCGGCGGTCTCCGGCAACTCCTCGGTCGGGTACTCGTTCAACTTGCGTCGGCGCCAGGCGCTGATGTGCAGGTTCGTCATGGTGCGGCGGAGATATCCGCCGACTGCCGCCTTGTCACTGATACGGTCCCAGGCCCGATAGGTGGAGAACAGCGCGCTTTGCAGCAGGTCCTCCGCCTCGAACCGGTCACCAGTCAGGTGGTAGGCGGTGGCGAAGAGGGAGGCGCGGCGCTCTCGGACGTAGGCGGTGAACTCCGCCTCGGCCCGGTTGTCGCACTCCCCCTGCGCCGTCCCCCCGTTTCCCCCGTTGCCTACGGCGACCGCGGCGCCCCCTCGGGCCTCCGTGGTCGCGTCAGCCGCCGCCACGTACATAATGGGCGACCGCTGACGTCCGGTGCCGCGAGCGCACCCCCGCCCGCTCACGGCACCGGACTTCTCTCCCCCAGACTCGGTCTGGGAGTTTCCCCAGCTCCAACCGGCGTGTAGGCGCGTCCGAATACCTGCGCTGGTTGTCGTGCCGTGCAAGGTGTTCATGTCGCGCCCCCCGTCGTGGAGCTTGTCTCGGTCTCCTGCGTACCGGGCGAGTTCCTCCCGGTGCCCAAAAGATTGACAAGCCAGTTTCATCGCGCTGTCCGTCGACTGTCACAGCCCTGTCACAGGCCCCGAAAGCCGGGCGAGCCGCGGGGCGGCGCCCCGGAGGTCGAACTCCAGCCCACCTGTAGGCCAGAATGACCAACGTGCCTTTCCTGTTGCTGATCGAGGACGACGACGCCATCCGCACGGCCCTCGAACTCTCCCTGTCCCGCCAGGGCCACCGCGTGGCGACGGCGGCGACGGGAGAGGACGGCCTCAAGTTGCTGCGCGAGCAGCGGCCTGACCTGATCGTGTTGGATGTGATGCTGCCCGGTATTGACGGCTTTGAGGTGTGTCGCCGCATCAGGCGCACCGACCAGTTGCCGATCATCCTGCTGACCGCACGGAGTGACGACATCGACGTCGTGGTGGGCCTCGAGTCCGGCGCGGACGACTACGTGGTCAAGCCCGTCCAGGGGCGGGTGCTCGACGCCCGTATCCGCGCCGTGCTGCGTCGCGGCGAGCGGGAGGCGAACGACTCGGCGTCGTTCGGCTCGCTGGTGATCGACCGCTCCGCGATGACCGTCACCAAGAACGGCGAGGACCTCCAGCTCACGCCCACGGAGCTGCGGCTTCTGCTGGAGCTGAGCCGCCGCCCGGGGCAGGCGCTGTCCCGCCAGCAGCTGCTGCGCCTGGTGTGGGAGCACGACTATCTCGGCGACTCACGACTGGTCGACGCCTGTGTGCAGCGGTTGCGCGCGAAGGTCGAGGACGTTCCCTCGTCGCCGACGCTGATCCGCACGGTGCGTGGGGTCGGGTACCGACTGGACACCCCCCAGTGACGGACGAGCCCAGTCGCGTACGGGGCTGGGCTGCGGGTCTGCTGCGGTGGATGAGTCTGCGGCTGCGGCTGATGCTCGTCTTCGCCGTGGTGGCCCTGGTCGCCGCCGTGTCGGCGTCCGGCATCGCGTACTGGCTCAACCGTGACGCGGTCCTGAACCGGACGCAGAACGCCGCCCTCGACGACTTCCACAAGTCCCTTGAGGACAACACCGGCAAGCTGCCGCTGGAGCCGGACTGCGGCGATCTGGACCTGGCCGCGCTCCGGATGGCGGAGAGCTCGCAGAAGTACGAGGTGCTGCTGCTCACGCACAAGGGCAGTCGGACGGGCTGTGCCGCCTTCTCCGACGAGAAGGTCTTCGACTGGAGCAAGGTGCCCGACGCGCTGCGTACGGCGGTCAACGAGAAGCGCCCCGTGGACAGCTCGAACGCCTACCCGTACCACCTGTACTGGCAGCGGATCACGCTGGACGGGACGCCGTACCTGGTGGGCGGGGCCCGGGTGATCGACGGCGGGCCCACCGGCTACATGCTCAAGTCGCTGGAGAACGAACGGCAGGACCTCAACTCGCTGGCCTGGTCGCTCGGGATCGCCACCGGGCTCGCGCTGATCGGTTCCGCGCTGCTGGCCCAGGCCGCCGCGGCGACGGTGCTGCGCCCCGTGCAGCGGCTGGCGGACGCCGCGCGCAAGCTGGGCGAGGGCAAGCTGGACACCCGGCTGCGCGTCTCGGGAACGGACGAACTGGCCGATTTGTCGCGTACGTTCAACCGCACCGCCGAGTCGCTGGAGAAGCGGGTCGAGGACCTCAGCAGCCGGGAGGCGGCCAGCCGGCGGTTCGTCGCCGACATGTCGCACGAGCTGCGCACACCGCTGACGGCGATCACCGCCGTGACCGAGGTGCTGGAGGAGGAGGCCGACTCGCTGGACCCGATGATCGCGCCCGCGGTGCAGCTCGTCGTCAGCGAGACCCGCCGACTCAACGACCTGGTGGAGAACCTGATGGAGGTGACCCGCTTCGACGCGGGCACCGCACGGCTCGTCCTGGACGGCGTGGACGTCGCCGACCAGGTCACCGCCTGCATCGACGCGCGGGCCTGGCTCGACGCGGTGGAGCTGGACGCCGAGCGCGGCATCGTCGCCCGGCTCGACCCGCGCCGCCTGGACGTCATCCTGGCCAACCTGATCGGCAACGCGCTCAAGCACGGCGGCTCACCGGTACGCGTCTCGGTGCGGCCCGTCGCCGACGACCTGCTGATCGAGGTACGTGACCACGGGCCCGGCATCCCCGAGGAGGTGCTGCCACACGTCTTCGACCGCTTCTACAAGGCCAGCGCCTCCCGCCCACGGTCGGAGGGCAGCGGCCTCGGCCTGTCCATCGCGCTGGAGAACGCGCACATCCACGGCGGCGAGATCACCGCGGCCAACTCCAGCGAGGGCGGCGCGATCTTCACGCTGCGGCTGCCGATGGACGTCTCCGAGCTCACCGACGCGGACCCGGCCGGCCCGGCGGAGAAGCGGGACGGCAGGAAGGACCGGGACCGGGAGAAGAAGGACCGGGACCGGAAGGACAGGAGGAGCGAGCGATGAGCCCCCAGGCAGCGGACCCGAACGCCGCCCGGCGCTCCGGAGCCGCGCCCCGTGAAGCCCACCCGGCCCCGGCGGGACGTGCGGACCGGACCGGGCTTCCGGGGCGGGCCGGGCTCCCCCGTCGGGTGGCGGGACCCGGTCGGCGGGGGGCGCGGGCCGGGGTGGCCTCGCTCGGGGTGTTCGGGGCGGTCGCCGCGCTGCTGGTCGCCGGGTGCGGCATCCGCCCCACCTCGGTGCCGGTGGACGCCGGGGCCGCGCCCTCGCGCGCCTCGTGCAAGGTGCCCGCCACGAAGGCGGACACCGCCGTGCGCCCCGCCGGCGGGGTCAGCGTCACCGTGCAGCTCGTGTGCACCTCGCAGCTGCTGCCCGTGGAGCGGGTGATCCAGCTCCCCCGGGGCGACAAGGCGCCGCGCCCGGAGGACTTCGCGCGGGCCCTGCTCAGCCAGCTCCACCAGGAGCTGTCGACCGCCGAGAAGAAGGCGGGCTTCACCACCGAGGTGGAGACGGAGGTGCGGGTCTCGGGTTCGGTCAAGGGTGACCCGCCCGGCACCCTGCGGCTGAATCGGGAACCGGACGGGCTGCCCTCCTTCGCGCTGGCCCAGCTCGTGTGCACCTTCGCCAGGACCCCGGCGGTGGACCACCGTCGCGCGGTGGTGCTCGGCGGACCCGCCACCACCACGGCCGGGGACGCGCTCGGCAGGGGCGAGCTCAAGCGGTACGAGTGCGGGACGGACCTGCGCACGCACCCCGAGAGCGCGCAGAGCTCGGGCACGCTGCTGGAGTGAGCGACCGGTGGCGGACGGCCGGTGGCGGCACCGGACGGCGGCACAAGTGGGGGCGAGCCCCGGCGCCGCGAGCGTGAGGGTCGTCACCGTGGGGCTCGCGGAACCGCGACGCCGGCGCCGCGCGTCCTGTCTGGCGTGCAGGGTCATGGTCCCGGCCGCACGGCCGACATCCGCTTCCGCCTCGCGGGCATCCTCCTCCTCGCGGCGCAGCTCGCCTTCATCGGCTGGCTCTCCCTGCGCCCGCTGACCGCCACCTGGGTGACGGCCGGCAACCTGGAGCCACTGGCCTCGATCCGTGGTGACCTGGACGTCGGCTTCGCCGAGGCCACCCGGCGGATCGGGCGCGAGCTGCTGCTGTACGCGCCGCTGGGCGTGCTCCTGCCGCTGGCGGGGGGCCGCGTCGACGCCCACCGGCTGGGCTCGCTGCTGCGTACGGTCCTGGCCAGCGCGCTCATCTCGTGCGCCGTCGAGCTCGCCCAGAGCACCATCGCGGGCCAGGTCGTGGACGTCGACACGGTGCTGCTCAACACGGCGGGCGTCGCCCTCGCGCACCTGGCCGTGGTGCCCGCCGTACGGGGTCGGCTCCGCCGCAGGGCGCGGGGCGGGCCGGCGCCCACCCTCCCACGGGAGGACGCGACCTCAGGGTTGACCCCCACAATGACCAGGGTCCGTATCGCACCGTAGTGCGACGCCTCGGCGGCCCGTGACACCTAGCGTGGAGCTATCGACAGCTTCCCGGGTGAGACCGGGCACGACCGCAAGGAGTCGGACATGAACGGCACTCTCGTACGCCCCCAGGACCGCAAGATGATCGCCGGCGTGTGCGCCGGGCTGGCCCAGCGCTTCGGGACCTCGGCGACCACGATGCGGTTCCTCTTCGTGGCCTCGTGTCTGCTGCCGGGCCCGCAGTTCCTGCTCTACCTCGCGCTGTGGGTGCTGCTGCCAGCCGACGACCGCAGGCGCGGGAGCGCGTGGTGAGGCGTCGGGTGGGGCGGACACGGCGGTGGGCCGCACACCCGTCGCCGGATGTGCGGCCCACCGTGGTCCGCGGGTGAGGCTCAGCCTCCGATCGGCAGCCCTCCGAGCAGCCCTTGCACCGGGTCCTGCGCGCCCTGCGGGGCGGTCTTGTCGATGCCCTTGGTCTCCTTGGGCAGCGTCTTGACCGCGTCCGTGGCGGGGCCGGTGAGCGGCTCAAGCCCGGTTCCGGCGGCCGATGCGGTCCCTGCGGCGGTAGCGGCGAAGGCGATGCCGAGAGCGGCGACACCGAGGGTCTTGATCGTTCCCTGCTTCATCAGAAATCTTCCTTGGTACGGGGTTCTTGAGCGGCACTGCAACGTAGCCAGCCGTTCCGACGCCCCGCAAACACCGGAGATGGGCGGGGATGTCGGAAGTGCCGGTACGCGCCCCGCTGCTCGCGACAGCGCCCGCACCCCCCGGGATCGCCGGAAGAATCGCTGGTCAGCGGCTACCCGACGGTCGTCTGGCGGAACAGCCACTGGGCCTTCAACTCGGCGTATCCGGGCTTGATCACATCGTTGATCATCGCCAGACGTTCATCGAAAGGGATGAACGCGGACTTCATGGCATTGACGGTGAACCACTGCATGTCGTCCAGCGAGTAGCCGAAGGTCGCCACGAGGTGCTCGAACTCGCGGCTCATGCTCGTGCCGCTCATCAGCCGGTTGTCGGTGTTGACCGTGGCGCGGAAGTGCAGCCGGCGTAGCAGGCCGATGGGGTGCTCGGCGTACGAGGCGGCGGCGCCGGTCTGGAGGTTGGAGGTGGGGCACAGTTCCAGCGGGACGCGCTTGTCCCGGACGTAGCTGGCGAGCCGGCCGAGCGTGACGGTGCCGTCGGCGGCGGTCTGGATGTCGTCGATGATCCGCACTCCGTGCCCGAGCCGGTCGGCGCCGCACCACTGGAGCGCCTGCCAGATCGACGGCAGCCCGAACGCTTCGCCGGCGTGGATGGTGAAGTGGTTGTTCTCGCGCTTGAGGTACTCGAACGCGTCGAGGTGGCGGGTGGGCGGGAAGCCCGCCTCGGCCCCGGCGATGTCGAAGCCGACGACGCCCAGGTCGCGGTAGCGGTTGGCGAGTTCGGCGATCTCCAGCGAGCGGGCGGCGTGTCGCATCGCAGTGAGCAGCGCTCCCACGCGGATGCGGTGGCCGGCCGCGCGCGCCCGGCGCTCGCCTTCGCGGAAGCCGTCGTTGACCGCCTCGACGACCTGTTCCAGGGTCAGCCCCTGCTCCAGGTGCTGCTCGGGGGCGTAGCGCACCTCGGCGTAGACGACACCGTCGGCGGCCAGGTCCTCGGCGCACTCGGCGGCCACCCGGCGCAGCGCCGCCGCGCTCTGCAGCACGGCACAGGTGTGGGCGAAGGTCTCCAGATAGCGTTCGAGCGAACCGGAGTCGGCCGCCGCGCGGAACCAGGCTCCGAGCGTGGTCGGGTCGGTCTCCGGCAGGCCGTCGTAGCCGCTCTCCCGGGCCAGTTCGACGATGGTGGCCGGGCGCAGCCCACCGTCGAGGTGGTCGTGCAGCAGGACCTTGGGGGCGCGGCGGATCTGCTCCGGGTCGGGTCGCTGGGTGTTCTCGCTCGTCATCTGCGCACCATAGCCCCTACGCGCGTAGATCGCCCGGGGTAACCGACCGGATAGATACGGAACGGTGACCAGCCAGCGGGGTGGTGTACACCCCCGCTTCTGCCATCGTTCTGGCATGGCTCAGCAAGCGTTGCCGGGACGACCGGATCGAAGCGCCCGGCTGGGGCGACCCGTTGGGGTGGCGGCGGCCGGAAGGACCGTCGGCGGGGTGGTGTTGCTGCTGCCCGACGGTACGCCAACCGGAACCCGGCGACCCTCCACGCTGGCCGGCGCGGCGATGTGGCCGCTCGCGCGCGGGCTGGCCAGGGCGGGCCGGGCCGAGGGGCTCACCGCACATGTCGTGCGCTATCGATGTCGCGGCTGGAACGGCTCGGCGGCGGACCCGGCGCGGGACGCGGAATGGGCCACCGACGAGGTCGTCCGGCGCTACGGCGACGTGCCGATCTGCCTCATCGGCACGGGCATGGGCGCGCGGGCCGCGCTGCGGGCCGCCGGCCACCCGGCGGTGGGCTCGGTGCTCGCGCTGGCCCCGTGGCTGCCCGGCCCGGAGGCCACGCTGAGCCCCGACCCGGTCAAGCACCTGGCGGGCCGGCGGGTGCTCGTCGTGCACGGCACCAACGACGCCCACACCGATCCCGAGCTCTCCTACCGGCTGGTGGAACGGGCCAAGAAGATAAACAGCGCGGTGTGCCGCTTCGAGGTCCACACCGACGGTCACCGCCTGCACCAGCACCGCCCCGAGGTGTACGCCCTGGCCGCCGACTTCGCGCTGGGCTCCCTCTTCGACCAGGACTACGCGCGTCCACTGGCGGACGCGTTGGCCGCCCCGCCGCCGATCGGCCTGCGTATGCCGCTGGCGGCGGGCTTCGGCGCCTCACTGCGGCGGTAGCCCGACGGGCCGGGGAAGCGGCCACGGGCGGGGGCGGCACGAGGGCACCACGGGCGGGGCGCCCGGACGGGGGCGTAGGGCCTGGTGGGAGGCCGGCTCGGGGAGGTCCCGGGGGGATCTCGGGGGCGTCCCGGAGTGTAGGGGTGGGGCGCGCGGGGGTGGTCGCGGGGGCCGTGGAAGACTTGGCGCATGCCTTACCGTCGGCCGGTTTCCCGTACGCGTGTCCGCAGCCGTCGCTCCGCGCCCGCCAGCGTCGCTGGCCTGGTGGCCGGCGCGCTCGCCGCCACTGTGGCGCTCACCGGATGTGGCGGTGGCGGTTCCTCGGGCAAGGCCACCTTCACCCGGAACGGGTCGAGCGTCGTCGAGACCGTGGCCAAGGCCGATCGCAAGCCGGCCCCCGACATCGCCGGGGCGGCGCTGGACGGCGACCGGATCACGCTCGCGGACTACCGGGGCAAGGTCGTCGCGATCAACCTGTGGGCCTCCTGGTGCCCGCCGTGCCGCGCCGAGACGCCGAGCCTGGTCAAGGTCGCCGCCGAGACCCGGGACGACGTCGTGTTCATCGGCCTCAACAGCGACCACGAGAAGAGCCAGGGCACCAGGTTCGAGAAGGAGCTCGGGGTGCGCTACCCGAGCTGGCACGACCCGGCCGGCAAGCTCGCGCTGCACTTCCCCAAGGGCAGCTTCAACCCGCAGGGCATCCCCTCCACCCTGTTCATCGACCGCGACGGCAAGATCGCCGCCCGCGCGCTCAGCCCCGTCAGCGAGGACGACCTGCGCGAGGCCCTCAAGCCGCTGGTGGCGGAGAAGTCCTAGCCGACGGGGTACGCGGCGCCTCGCCCGGCCGGCGGCGAGGCGCGCCCCCCGTCAGCGGGGCGCTGTCGCGACCGGGCCGCCCGTCAACGGGGCAGGAGCTGGCCACGCCGGCTCAGCAGGAAGCGCTTGAACGCCGTCACCGGCGGGGTGTCCGGGTGGCCGTCGAGCCAGGCCACGCCGATCTCGCGGACCGCGCGCGGCGCCGTGACCGTCAGCTCCACCACGCCGGGCCGGGGCACCGCCGGCGGCGGCAGCAGCGCCACGCCCAGGCCGGCCGCCACCAGGCCGCGCAGCGTCTCCGCCTCCTCGCCCTCGAAGGCGACCTTCGGCGTGAACCCGGCCTCGGCGCACACCGCGTCGGTGATCCGGCGCAGCCCGTACCCCGGCTCCAGGGTGACGAACAGTTCCTCGGACGCCTCGGCCAGCCGGACGCGCTTGCGGTGCGCGAGCCGGTGGTCCTCGGGGACGACCAGGCGTAGCTTCTGCTCGTCCAGGCGGCGGGCGACCAGGTCCGGGGCGTCGGGCACGGGCGAGGTCAGGCACAGGTCCAGATCGCCGGCCCGCAGGCGTTCGAGCATCGCCTCGCCGTAGTTCTGGACGAGTTGGAAGCGCACGCGCGGATGGTCGGCCCGAAAGGCGCGGAGCAGGCCGGGCACGGTCTCCGAGCCCAGGGTGTGCAGGAACCCGAAGGCCACCTTGCCGGCCGCGGGGTCGGCGTCGGCCCGTACGGACTCGGCGGCCCGCTCCACCTCGGCCAGCGCCCGCCGCGTGGAGGCCAGGAAGGTGTGGCCGGCCGGCGTGAGCGAGACGGTGCGGCCGTGCCGGGCGAACAGGGCGACACCCAGGTCCGCCTCAAGCCGCACCATGGCCCGGCTGAGGGTCGACTGGGGCACGCCGAGTCGCTGGGCGGCGCGGGTGACGTGCTCGTACCGGGCCACGGCCGCGAACTGCACCAGTCGGGGCGCGAGGGCGGCGGCCCAGGAGGCGGCGTGGGTGCCGGGCGCGGCGGAGTCCGCCGGTGACGACGAAGGTGACGTGGCCTCCGATGTGGCCGACGTGACTTTTTCCTTGCCCGGACGTGACACGGAACGTGTTGACCTGCGCTCATGCACCATGGGATCGATTATCGCGATGTTGTGCATTGGACGCATGAAAGGGCGCTGCCTACGGTCGTGGACATGCCTCCCGCTGATACCGGGGCGTCCACCGAAACTCGTGTGGGCGCCTCTACCGCGCCGTCCCCCCGTTCCACCACGACCGCGACCACGACGGCCGCCGCCGCGACCCTGGTCGCCCCGGCCCCGCCCGCGTGCCCGGCCACCACGGCCGACGCGCCCGCCACCGTCGACTCCGGCCGCGCCGCCCGCCGTCGCGGCCCCGCCGCCTCCCACGCGCACCAGCGGCCGGCCGCCCCCGACGACCGCGCCTGCCGCCCCGCGCCGGACGCCCGCGACGGCGACGGCGGCGGCGGCGAGGGAGCCGACGTCGAGGCCGACACGCTGCGGCCGGGCGGGCCCGGATACCGTCGGATGAGCCTCGGGCTCCTCGCGGCCGGCATCTCCACCTTCGCGCTGCTGTACTCGACGCAGGCGCTGCTGCCCGCCATCTCCGGTGACCTGGGCGTCACGCCGGGGCAGGCGAGTTGGACCGTGTCGGCCGCGACCGGCGCCCTCGCGCTGGCCGTCCTGCCGCTGAGCGCCCTGTCCGAGCGCTTCGGCCGGCGCACCCTGATGACCGTCTCGCTGGGCGTCGCCGCCCTGGTCGCCCTGCTCACGCCCTTCGCGCCCAACCTGGGGTGGCTGGTCGCGCTGCGCGCCGTACAGGGCGCGGCGCTGGCCGGGGTGCCCGCCTCCGCCATGGCCTACCTGGCCGAGGAGGTACGCGCCCGGGCCCTGGTGGGGGCGATCGGACTGTTCGTCGCCGGCAACAGCGTCGGTGGCATGTCCGGCCGCATCCTCACCGGCTGGGTCGCCCAGGCGTGGGGCTGGCGGGCGGCGTTGGCCGCGGTGGGGCTGCTGGCGGCGGTGTGCGCGGTGGCCTTCCGCCTCCTGGTCCCGCCGGCCCGCCACTTCACCGCGCGGCCGGTCGGACCGCGCGCGCTGGCCCGTACCCTCGGCGAGCACCTGGCCGATCCGCTGCTGCGCCGGCTGTACGCGATCGGGGCGCTGTTCATGACCGTCTTCGGCGCGGTCTACACGGTGATCGGCTACCGGCTGATCGAGGAGCCGTTCCACCTGCCGCAGGGCGTGGTCGGCTCGATCTTCCTGGTCTACCTGGTGGGCACGCTCTCCTCGGCCGCCGCGGGGCGGCTGGTCGGTCGGCTGGGGCGGCGCGGCGCGCTCTACCTCGCGGTGGGCACCACCGCGCTGGGCCTGCTGCTGACCCTGACCACCTCGCTGCTCGCGGTGCTGCTCGGGCTGGTGCTGATCACCGCAGGCTTCTTCGCCGGGCACGCCGTGGCCTCCTCCTCGGTCAGCCGCACCGCCACCACGGGCCGCGCCCAGGCGTCCGCGCTCTACCAGTCGGCGTACTACCTGGGCAGCAGCGCCGGCGGCACGCTGGGCGCCATGGCCTTCCACGCGGCGGGCTGGGAGGGCACGGTGGTCCTCGGCCTGGCGGCGATGGTCGGCGCGGCGGGCATCACGCTGTACGCCACGCGCCGGGCCCTGGTGGCCCGACGGGCGCTGGCGGCGGCACGCTGACCGGCGGAGCGGGGCCGCGCGCCCGACGCCGCGCCGCCCGCCCCGGGGTGCCGCGCCACCCGGCGGCGCCCCGGGGCCCCGGTCACGCGACCGGAAAGAGCCCCGCGTCCAGCGTGACGTCGAACGGCTCCGGCAACCTCAGCTCACTGTCGTGGGTCACGGTGTCGAGGACTCGGCACATGCCGTTCCTCGGTTGGCCGTAGAGCGTGGCTGTGGGCTTGCCTGAGTGCCACGAGTCCTGCAGGAGATAGAGCGGCACCGCCGCGGTGGCGTAGGCGCGAAGCTTGTCGATCCTGTCGTGATGGGCGTTGCCGCGTGAGGTGATCTCCACGACGAGCCGCGCCTCTCCCGCTGCTGGATACCCCCTCTCCCCTCGCGGGGCCTTCTTCGGGATCACCACAAGATCCGGAACGAAGGCCCCTCTGCGTTCCGGCACGGTGACGCCCAGGTTCTGGGGGATCGACCAGTCTCTGGAGATGACCCCGTACAACACTCGCCGCACCTCGTCGGCGGCCTCGTGGTGTTCCCAGGACGGTGGTGGTGCCACGGTGACGATCCCCTCGATGATCTCCACCTCGCAGCCCTCGGGTGCGTCCGTCTCCTCCCGGACACGGACCAGGTCGTCCCACTCCCGGCCGGAGGCCGAGGAGTGGTCGACGGTGAGTGCGCTCATGGCGGTCTCCTGCATTGGTTGCGTCACCGATCTCAGCATGCCCAACCGGTCCAAGGTCGGTTCACCGACACTCACCACTCGAACGTGTGAGCGCACGGCGAACCCGCGCGCTACCGCCGCCGCGCCCCCGCTCCGCTCCCGACCAGCGGCGGGGCGGGGGCGTCTGGAGCCCGGCGCCGACGGCTACCCGATGCGGTCGAGTATCACCGGCCGCGGCTCGAAGTCCGTGCCGGGCGGCGCGATCAGCACGCCGCCGTTGAGGGCCTCCAGGGCGTAGCCGAACTTCTCCGGGGTGTCGGTGTGCAGGGTCAGCAGCGGCTGGCCGGCGGCGATGCGGTCGCCCGGCTTGGCGTGCAGCTCGATGCCGGCGCCCGGCTGGACCGGGTCGTCGCGGCGGGCGCGGCCGGCGCCCAGCCGCCAGGCGGCGACGCCCACGGCGTAGGCGTCCAGGGTGGTGAGCACGCCGTCGGCGGAGGCGTTGACCACGTGCTGTTCGCGGGCGACGGGCAGTGCCGCGTCCGGGTCGCCACCCTGGGCGAGGATCATGCGGCGCCAGTGGTCCATGGCCGAGCCGTCGGCCAGCGCACGCTCCGGGTCGGCGTCGGGCAGCCCGGCCGCCGTCAGCATCTCGCGGGCCAGCGCCAGGGTCAGCTCGACCACGTCGGCCGGGCCACCGCCGGCCAGCACCTCCACCGACTCGCGCACCTCCAGGGCGTTGCCGGCGGTCAGGCCGAGCGGCGTGGACATGTCGGTCAGCAGCGCGACGGTGCGCACCCCGTGGTCGGTGCCCAGGCCCACCATGGTGGTGGCCAGTTCGCGGGCGGCGTCGATGTCCTTCATGAAGGCGCCGGAGCCGACCTTGACGTCCAGGACCAGGGAGGCGGTGCCCTCGGCGATCTTCTTGGACATGATCGAGGAGGCGATCAGGGGGGTGGACTCGACGGTCGCGGTGACATCGCGCAGCGCGTACAGCTTCTTGTCGGCGGGGGCCAGGCCGTCGCCGGCGGCGCAGATGACGGAGCCGACGTCGGCCAGCACGCCCAGCATCTCGTCGTTGCTGAGCGCGGCCCGCCAGCCGGGGATGGACTCCAGCTTGTCCAGGGTGCCGCCGGTGTGGCCAAGGCCCCGCCCGGAGAGCTGCGGGACGGCGGCGCCGCAGGCCGCGACGAGCGGGGCGAGCGGCAGCGTGATCTTGTCGCCGACGCCGCCGGTCGAGTGCTTGTCGGTGGTCACCCGAGGCAGCGAGGAGAAGTCCATCCGCTCGCCCGAGGCGATCATGGCGGCGGTCCAACGGGCGATCTCGGCGCGGTTCATGCCGTTCAGGTAGATCGCCATGGCCAACGCGGACATCTGCTCGTGGGCGACGTCGCCCCGGGTGTACGCGTCGATGACCCAGTCGATCTGAGCGTCGCTCAGGCGGTGGCCGTCGCGCTTGGCGCGGATGACGGAGATGGCGTCCATGGGCGTACGGGCCTTTCGGTACGGGGGCGGCGGCGGGCGCGCGGGGGCGCGCGCCCGCGCGGTCGGGCGGGGCGAGCGGCCACCCCGGGCCGTCGTGACGGGTCCGGTGGTCGGGCCGCTGGCTCGTACAACGCCCGGGGTGGTCCTATCGTTCGAGGTCAGCGGCGCCGAACGCGTCCGGGAGCAGTTCGGCCAGCGGACGGATGCCACGGGCGGTGTCCACCCACAGCCGCGGGCCGCCGTGTTCCCACAGGAGCTGCCGGCAGCGACCGCAGGGCATGAGGACCCGGCCCTCGCGGTCGCAGCAGGTGAACGCGGTCAGCCGGCCGCCGCCGCCCGCGAACAGGGCGGAGACCAGGCCGCACTCGGCGCACAGCGCCACCCCGTAGGCGGCGTTCTCGACGTTGCAGCCGGTGACGGTGCGGCCGTCGTCGACCAGGGCGGCGGCCCCGACAGGGAAGCCGGAGTAGGGGGCGTAGGCCCGGCCCATCGCCTCCCGGGCCTGGTGGCGCAGGGAGCGCCAGGTGTCCTCGGTGGGCCGGGCGGTCGGGCCGGCGGGCTCGGGTGGCCCGCTCATCCGCCCTGGCCCCGTCGGTAGGGCCGGTTGTTGGCCTTGGGCATGCGCAGACGTTGCGCGGCCAGGGCCATCACCAGCAGGGTCACGATGTACGGCGTGGCGCCGACGAGCTCGTTCGGTACGGAGTCGGTCATGGCGTACCAGACGATCAGCAGGGCGGCGGCCACACCGCTCAGCGCCGCCGCGATGTGCTGCTTTCGGGTGGCGCGCCATACCGCGAGTGCCAGCAGGGCCAGCGCGAGGAGCAGGATCAGGGCGTGCACGGTGGTTCCGCCGCTGCGCAGTTGCAGCGCGTCGGAGTAGCCGAACAGGCCCGCGCCCATGGCCAGGCCGCCGGGGCGCCAGTTGCCGAAGAGCATGGCGGCCAGGCCGATGTAGCCACGACCGCCGGTCTGGCCCTCGTTGTAGATGTGCGAGCGGACCAGGGCGAGGAAGACGCCGCCGAGGCCGGCCAGCGCGCCGGAGGTGACGACGGCCGCGTACTTGTAGAGGTAGACGTTGACGCCGAGCGACTCGGCGGCCACCGGGTTCTCGCCGCAGGAGCGCAGCCGCAGCCCGAAGGAGGTCTTCCACAGGACGAGGAAGGAGCCGACGAACAGGGCGATGGCCACGATGGTCAGCGCCGAGATGTCGGTGACCAGGCCGCCGACGATGCCCGCGAGGTCGGAGACCAGGAACCAGTGGTGCTTCTCCAGGTCGGCCAGCCAGTCGGCCAGGCCGGGCACGGTGAACTGCGGGATGTCGTCGACCTGCGGCGACTGCTTGGGGCTGCCGCCCTCGTCGGCCAGCGGCTCGAACCAGCGCTTGGCCAGGTACGTGGTGGCGCCCAGGGCCAGGATGTTGATGGCCACGCCGGAGATGATGTGGTCCACGCCGAAGGTGACCGTGGCCACCGCGTGCACCAGGCCGCCCAGCGCCCCGCCGACGACGCCGGCCAGCACACCGGTCCACGGGCCCCACTGGTAGCCGGCCCAAGCGCCGAAGAACGTGCCGAGGATCATCATGCCCTCGAGCCCGATGTTGACCACGCCGGCCCGCTCGGCCCACAGCCCGCCGAGGCCGGCCAGGCCGATGGGCACGGCCATCGAGAGACCGGCGGCGATCTGGCCGGAGGAGGTGATGTTGTTGAACGCCGGGGTCTGGCCGTGGGCGACCTGGTCGATGATCTCGCGCACCACCGACAGGGTGATCAGGGCGCCGGCGATGATCAGCAGCACCTTGGCGAAGGAGAGCCTGCCGGCGGCGGTCCGCGAGGCGCCGGGCGAGACCTGGGGGCTCTTGGTGAGAGTCGGGGCGCCGCTCACTGGGCCACCTCCCGCTGGGTGTGTTGGACGGCCTGGGCGGCGAGTTCGGCGCCCACCCGCTGTTGCTGGCGCTTGATGCCGTAGCGGCGCACCAGTTCGTAGGCGATGACGACGCAGAGCACGATGACGCCCTGCATCACGCCGACGATCTCCTTGTCGTAGCCCTCGAACTCCAGCCGGTTGGCGCCGCGTTCGAGGAAGCCCCACAGCAGCGCGCCGAGCGCGATGCCGACGGGGTGGTTGCGGCCCAGCAGGGCCACGGCGATGCCGGTGAAACCGACACCGATCGGGAAGTCGGCGGTGAACTGGTGGGTGTCGTTGAGCACGGTCGGCATGCCGACCAGGCCCGCCATCGCGCCGGAGAGCACCATGCTGGTGACCACCATGCGCTTGACGCTCACGCCGCTGGCCTGCGCGGCGGGTTCGGAGCGGCCCACCGAGCGCAGGTCGAAGCCGAACCGGGTGCGGCCCAGCACGAACCAGAACGCCAGCCCGGCGAGCACGGCCACCACCAGGAAGCCCCAGACCGGTTCGAGGTCGCCGCCGGTCGGGATGGTGAAGAAGTGGCTGGACTCGGGCAGCGGCTCCGTCGAGACGATGTTGGTGTCCGAGTCGAGGACGCCGAGCCGACCGTCCACCAGCAGGTAGCTGATGAGGGCGGTGGCCAGCGAGTTGAGCATGATGGTGCTGATCACCTCGCTGACGCCCCGGTAGACCTTGAGCAGTCCGGCGATCGAGGCCCACATGGCGCCGACCAGCATGGCCACCAGGATGATCAGCGGGATCTGGACCAGGCCCGGCAGGTTCAGCGCGCCGCCGACGGCTGCCGCGAGAAAGGCGGAGAGCCGGTACTGGCCGTCCACGCCGATGTTGAACAGGTTCATCCGGAAGCCGATGGCGACCGCGAGACCGGCCAGGTAGTACGTGGTGGCCTTGTTGAGGATGTAGACCTGGCTGTCGGCCTTGCTGCCGTACTCGAACATCACGCCGAAGGCGTTGAACGGCTGCTTGCCCGTGGCCGCCAGCACCAGCGCGGTCAGCAGGAACGCGGTGACCAGGGCGAGCGCGGGGGCGGCGACCGCCAGCAGCACCCGCTCCCTGTCGAACTTCTTCATCGGCCCTCTCCCGGCCCGTCGGTGGGGTGCTCCAGGTGGCCGCTGGCCGCGCCGGTCATCGCCGAGCCCAGCTCCTCGGGCGTGATCGTGGCGGGGTCGGCGTCGGCCACCAGCCGGCCTCGGTACATCACCCGCAGCGTGTCGGACAGGCCGATCAGCTCGTCCAGGTCGGCCGAGATCAGCAGCACGGCCAGGCCCTCGCGGCGGGCGGCGCGGATCTGGTCCCAGATCTGGGCCTGCGCGCCGACGTCCACGCCGCGCGTGGGGTGGGCGGCGATGAGCAGCTTGGGCAGGTGGCTCATCTCCCGGCCCACGATCAGCTTCTGCTGGTTGCCGCCGGACAGCGAGGAGGCCGTCACCTCGATGCCGGGGGTGCGTACGTCGTACTCGGCCACGATGCGCTCGGTGTCACGCCGCGCGGCCTTCGGGTCCAGCAGCCAGCCACGGCTGTTGGGCGCCTCGGTGACGTGCCCCAGGACGCGGTTCTCCCACAGCGGCGCCTCCAGGAGCAGCGCGTGCCGGTGGCGGTCCTCGGGGATGTAGCCGATGCCGCCCTCGCGCCGGGCGCGGGTGGGGGCGTGCGAGATGTCCTCGCCGTCCAGGGTGACGGTGCCGCCGTCGGGGACGCGCATGCCCATGATCGCTTCGACGAGTTCGGCCTGTCCGTTGCCCTCGACACCGGCGATGCCCAGGATCTCGCCCTTGTGGATGGTCAGGTCGACGCCGTCCAGGACGGGACGTTCCACGCCGTCCACGTCGCTGGCGCTCAGCCGCAGGCCCGCCACGCGCAGCAGTTCCACGTCGGTGACGGTGGACTCGCAGGTCTGCGGCGAGGGCAGTTCGCTGCCCACCATCAGTTCGGCGAGCTGCTGGGCGGTGGTGTCGGCCGGCTTGACGGAGGCGACGGTGGTGCCGCGCCGGATGACGGTGATGTCGTCGGCGACCGAGAGCACCTCGCCCAGCTTGTGCGAGATGAACAGCACCGTCAGCCCCTCGGAGGTGAGTTCGCGCAGGTTGTCGAAGAGCGCGTCGACCTCCTGTGGGACCAGCACCGCGGTCGGCTCGTCCAGGATGAGGACGCGGGCGCCCCGGTAGAGCACCTTCAGGATCTCCACCCGCTGCCGGTCGGCCACGCCGAGGTCCTCCACCAGCGCGTCGGGCCGCACACCGAGCCCGTACGCCTCGGAGATCTCGCGCACCCTGGCGCGTGCCCGGGCCCCGATGCCGTGCTGCTTCTCGGCGCCGAGGACGATGTTCTCCAGGACGGTGAGGTAGTCGGCGAGCATGAAGTGCTGGTGCACCATGCCCACGCGGCGTGCGATGGCGTCGCCCGGCGAGTGCAGTTCGACCTGTTCGCCGTCGATGGCGATGGTGCCCTCGTCGGGCCGCTGCATCCCGTAGAGGATCTTCATCAGGGTCGACTTGCCCGCGCCGTTCTCGCCGACGAGGGCGTGCACGGTGCCGCGTCGGACCGAGATGTCGATGTCGTGGTTGGCGACGACGCCGGGGAACCGCTTGGTGATTCCGCGGAGTTCCACGGCGACGGGTTGCCCCTCGCCTGCGGGTGGCTCGCCCGTGGGGGCGTTGGCGGCTTTGATGGCGACTCCAGAGGGTGGGGTGGTGACGGCCTCGCGGGAGAGGGGAGGCGACGGCCCAGGGGAAGGGCCTGGAGGCGGCGGCTACGCGGCGTCCTCCAGGCCCGATGCGGCCGTACGGCCCGTGCGCGGGTCAGCCCGCGTAGGTGGACTGCACCTTGATGTCGCCGGCGACGATCTTCTTCTTGGCCTCTTCGATCTTCGGCTTGATGTCGTCGAGGAAGCCGCCGGAGTACGAGAGGGAGACGCCGCCCTGCTTGAGGTCGTACGTCTGGACGCCGGTCATCGGCTTCTTGTCCTTCAGGACGCTGGCGATGAAGTCGTAGACGGAGCCGTCCACGTTCTTGACCACCGAGGTCAGGATGGAGTTCTTGTAGTCCGTCAGGCCCTTCTCGAAGTACTGGTCGCCGTCGACGCCGATCGACCAGGTGCCCTTCTTCTTGGCCGTGGCCTCGATGGCGCCGGCGCCCGAGCCGCCCGCCGCCGAGTAGATGACGTCGATGTTCTTGTCGAGCATGCCCTCGGCGATGTCCTTGCCACGGTCGGGCAGGCCGAAGCCGTCGGTGCTGCCCGGGGTGACCCACTGGACGTCGACGGTGGCCTTCGGGTTGGTGTCCTTGACGCCCTGGACGTACCCGGCGGCGAACTTCTTGATCAGCGCGCTGTTGGTGCCTCCGATGAAGCCGACCTTGCCGGACCTGCTCTTGAGGGCGGCGGCGACACCGGCCAGGTAGGAGCCCTCCTGCTCGGCGGAGACCAGGCTGGCCACGTTCTTCTCCGCGACCTCGGAGTCGACGATGGCGAAGTCGGTGTCCTTGTACTTCTTGGCGGCCTTGGCCAGCGAGGGGGTGTAGGCGTAGCCGACGCCGATGACCGGGTTGTAGCCGGCCTCGGCGAGGTCGGCGAGCTTCTGGTAGCGGTCGGCCTCAGTGTCGGTGTTCTTGGCGGTCATCTCCTTGCCGCCCACCTTGAGGTCCTTCTTCGCCTTGTCGAAGCCCTTGGCCGCGGAGTCGTTGAAGGAGTGGTCGCCCCGGCCGCCGACGTCGTACGCCAGGCCGATGCCCTTGTCCTTGCCTCCTTCGTCCGAACTGCTGCCACACGCGGTGGCGGAGAAGGCGAGAGCCGCGGTAGCGACGCCCGCGACGGCGATCTTGGATGCCCGGCGCACGAGGGTCCCCTTCACTCGAAGCGCCTCCTACGGCGCTGATTTCCGCCGCATCGTAACGCGCGTAGAACCGCAGAAAAGGGGAGTCCGCAAGCCGTTATCGGATCGTCGCGAACCCCCCGTGACCGTCCCCTCTCCGAAAGCCCTACGGAAGGTGGCGATCGAGCAAAGCGGCGGCGGTGAAGAGCTCCACGCCCACCTCGATGGCCTCCTCGTCGACGTCGAAGTCCCCGGCGTGCAGGTCGCGCCGCGTGGTGTCGCCGACCCGTCGCACGCCGAGCCGGGCCATGGCGCCCGGCACGTGCTCCAGATACCAGGAGAAGTCCTCGCCGCCCAGGCTCTGCTCGGTGTCCTCCACCGAGTCCGCGCCACGGCGGACCACCATCGCGCGCCGCAGCAGGTCGGCGACCTCCGCCTCGTTGACCACCGGCGGCACCCCGCGCACGTAGTTGATCTCGTACTTGGCCCGGTGCAGCGTGGCGACCTCCTCGATCGCCGCGTGCACCAGGTCCGGCGCCGCACGCCAGCCGGGCAGGTCCAGGCAGCGCACCGTGCCGGACAGCTCGGCCTGCTGCGGGATGACGTTGGAGGCGTGGCCGGAGGCGATGCGCCCCCAGGTCAGCGCGAGCCCGGAGCGGGTGTCCACGCGGCGGCTGAGCACCGCGGGCACCTCGGTGGCGACCTTGGCGACGGCGGTGACCATGTCCGTGGTCAGATGCGGCCGGGCGGTGTGCCCGCCCGCGCCGTCCAGCGTGACCTCCAGCCGGTCACAGGCCGAGGTGATGGGCCCCACCCGCAGCCCCAGCCGCCCCACGTCCACGCGCGGGTCGCAGTGGACGGCGATGATCCGACCCACGCCGTCCAGCACGCCGTCCTCGATGATGTCGGCCGCCCCGCCGGGCAGCACCTCCTCGGCCGGCTGGAAGATCAGCCGCACCGGGTGCGGCAGCCGGCCCTGGCGGGCCAGGTCGGCCAGGACCAGACCGGCGCCCAGGACGACGGTGGTGTGCACGTCGTGCCCGCAGGCGTGGGCGCGGTCGGGCACCGTCGAGCGGTACGCCACGGTCTTGGTGTCCGGGATCGGCAGCGCGTCGATGTCCGCGCGCAGCGCGAGGAAGGGCCGCCCGTCGCCCCGGCGCGCCCCCGCGTCCCCCGCCTCGCCCGGGAACCCGTCGCCGTACGCGGCGTGCGCGTCCCGCTCCGGCGCGCCGCCCTCGGCGAGTTCGACCGGGTCGATGTCACACACGAGCCCGGTGCCGATGGCCAGCACGCGCGGGGCGAGGCCGGCCCGCTCCAGCCTGGCCTTGATGACCGCCGTGGTGCGGAACTCGCGGTTGCCCAGCTCGGGATGCATGTGCAGGTCCCGCCGGAAGTCGATGAGTTCGGCACGGAGTGCGGCGGGCAGACGACCGGGCGGTTCGGCCTCGGCGGTGACGCCGGGCAGCTCGGCCGGGGCGGTGGCTTCGGGCTCAAAGTCGCGGGACGTTACGTGGTTCACGCGTGCAGCGTAGGACGCCGCGCGGGGCAACTGCCCGGCGATCAACAAAACTTCAGCCCGTTAGGGGAAGAAAAAACGGGCCGCCCCTCGCATGGGCGGACCCGTAAGCGGGTATGACGGGTGATTACGTCTGTCACCCGCATGACGGTCCGCTCACCGTGGGTGAGCGGACCACCGGTTACGGCTGAGTCGGCGAGGCCGGTGCGTACGGCAGTCGCTGCACGTCGCGAGCGGTGCCGGTGACGCCCGAGAGGAAACCCTGGGCGCGCGGCGAGGCGTTCGAGGTCAACCACGCCGGATCGACGTCACACACGGCGACCTTGATGCCGGTGCCCGCGAGCGCCAGCGGCAGCGTGTGGACGACCGTGGACGGAAAACTCAAGATCATCCGCCCTATGGGACCGCGCCGGGCGATCAGCTCCAGCGGGAGGTCGGGCCGCACGATCTCCAGACCCACCTGCACGCTGATCCGGTGCAGTTTGTCGGTGCTCTCCTTGCGGTGGGCGAAGTAGCGCGTCGCCCCGTGCTCGCGGGCCAACCCCGCGACCGCCTCCAGATAGCGCTCCAGGTCCACCACGCCGGTCTCCACCAGCGAGGTGCCCACCAGGTCGGTGCCGCCCGTCAGTCGGGGCGGGCCGAACCGGGCCCGGGTCCAGGCGAACGTGTTGGCCGTGACCGTGATGCCCGGCGGCGGCTCCACCGGCATCGAGCTGAACACCTCGACCCGGCGCCGCTGCCCCGGGGTGAGCCGCCGCCGCGCGTTGGCCGACACGGGTGCGAAGACCAGGTCGCGCGGGCCACGGCTGCCGCGTCGGTGCCAGCGCTCAAGGCGCTCGCCGCGCGCCAGTTGGGAGATGAACTCCATGGTGGCCGTGCCGTCGTCCACGACGATCAGGTCCCGGGCCCTGGCCATGGTCAGCAGCAGTTGGACGTAGCGCGAGAAGGGGTCACCGATGACGATGCGGCGCGCGGCGCGCAGCAGCGAGGCCAGGCCGCCGATGGTGCGCAACGGCGCACCCGCGCCACCCCGCGCCTCCTCCCAACGCACCCGCACGCCCTCGTCCCTGGCCAGCTTCGCCATCCGGCGGAGCTGGCCACGGGTCATCGGGTCGTGCGGGGAGAGCACGATCACGGTCAGGTCCTCCGGTGCCCCAACACCGGGGCCCGCCACGGCCCGGGCGCCCGCCGGGGCGCCCCCGCCGTCCGGGTCGACGGGCTCCCCCGTCGGTCGCGCGCCGCCGCCCGCCGCGTGCGGCGCGTCCATGCCGCCTGCCGCGCGCAGCGCGTCGGCGTGGGCCCACTCCAGGACGTTCAGCAGCTGGACCGGGCTCTCCACGAAGGCGAGCGTGCTGCCCGCCGCCTTGTCCTGGCGGGTCACACCGCGGCGGGGCTCGGGCCGCCCGCGGCGGTCGGAACCGGCCCCACCCGCGGTGGGGGCCGGTTCCGGAACAGGGCCGACCGGCCCTGTGGTTGAGCTCACGAGGTCTACCTCACGCTCTCGGCGGCCTCGCCTGGCGACGAGGCCGCACTGCCGACGGGAGTTGCCGGGTGCGCCGGCTCGGAAGGCGGCGCGGCGCGCCCACGGCCCGTGGACACGGGGTCACACGGCGGCGGGCTCGCGCTCCTCCGACTCGGCGACGACGCCGGACACCCGGCGCAGCTTCTTCATCGGGCCGAGCTCGCTCTCGTACACCTTCTTGACCCCGTCACCGAGGGACTCCTCGATGGTGCGGATGTCGCGGACCAGGCGCTGCAGGCCCTGCGGCTCCACCGAGGCGGCCTGGTCCGAGCCCCACATGGCGCGGTCGAGGGTGATGTGACGCTCGACGAAGGTGGCGCCCAGGGCGACCGCGGCGAGCGTGGTCTGCAGACCCGTCTCGTGACCGGAGTAGCCGATCGGCACGTTGGGGTACTCGGCCTGGAGGGTGTTGATCACCCGCAGGTTGAGCTCCTCGGCCTTGGCCGGGTAGGTGGAGGTGGCGTGGCAGAGCAGGATGTTGTCGCTGCCCAGCACCTCGACCGCGTGCCGGATCTGCTTCGGCGTGGACATGCCCGTGGACAGGATGACCGTGCGGCCGGTGGCGCGCAGGGAGCGCAGCAGCTCGTCATCGGTCAGCGAGGCGGACGCCACCTTGTGCGCCGGGATGTCGAACTTCTCCAGGAAGGCGACGGCCTCGGTGTCCCACGGGGAGGCGAACCAGTCGATGCCCCGCTTCTTGCAGTGCTCGTCGATCTGGCGGTACTCGTCCTCGCCGAACTCGACGCGGTGCCGGTAGTCGATGTACGTCATCCGGCCCCAGGGGGTGTCGCGCTCGATGTCCCACTGGTCGCGCGGGGTGCAGATCTCCGGGGTGCGCTTCTGGAACTTGACCGCGTCACAGCCGGCGTCGGCGGCGACGTCGATCAGCTTGAACGCGTTCTCCAGGTCACCGTTGTGGTTGATGCCGATCTCACCGGTGATGTAGACCGGCTGGCCGGGCCCCGCGGTCTTGGCGCCGAGGGTGCGGAGGCGGGTGGAGCTCATGAAGACAGTTCCTTTCCAAGAATCCACGAGGCGATCTCGCGGATCGCACCGTCTCCTCCGGGGGTGGAGGTGACCGCGCGTGCGGCGCCACGTACGACGTCGTGCGCACCGGCGACCGCCACGGGCCAGCCGACGAGGCCGAAGCACGGGAGGTCGTTGACGTCGTTGCCGACATAGAGCACGCGCTCGGGCGCGATGCCCTGCTCCTCGCACCACTGCTTCAGTGCGAGGTCCTTGCGGTCGATGCCGTGGAGTACGGGAACCCGCAGCTTGCGGGCCCGCGCGGCGACGACCGGGTTTTGCTCCGTGGACAGGATCAGCAGCGGGACGCCCGCTCGGCGCATCGCCGCGATCCCGAGTCCGTCGCCACGGTGTACGGCGACGAGTTCGCGTCCTTCGGAGTCGATCAGCACCCTGTCGTCCGTCTGGGTGCCGTCGAAGTCGATGACCACCGCGTCGATGTCCTCGCGGGTGGGCAGGTGGGTGGGGAGGTACTCGCCGTGGGCCAGGGCGTCCGGACCGTCGAGGAGCGGCGCGAGGGCGCGGGCCCGCTCCAGGTCGTGCGGGTCGTCGATCTCCAGGACCCGCGCGGCGTCGGTGCGTACCGGCACGGTGTGGCCGAAGAACCGGTGCTGGTGGTCGCGGAAGCCGGCCGCGCGCATGGCGTAGGCGGCGCCGGTCTCCAGCAGGTCCTGCGGCCGGTCCTGGCGGCGCGGGCGGAACGACTTGTCGTGGTTGACGCCGAAGCCGCCGCTGGCCACGTCCTGGGCGGCGTCACCGGCCGGCGTCTTCGTCTCGTCGGCGTCGCGCCAGATGAAGCCGTGGAAGGGCGCGACGGTCAGCGCGGTGTCGGCGCCGCCGTCGAGGATGGCGCCGACGACGCCGTCGATGTCCTCGCGGTGGATGAACGGGCTGGTGCACTGCACGAGCAGCACCACCTCCGTGCTGCCGGGCCCGTCGTGCTCCGCCTCGTGCGTGTCCATGGCGTGCAGTACGGCCGCCTCGCTGGTGGCGGTGTCGCCGGCGATCGCGGTGGGCCGCTGGATGACGTCGGCGCCGGCGCCACGGGCCGCGGCGGCGATGCCCGGGTCGTCGGTGGAGACCACGACGTCGGTGACCAGGCGGCTGGCCCGGCACTCGCGCACCGCGCGGGCCACCAGCGGCACGCCGCCGACGGCGGCCAGGTTCTTGGCGGGCACGCCCTTGGAGCCGCCCCGCGCGGGGATCACCGCGAGCACCCGGCCACCGGGCCGGTCGCCGTCAGGGCCCTCGGCCGTCGTTCTTGTGCCCGGCGCGCTGGCGCGTCCTACGGGCTCCGAGGTGGACATGGCGGCTCCTGACTCGCGGCGCTGCGCGCCTGGTGGTTCGTGGCGCTGCGCGCCGGATCGGGTGGTGGACGTCTCCGGCGTGACCTGCCGGTCCCGCGGCGGCCTGGCCGGTGAGGCGTCGGTGGTGCGGCGGCCGGGGGCGGCCGGGTGGTCGGCGGGTGCGGGCGCGCGGCCCGCCGTGGTGCGCTCGCCGGGCGCGGGCGTCACAGCTCCCCCATGCGGCGGATGACGGGGGCCACGCGCTGCACGCCGTGCCGGTAGGCGCCGCGTGCCGCGTCCCGCATCGTGTTGCGGACCACCCGCTTGAGCCCGGAGGCGTCCTGCGGTTCTGCGCTGACGCCGGGGCGGGGGCTGCCGTCGGCCTGGAAGCCGTAGCGGCCCAGGATGCGCGGCAGGTAGCCGGGGGCGGTGACGGCCGTGTAGTACGGGGTGACCGGCGGCAGCGGCGCGCCGGTGAGCAGGTCCTCCAGTCGCTCGCGCACGGCGTCGAAGGCGTGCTCGTAGGCGCCGTCGGCGGCGGCCACGCCTTGGCGCGCCACCCACTCGGGGTCGGCCTGGGGCCGGTAGCCGGCGTCGAGCTGGTCCCAGGAGGCCAGGCAGCCCGAGCCCAGGAAGTGGTGGTTGCCGAGGCCCTCGCGAATGCCCAGGTCGGTGAGGACGGCGGTGGGGATGCCCCGGTGCAGCGATTCGAGCGCGGCCGTGGAGCTCACGGTCACCAGCAGGTCGGCGCCGTCCAGCACCTCACCCATGTGGCCGTAGACGAGGCGGAAGTTGTCGGGCAGCGCGCCCGCGTGCCGGTCGGCCAGCTTCTGGTAGGGCAGTTCCTCGATGTGCGTGGTGTGCTCGCCCGGCCTGCTGCGCAGCTTGACCAGGACCTCGCGGTCGGGGTGCTTGCGGGCGTGCTCGACGGCGCGGCGCAGCAGGTAGGCGCGGTCGGCGCGGTTGTCGGGCACCGAGGGCTGGACGGCGAAGACGACGGTGCCGCCGGTGTGCGGCCGCCGGGTGCGCGCGGTCTCGTCGTACGCGTCGCCGCCCAGGAAGGGCAGCGCGCACTCGACGACGACGTCGGGGTCGGCGCCCACGCCCTGGTAGACCTCGCGGAAGCGCTCGGCGTCGTAGCGGCTGTTGGCCAGCACGATGTCGGCGCCGTTACGCAGCAGCAGGCCGTCGGCGAGCTTCTCGTAGACCACGCCCACGTAGCCGGTGATCAGGGCCGGGCGGTGGTCGGCGTCGCGCAGCGCGTGGCCCAGGCCGTGCAGCATGGCCTGGACGCCGCCGCCCACGCACGAGAGCACGACCGCGTCGTAGCGTTCGCGTTCTATCGCGTGGAGGAACTCGATGCCCGTGACCTCACGCATCGCGTCCGCGCGCACTCCGACCTCGGAGAGCTGACGGGCGGTGGGGGTCGCGCGTCCTCGCAGCAGGTATCCGTCGAGACGGTGATCCGGTGCGACGCGGTGTGCGGTGAGCGCGCCCCACTTCCACCGAGTGTCGGAATCTGCGAGAACGGCCACGCGAGGCTGGGAATTGGTACGGGTGGGCACGTCGCTGACGCTAGGAAGGGTTTGCGAGTCACGGCCCAACACAGACGCAACAAACGGTTAACAGCATGTCGACGGTTGGCGAACCCGGCCATGAGAGCGGCGGGTTAACCATTCCGCCTCTCTTCGTTCATCTTCTCGTAGGCCATAGGTCAAGACGAATGCCGGGCGGACACCTACCGTCACCCGAGTGGTTAAGCTCTCCGTCATCGTGCCGTTCTACAACGTGCAGACCTACGCACCAGACACACTGAGAAGTCTGCGCGCCAACGCGCGAGAGGACTTCGAATTCATTCTCGTCGACGACTGTTCGAAGGACGGGACCCTCGAGCTCCTGGAGCGCGCCGAGCGCGACCTGCCCGGCGCGGTCCTCGTACGGCACGAACAGAACGGCGGGCTCGCCACCGCGCGCAACACGGGTCTGGACGCGGCGCGCGGCGAGTACCTGACCTTCCTCGACGGGGACGACTGGCTCGCCCCTGGCTACTACGAACAACTCCTCGCCTCCATCGAGGAGTTGGGCTGCGACTTCGTGCGCACCGACCATGTGCAGGTCACCAACCGGGCGCGCTCCATCCACCGGGTGCCGGTCGGCCTGCGCAACACCGTGCTCAACCCGCGGGACGTCATCCTGCCCTCCGACCGCTCGACCTCGGTGGACTACGCCTTCGCCTGGGCCGGCATGTACCACCGGCGGCTGCTCGACGACGGACTGCTGCATTTCCGCGACGGGCTGCGGACGGCCGAGGACCGGCCGTGGATCTGGAAACTTCACCGCGAGGCCACGTCGTTCGCGGTGCTGGGCACACTCGGGGTGTTCTATCGACGTGGTGTCGCCTCGTCGCTCACCCAGATCGGCGATGTGCGGCAGCTCGATTTCATTCGCGCATTCGACCAGGTGATCGAGGAAACCTCACGCGACCGCGAGGCCGCGCGACTCCTCCCCAAGGCCGTGCGTACATATTGTGCGATCATTTCCCATCACCTTGGTGGAATTGAAAGGTTCGAACCGGCCGTGGCACGTAAGTTGCGCACCATGAGCGCGGCGGCGATGAAACGCATGCCGCAGCAGGTGCTGAACGAGGCGCTGGACGCGATGGACTACGATCGCGCCGCGCGACTGCGCAAGCTGCGCCGCCGCCCCGTCGGCCCGGAGGTCGCGGCCTGATGAACAGCCGAAACAACACCCAGATCTTCCTCGCGTCCACCCTGTACGGCGTCGCCACGCTGGCCGCCGCCATCGACGCGGACTGCTTCCCGGAGGCCGACCGCCGGCTCCTGCTGATCAGCAACAACGCCGCCATCCCGGAGACCACCCCGGGCCTGGACGACATGCCCGGCTTCGAGGTGCTGCGCTCCCGGTTCGACGGCGTGCTGTCCTGGAACGAGACGATCAGCCCCTTCCACCCCGGCGGCTGGTCCCCGCGCGCGGACGACGCACCCCTGTGGGAGCGGCACCTGCGGCTGCTGTGGGACCTGGCTGACGACGATGTCGCGATCATCCTCGAGTCCATCCAGGTCAACCCGGCCCTCGCGCTGGCCCGGGTGTTCCCCAACGCCCCGCTGGACGTCTACGCGGACGGGCTGATGAGCTACGGGCCCACCCGCAGCAAGCTCGCCCCGCTGGTCGGTACCCGGGTGCGCAGGCTGCTCCACCTGGACCTGGTGCCCGGGCTCAAGCCGCTGTTGCTGACCGAGTTCGGCGTGCCGGCCGAGATCGTGCCGACCGACCGGTTCACCAAGGTGCTCGCGGAGGTCGCCGGGGTCTCCCCGGAGGTCACCGTTCCGGACGCCAGCCCGGGCGCGAAGGGCCCGGCGCTGCTGCTCGGCCAGTACCTGTCCGCCCTGGACATCCTCACTCCGCAGGAGGAGGAGGAGCTGCACGTCCGCATGTTGCGCGGCGTCGTGCGGCTCGGCCACCGCGAGGTCGTCTTCAAGCCCCACCCGACGGCGCCGGCCCGCTGGTCGCGCATGCTGGAGACCGAGGCGAGCACACTGGGCGCCGAGCTGACCGTGGTGGACTCGCCCGTCCTGGCCGAGGTGCTCTACCAGCGCGCCCGCCCGTCCCTGGTCGTCGGCTGCTTCTCGACCGCGCTGATCACCGCGAGCGCCCTGTACGGCCTGCCCGTCGCCCGTACCGGGACCGATGTCCTGCTGGAGCGGCTGACCCCGTACCAGAACAGCAACCGGGTGCCGGTGACGATCGTGGACGCGCTGCTGCCGAGCCTGGAGGACCACGCGGCGGTCCAGGCGTGGCAGGCGCCGCCCGGCGACCGCGCGGGCAAGGAGCTGACCGGCCTGGTCAGCGCCGTCGGGTTCGCCATGCAGGCACAGATCTACCCGAACCTGCGGCCCGTGGCCGAGCGCTATCTGTCGGCCAAGCTCAACGCCCACACCTGGCGGTACTTCAAGCGCCGCCGACTGACCGCGCTCGGCCTGCCCGGAGCGGTCCCCTCCCACCTCTCCTTCCTGCCGCGCAACCCGACGGTGCGCAAGGTGGCCCGCCGGGCCCGCGCCGTCCAGCGCCAGATCAAGAAAAGGGCAGCCTTCGGATGACGGCCCCGAGCACGGCACCGGGGCCGCTCCCCGAAGCCGTCACCCCCACACCCCCGGCCGACGCGCCGGGGGTGCCCGACGCTCCGCCCGGTCTGGAGGGCAAGCCCCCGGGCAAGCGCACGCCCGCGCGGCTGCGCGCGCTGGACGGGTTGCGGCTGGTGGCGGCGCTGATGGTCGCCCTCTACCACTACGGCGGGCGCGACGGCGAGATCGCCAAGGCGTGGGGCGCTTCCCCCTCGCAGCAGTTCCCCACCGCGTCCGAGTGGTTCGCCTACGGCTGTCTCGGCGTCCAGATCTTCTTCGTCATCAGCGGCTTCGTGATCTGCATGAGCGGCTGGGGACGCCCGCTCAAGGACTTCTTCGCCTCCCGTGTCTCGCGGCTCTTCCCCGCGTACTGGGCGGCGATCATCCTGGTCACGCTTGTCTTCGCGCTCCCGGCCGTGGCGTTCGCGACCGTCTCGCCCAGTGACACGCTGGTCAACTTCACCATGCTCCAGCAGCCGCTCGGCGCCGACCGGGTGCTCGGCGTGTGCTGGACGCTCTGGGCCGAGCTGCGGTTCTACGCGCTCTTCGCGCTGTTCGTGGTGCTGCCCGGCGCGAGCCGGCACCGGGTGGTGCTGTTCTGCGCCGTGTGGACGCTGGCCGCGGCCATGGCGGAGGCGGCCGACCAGCCGCTCCTGGACATCGTGCTGATGCCGGAGTACGCGCCGTACTTCATCGGCGGCATCGGCCTCTATCTGGTGCATCGTTTCGGCAATGACGCCCTGGCCTGGGGCATCGTCGGAGTCAGCTTCCTGATAGGACAGCGGTACGCGGTGGACGAGCTCTGGCACCCCCAGAACCCGGACTTCTTCTCGTACCGCCACACCTCGGTCATCATCGGCATCGTCGCGCTCGGCTACCTCGCGGTCGCCCTGGTCGCCCTCGGCAAGCTGAACTGGGCCAACTGGCGCTGGCTGACCGTAGCCGGCGCCCTCACCTATCCCTTCTACCTGGTCCACGAGCACCTCGGCTGGGTCGTCGTCGAAACCCTCCACCAGGACCTGGACATCCCGTCGCACGCGACGTTCGCGCTGACCATCGCGATCATGCTGACCCTCGCCTGGCTGCTGCACAAGCTCGTCGAGAACCCCCTGACCCCGGTCATCCGGCGATCGATCGCCGGCAAGCGGAAGCGGTAGCGGTGAGCGGTTAGCGGGAGGAGCGGCCCGAGCCGGACTGACGGCGGGGCGGCGGAACGCGGACCTCACGGCCCGGCGCGCGAAAGGCGTGCCGGGCCGTCCGCGTGGGGGTTGGCGGGCCGCGTGCGCGTGCTCGCGCGCTTGTGCGGGTGGAGCTGGGTTCACGGGGTCGGTGGGCCGCGCTCGCGCGGGTGCGGGCGGGCCGGGGTTCGGCGAGGGTCGGTGAGGCCGGGCGGGCGGGCGGGTGGAGCTGGCGCTCCGGGGGGCGGGCGGATGACGTGGGGCTGGCGGGGCGGGCTCGGCTCGCCGGGAGCGGGGATCGGCTCACGCATCGGGATGGGCTGCCGCGCGGGGGGGGCTGCCGCGCGGGCGCCTTCCGGCGCCTGGGGGCCTACCGCGTGGGCTGGACGGGCTCGGACCGGTGGGCCGGTGCGGCCAGGAGCGTGGCTTCGAGGCCGGCGACGATCGCCCGCAGCCCCTCCTCGAACCGGTCCTCGTAGTCGTGGAAGAGGTCCGGCCCCACCTCGACCGCCAGCGGGAACTCCGCGCCTATGAACTCGGCCCGATCCGCCACGTCGTAACCGGGCGTGCGCTCCCCCGGCATCGGCTGCACGGCCTGCTCCTCGATCGCGAACCCGAGGGTGTAGGTGAAGACGACGAAGGTGGCGCGGGCGGCCAACCCCGCCGGGTGGCCGGCGTCGACGAACACCCGGAGGTGCGCCTCCAGTGAGGGCGCGTGCCCGGTGTCGGTGAAGCGCGTGCCGCTGAAGACCTTCGCCCCGTCCCGCAGCGCGAGCAGCGCCCCGCGCAGCGTCCGGCTGAACTCGGTCAGTTGCTCCTGCCAGGTGTCGGCCACGACCGGACGCTCCTCGTGCATCCGGCGGTAGATCGTGGTGGCCATCTCGTCGAGCAGTTCCTGCTTGTTCTTGAAGTGCCAGTACAACGCCGGCGCCTGCACGTTCAGCTCCTTGGCGATCCGGCGCAGCGTGAGCCCGTCCAGACCCACCTCGTTCAACAACCGCAGCGCGGTGTCCACCACCTGGGCCCGGTCAAGTCGCGTCGTCGCCATGTGGCCATTTTCCCTTCCCCCACCGCTCTTCCCCCTCGGGGTCGGGCACCCCTTGACAACTTAACATCGTTAAGCGCACACTCCAAGTACGCCGCACTTAACGACGTTAAGGAGCTTACGGTGACCACGACTCCTCCCCCCAGCGCACCGCCGACCCCGTCGCGCGCCGCCCCCGCCGCCCCCGCCGTCTCCGCGCCAGCGCCGGCGAGCGTGAGCAGGGCGGCGCCCGCGACGGGGGGCGCGACCACGCCGGCGGGCGTCTCGGCGGTCGAGCGGAGGACGGCCAGCTGGACCGACCCCGAGGCGCCGGGCGAATCGCCGGGGGGCGTGCTGATCGTCGGAGCGGGGCCCACGGGCCTCACCCTCGCCTGCGACCTGGCCCGACGCGGCGTGCCGGCGCGCGTGGTCGAGCGGGCGGACACCCTCTTTCCCGGCTCGCGCGGCAAGGGCCTCCAGCCGCGCACCCGGGAGGTCTTCGACGATCTCGGCATCGGCCCGGCCATCGCGCGGGACGGCGGTCGCTACCCCCGCATGCAGCGCTGGCGCGGCGGACAGCGCCTGGAGGAGTGGGACCTGGTGGAGCGCGCCGAACCGCACGAGGGTGCTCCGTATCGCGAGACGTGGATGGTCCCGCAGTGGCGCACCCAGGAGCTGTTGTACGAGCGCCTGCGCGAGTGCGGCGGCGCGGTCGAGTTCCGCACCGAGCTGGTCGGGCTCGATCAGGACACGCACGGCGTGAGCGCGACGCTCGCGCGGGCCGCCGGCCCCCGGGAGGTGGTCCGGGTCGCCTATGTGATCGCGGCCGACGGCGGGCGCAGCACGGTGCGCCGACTGACGGGCGTGCCCATGACCGGGCGCAGCGTGGACCCGATGCCGATGTTGGTGGCCGACGTGCGCCTGGCACCCGTGCCCGACGGCGCGGCGGCGGGCGGCGCCGTGGCCGACGCGGCGGCCACGGGTGACGCCGGGGCACGGGCGAGCGCGGGGGCGCCCGGGGGTGGCGGCGGCGCGGCGGGGCCGGGCGTCGACCGCGACCACTGGCACGTGTGGTCGGAGAGCGCGGGCGGCGCCACCGCGCTGTGCCCGCTGGCCGGGACGGACATGTTCCAGCTGCTGGCCCAGTTCGCGGACCCGGCGGCCGAGCCCGACCCGAGCGCGGACGCGGTGCGCCGTCTGGTGGCCGAGCGCACCCCGCTGCCCGTGTCAGCGGTGCGCGAGGTGATCTGGGCCTCGGGTTTCCGGCCGCGCGCGGCTCTGGCCGAGCGGTTCCGGGTCGGCCGGATCTTCCTGTTGGGCGACGCGGCCCATGTGCACTCGCCGGCGGGCGGCCAGGGGCTCAACACCAGCGTCCAGGACGCCTACAACCTCGGCTGGAAGCTGGAGCGGGTGCTGCGGCACGGCGCGGACGACAGCCTGCTCGACACCTATGAGGAGGAGCGGCTGCCCATAGCGGCCGAGGTGCTCGGCCTCAGTACGCGACTGCACCGCGCGCGCCCGCTCGACGAGGGGGGCGGCGGCGTGCGCCAGGGCTCCGAGACCCATCAGCTCGCCCTGTCGTACGCGGGCGGTCACCTGGCGGTGGACCGTCGCGCCACCCGCGAGGTCCTGGTTCAGGGCGCCCTGCGCGCGGGTGACCGGGCTCCGAACGCACGCTGTGTGGATGCCTGGGGGCGGGAGTTCACCCTCTTCGACGCCTTCCAGGGCTCCCACTTCACGCTGCTGGACTTCCGCGCGGCGCACGGCTCACAGGGCGCGGCGGACCGGGCCGCAGATCGCGGCACCACCGGGCCAAGCACCCCGGGGGCACACACCGACGTGCCCGCCGACACCCTCGGCGGGCCCACGCCCCGGCACGCCACCGAGCCGGCGCCAGTCGCCCAGAGCGACGTCGACGACCACGACTCGGTGCGCCGCGTCACCATACGAAGCGCCTCCGAGCATGCCCAACGGGCCTACGGCACGGCGCTGTTCCTCATCCGACCCGACGGTCACATCGGCCTCATCACCGATGACCCGGCCGATGTCGCGGACTACTTCGCCCGCCTGCGGCGCCGGCGCCCCGGCGTCCCCGCCTCGCACGCCGATACGCCGCCGGCCAGCACACCTGCGCCCGGACCGGCCTCGACGCCCGGCGCCTCCGTGCGCGAGGAGCCCCCGCGGTCTCCGGCCCTCGCACGCCCCGTAGCGCCCGCGCTCTCCGCGCGGTCTCAGTTCCAGCCGAGGAGGTAGGTGTCCCCCGCATCCGGCGCTTCGGCGATTCTCACGGGTCGGGCGCCCGCGCGAAGGGACTGGCGATAGATCTCGACCTTGTCACCACGCTTCGCGAGAAAGGCGATCTGCCGCTTGTCCGGCGATGGTACGGCGCCGTACGAGGGGAGACCGGTCCCGGGCAACAACCGTTCCACGTCTCGTACGATCTGGAGGTCAGCGGTGAATCCCACCCGAAGAATCTGCGTATGCGAGTCACCGGCATGAGAGCAGATCAGATCACGGGAGTCGAGCCAGAATTCGGGCGAACAATCGGGGACCTCGACGCTTCCCCGGGGAATTCGCGGACCCTGTTCCCCGTAGTCCGTGCTCTTGCCCAGCGGGATTCCGGCCTCCCGCGCGGCGTCACGCCGGCGGAGTTGGAGCTGATTCCAGACGGAGTTGTGCTCGGCGATATAGCCGCCGGTGGGATGGATGGCGGATGTGCTCAGGCCGGCGTCCCTGGCATACCAGGCCACGCCTCCACCGAAGGACACCTCGTTCATCGGCTCGCCGTCGGCGTCGACGGCCTCGCCTCGGTCGCGGGCGGTGTCCGGCGCGTTCGCGGGCGGTCGACTGCGCAGTCGTCCCTGCCGGTCGACGTACCACAGGTCGCCCTCGTGGAAGACCGGGAAGCTGTCCTCCGGCGCTCCGGCCCGGGAGCCCCGGCCGGCCTCCGGCCCCACCGGGAGGCCGGTGCGCGTCTCGAAGGCGACCGCCCGGTGGCCGGCACCGCCGGGTCCGGTGACACGCCCGGCCATCAGGGTGTAGTCCTCGTTGAACATCTGCCGCAGCGCCGAGGAGGCCGGGTAGGTGCCGTAGCCGTCATGGCAGGCGTAGGAACCGCTCGGGTTCTGATCCGCGGGCATGTCCCCCGACGCCGACGACACGACGCTGCCGTCGCGGACGGACAGCGCGGTGAGGGAGATACCCGTGGCCGTGGAACAGGTGAGCAGGAGCACGGACTCCGGAACCCTGAATTCGGTGTGCCGGGTCTGACGTTCGGGGCCGTGGTTCGCACGGTCGGACGGCGCGGAATCGGATGAACTGTCGCAGCCTGCCTGGAGGGAGACGATGGAGAGGACGAGAAGGGCGGTCAGCAGGGCGGGAGCGCGTCGACGGAGAACGCGCCCCGCGGTTCTCCGGGGCTCGCCGGTCGGGCTTCGACGTGCCATGGGAGACGGTGAGCGAGCGTCACGATTTCCACGTGTGAGTGCGCTACTCCAAGACGTCGACGAACAAAGGAAGTCGAGGGTGTGGGTGATTCCGTTCCGCTGGCGCACGCCTCTGTCCTTTCGTCGACGCGACCGGTTTAAACTCCCGTGGGCAGGTACGCGCTGTTCTTCTCGCACACGTTTCGCCTCGGTGTGTGGCGAGATCAGGAGCACCCTCGTTTCTTGCCTCATCTCTCCTTATCGGCGACTTTTTCCGCTGGTGCGCCAGCGGCCAGGCCACGGTGGCGGCGTTCGGATCCGGGCGGTGGTGTTGTCGGAGGCCCAGCTCATCGCCCCCGGCGTCGGACGCCCGACACGCTCGGGCCGGTCGCCCCGGGCCGGGAGAGCCCCGGCTCGCGCGAGGGACGCGGTCAGCCCGGTCACGGCAGGAGCCGCGCGTCCCTGCGGGGTGGTGTCACGAGGCGACCGAAAGAAGAGGGTGGCGCACTCGACGGGGGCGGGAGGCGGCCTCGGCGGGACGCGTTTCGCGCGGACGGGGCCGGGCGGGCGAGCGCGACCGAAGAGCGTGTGGTCAACGGCCCAGGCGGACACGCCAGTCGTGTTCGAGGATGGCGTACTGGACGATGTCGTGCCAGACGCCGTTGGCGAATCCGTAGTGTCGCAGCACGCCTTCGCGGGTCATGCCCGCCTTCTCCGCGGCGCGTTGCGCGGTGGCGTTGGCCGGGAGGACGCCGGCCCAGAGGCGGTGCAGGCCGAGCCGGTCGAAGCCCAGCACGCCGAGCAGATAGCTGATCTCGAGGCTGTGCCCGATGGTGGCCTGGTCGGCGCGCAGGGCCAGGCCGACCTCGGCGCTGCGGTGTCCGGTGCGTACGAGGGCCTCCGTGGCCGGTCGGTCGAGCACCAGCTTCGCTGTTCCGATCAGCTCGTCCGTACGTGCCCGACTGACGCCGAGCCGGTAGTGGGTGCGAGGGTGCTGTCGCGCACTCGTCACCGCGTGCTCGACCACGGCGACCGCGTCGCGCGGTTGGAAAGGGCGCATGCCGAACGGACGGGTGGTGGCGGGGTCGGCGAAGACGGTGAGCACGGCGTCCACATCGGTGGGCAGGAGTTCGCGGAGCCGGAACCTGCTGCCCTCCACCACGACCGTGCGGTGGCCGGGCGGCGCCGGTTCGCCAGGGCCCCGCCCGCCTCGGTGGGTACCGGACTGTTCGGGCATCGGCAGCGTCCAGGGCACGTCGGGGACGGCTCCGTGCTGGGGATCGGCCGCCCTCGCCGACGGCACCACACCGGTCTCGGCTCCCGGACCGGCGCCCGCCGCCGGGCCAGCGCCTGCCTCCGGGCCGGTGTCGGGCTGGTCCGGTGCTCCGTGGGCCCGTTCGTGAGCCTGCTCGTGGTCCGGCTCCCAGTCCCAACCGGCCCCTCGTGCCCTGTCGCCGCGTCCGCTCATCGCTCGTCTCCCGCGTGCTGTTCCGTCGGTCCGTAGCGCACGCGGGGTGCTCGCGGTCGCCTGCGCGCGCGGGGTTCGGGAGGGAGCCCGTCACCGACTCACCCGGCGAGTCGGTGGCGCGCCGCGCGACCGGGCCCACGCGGTCGCCGGCGTCACGGGCTCGGGCCCGGGCCCCGCACCGGAGCGCTCCGCACGGTTCGTACGGAGCGGCTGGGCGCTGCTTGCTGGTACGGGACGGTGCGGGACGCGTACGGGGTCGCGGTGCCCCGCGTGCCTCCATGCGGCGAGCGTGGCGTAGCGGTGGGGGGCGTACCAAGACGCGTCACTCCGCTGCGCGCAAAGCCCACCCGTCCGACTGAGAGTCGGGGCGCGGCGAGGGCGGGAGTTGACCGACCCCGCCGCCCCGGGGGCGGGCCGCGCCGCCACCGGGGCGGGGCGGCGGAGCCGGGAGCCGGCGCGATGTCGGCCCCCGGGAGCCGGGAGCCGGCGCTCGATGCCGGCCCCGGGTCGGAGTCGGAGCTCCCGGCTGGGGTCGGCGCTCCGACGTCAGGCCCCGAGGCCGGGGCCGGGTTCGGGATCGACGTCAGGGCCGCGCGCCCGGCGTCGGGATCAGTGCCCGGGCCGGGTGAGGGGGGCGGGCGTAGGGGAACCGCGGGTCAGGAGGGGGTCAGATGAGCAGGGACAGCAGCAGGACGAGACCGCCGGCCACCACCGAGATGATCGTCTCCATCAGCGACCATGTCTTGATCGTCTGGCCGACGTTCATGCCGAAGTACTCCTTGACCATCCAGAAGCCGGCGTCGTTGACGTGGCTGAAGAACAGCGAGCCGGCGCCGACGGCGAGGACGAGCAGCGCCTGGTGGGTGGTGGACATGTCGGCGGCCAGCGGCGCGACGAGGCCGGCGGCGGAGATGGTGGCCACTGTGGCGGAGCCCGTGGCGAGCCGGATGCCGACCGCGATGAGCCAGGCGAGCAACAGCGGGGAGACGTCCCAGTCGTTGGAGAAGTCCAGGATCATCTGGCCGACGCCGATGTCGATCAGGGTCTGCTTGAAGCCGCCGCCGGCGCCGACGATGAGCAGGATGCCGGCGATGGGCACCAGGGACGTGTCCACCGTCTTCGCCAGCCGCTCCTTGGCGAAACCGGCGGCCCGGCCGAGCGTGAACATGGCCACCAGGACGGCGGCGAGCAGGGCGATCAGCGGGGAGCCGACGACGTCGGTGACACGTTGTACGTGGTTCTCGGGGTCGTCCACGATGATGTCCACCAGCGCCTTGCCCAGCATGAGCACGACGGGCAGCAGCACGGTGCAGACGGTGGCGACGAAGCTGGGCCGGCGCTCCAGTGTCTCGGACGGCCGCTGCGGGATGAGCCCCTCGGGCGGCTCGATGTCCACCCACCGCGCGGCGTACCGGGCGAAGACGGGGCCGGCGATGACGACGGTGGGCACGCCGACGAGCACGCCGAGGGCGAGGGTGACGCCGAGGTTGGCGTCGATCGCGTCGATGGCGGCGAGCGGGCCGGGGTGGGGCGGGACGAGGCCGTGCATGACGGACAGGCCGGCGAGAGCCGGGATGCCGATGCGCATGAGGGAGTACTGGCCCCGCTTGGCGACCAGCAGCACGACCGGGATCAGCAGCACGATGCCGACCTCGAAGAAGAGCGGTAGCCCGATGATCCCGGCGATGAGGGCCATGGCCCAGGGCATGGTGCGTTGGTTGGCCCGCGCGAGGATGGTGTCCACGATCTGGTCCGCGCCGCCGGAGTCCGCCAGCAGCTTGCCGAGGATCGCGCCGAGCGCGATGAGCACCCCCACACCGCCGACCGTGGACCCGAGCCCCGCCGTGAAGCTCGCGATGGTCTTGTCGAGCGGGGCCGCCGCCACCGCTCCGAGCACCAGCGAACCGATGGTCAGGGACAGGAACGCGTGCAGCTTGAACGTGGTGATGAGCAGGACGATGGCGGCGATGCCGACGAGGACGGCGATGCCCAGTTGGGCGTGGCCGGCCGAGGTGATGGGCTCGGCGGCATCCGCGGCCAGCATCTCGACGCTGAGAGTGCTCACGGGACGGTTCCTTACGTGTGCGGGTGCGGGTCAGGGGGCGTACGGGACGGGAGGGAGGCGGCGGACGGGAGAGGTACGGGGCGGCCCGGGCGCGTGGCGCGGCAGCCGGCGCGCGGTGGAGCCCCCCGGCGCGCCCGGGGTCGGGCGTGGGGCGGTGGCTCCCCCGAGCCGGCCGACGCCTGGGGGCCCGGAGCCGGCCACGGTGGCCGGGCGGCGACGCGGTCGGCTGGGGCCGGTGGGGCCGCCGCCGGGAGGCTGGCGGGTGTGCCGCCAGCCCGGGTGGCGGGCCGGGACGAGGTCAGACGGGGTGGTCCGGGTCGAGTCGGGCGATCTCCTCGACGGCGCGTTGGGTGATCACCGCGGGTTGCGGGGTGACGTCCACCGCCACCCCGCGCTCGTCGTCCTGGAGCGGTTCGAGGTCGGCGTACTGGGAGTCCAGCAGCGTGTCGGGCATGAAGTGGCCCTTACGGGTGCGCAGCCGGTCGGCGATGAGCGCGCGTTCGCCGGTCAGGTGCAGGAAGACGATGCCGGGGGCCGCGGTGCGCAGCCGGTCCCGGTAGGTCCGTTTGAGTGCCGAGCAGCTCACGACGCCGCCCTGGTCGGCCTGGTCGTGGGCCCACGCGCCGATGGCGTCGAGCCAGGGAGCCCGGTCCGCGTCGTCCAGCGGGGTGCCGGCGGACATCTTGGCGATGTTGCGCGGCGGGTGGAAGTCGTCGGCCTCGGCGTAGGGGACGCCGAGGAGCGCGGCGAGCGAGCGGCCGATGGTGGACTTGCCCGTACCGGACACGCCCATGACGACCACGACGTGGGGGGCTTGCATGAACAACCTCGCTGTCTTCATCGACCTCGACGACGCCCCACACCTTCACGCATAGGTACGACGTATTCAAGAGTCTGTGATTTAAAAGTCATACTTAATTGCCGTGGATGTCACGTCGTAGGCTGACCGGCATGGACAACCACGGGCAGGGGCTACACGCTCGCGTTCTGGCCTCGCTCGGCCCGGCGATCACCGCGGGCGAGTACCCGCCGGGCACGGTGCTGCGCACCGACGAGCTGGAACGGCGCTTCGAGGTGTCCCGCACCGTGATCCGCGAGGCCGTCCGGGTGCTGGAGTCCATGTACCTGGTGGCCTCCCGGCGCCGGGTCGGTGTGACGGTCCGGCCCGCCGAGGAGTGGAACGTCTTCGACCCGCAGGTGATCCGCTGGCGCCTGGCCGGGGCGGACCGTGCGCGTCAACTCCGTTCACTGACGGTGCTGCGGTCGGCGGTGGAGCCGGTCGCGGCCGGGCTCGCGGCCACCCTCGCCACGCCCGAGCAGTGCGCCCGCCTCACCGAGCACGCCCTGGGCATGGTGGCCACCTCACGGGGTCAGCAGCTCGACGCCTATCTGGTGCATGACGTGGCCTTTCACCGGACGGTGCTGAACGCCTCGGGCAACGAGATGTTCGCGCGGCTCGGCGACGTGGTGGCCGAGGTGCTGGCCGGGCGGACCGAGCACCATGTCATGTTCGCCGACCCGGACCCGGCGGCGGTCACCCTGCACGTGCGCGTCGCCGAGGCGATACGCGAGCGGGACGCGGCCAGGGCCGAGTCGCTGACCCGCGAGATCGCGGTGGGCGCGATGGCGGAACTGGACGTTCTGGCCCCGTAGGCCACCGGTCGGCGGACCGGCCCGCCTCTGCCTCGGATCGTGTCTCTTTCCCTTCCCGACCGCTCCCCGACCCGCTCCCCGGAATCGGGCCCCCGCCACCGGCAGCGCGGGTCCGGCTCGGGCGGGGCAGGGAAGTCGGACAGGGCCCCAAGCCCTCGGGTCGCCACACCTCATGCCACCCAGGTCGCGGCGTCGCGCCGTCGGGCGAACCACCCGCCGGCCAGGCGGTGCTCGGCGGCGCGTTCCGCCTCGTCGCGGGGTCCGACACCGCACACCGTGGCCCAGACGTCGCATCCCCCGCGCGCCGCGACCGGCTGCGGGGCGCGCGGGTCGCAGGACGTACGCCCATGGCGTACGGCGGCGCGAGAGGGCCCGGCGGGATGGGCAGTGTCCGGCGACGCGCGGGCACCGGCGCCGGGAAGCGGACCGCGGGCCCCGCGATCCGGTGCCGCATGACCGGCGCACCCGCCCCACCATCACCCACCACCCCCGTGGCGATCGCGGCGAAGGGGCGGAGGGCGCGGACGTCCCGTCAGACATGAGCGTCCCGGGGGCACGAGATGGGCCGTGGGCGGAGGCCGGGCGTGAGGACCGCCGTCCGCGATCTGTGGCCCCACGGGCGTACGGGGTCGGCTCCTGGCCTGATGGAGCGGGGCCGGCAGGCGCGGGCCCGGCCGCGAGACCGGCAGGCGCGGGCCCGACAGGTACGAGAACCGGCAGGCGCGGGGGCGACCGGCGCGGGAGCACTGACCGCTCGGCTGGAGCGGAGGCGCCGGAACGGCGAACGCGAGAGCGAGCCTGACGTGCGCCTCGGTCGCGGCGGCTGACCGTCCCGCTCGGCCCGAACACGCACCACCGGAGGGCGCGGGAGCGGGTGACGTACGGCTGACCGTGAGGCTGCGGACTCACCTTCGGTTCACGTCAGTGGCCTTCGCTCCGACGCGGGCGCCCCGACCACGACTCGCCGTGCCCCGCCCGGCTAGATCGGGGCCTGCTCCGGTTCGGTCGGGGCCTGCTCCGGGGCCGCTCGCGGGTCCAGGCCGAACAGCGGGAGGCAGGGGGTGAGGCCGGTCACGGTGATCGGGAGATCCGGGTCGGGCCGCCAGTCGGCGCGGGCCAGCCGGAGCCGCCGTAGGGTGGCCGGCCGGCCCTGGGAGACGACGCGCTCCAGGCCGTCGGGCGCGTAGCCGAGCTTGTGCGAGACCGCGCACGAGCGCGCGTTGTCCTCGAACGCCGACGTCATCGCCTCACGGGCGCCGAGCCCGGCGAAGGCGAGGTGCAGGATGGCGGCGCGCATCTCGGTGCCCACGCCCCGGCCCTGGTGTCGCAGGCCCAGCCACGAACCGGTGGTCACCACGCCCAACACGCCGAAGTCCCGCCCCGCCACCTCCTGTACGCCCAGCGGCCGACCGTCCTGGAAGACGGTCAGGTTCAGCGACCAGTGGGTGGGGGTCCAGTCGCCACGGCGCAGCCAGTGGTACTGGACCACCGCGCGCGCCCGCTCCGGCCCCGGCACGTCCGACCACGGCACGGTGAACGGCATGCGGCCCGGCGCGTGGACGCCCTCGGCGGCGACGTCGGCCAGCGCGGCGAGTTCCTCGGCATCGGGAAGCCGCAGTTCCAGGCGCGGGGTGCGCACGCGCAGCCCGACCAGCGGCCAGTGATCGATCAGCATGATCCATTGTCGGTCGGCCACCCCCGGCCGAGCACACGGTTTTCCCGTCCCCGCCAGCTCGCCCTACCCGCCCGCGTCGTCCGCCACCCGGACCGGTGCCGGGCACACTCACGCGTCGCGCGTCCCGTTGGCGGCGGGCCACGCCACGTCACGGGGGGCGAGGGTACGGAGGCGGGGGCGCGTCGCGCGGCGGAGGCGCGCCCCTCGTGGTGGTGGTCGGTGTGGTGTCAGGGAGGTCGGTCGTGGTGTCAGGGTTTCCTCGGGGTAGCGCAAGGTTCGGCGTCCGGTGGCCCAGGGCATATGGGGGAGGGGACGAAATCGCCGTGATGTGGGGGGCAACAGATGCGCCGGATGTCCGCGTCCGTCTTGCGGGCCACGCTCGCCGCGCTGACGGCGGCGGCCGTGACCACGGTCGCCACCGGATGCGAACCAACGACCGCGCAGTCCCGGGCGTCGCACAGGCCGACCGCCGCCGCCGAGACCAAGCGCGAAGCCCCACGGCGCACGCACGCGGCGCCGGAGCCCACCCGGGCCAAGCCCCGCACGTACCGCCCTCGGCCACCGCGCACCCACCGCCCGACCCCGACCCCACCGGCCGCCAAGCGCACCTGGCCGACGCGGCCCGCCCCGCCACGACCCCGGCCGGTGCTCGCGGCGGGGACCAGCGGCGAGAAGGTCCGCGAACTCCAGGCCCGGCTGCGCCAGCTCGACCTCTTCTCACGCCAACCCACGGGTTACTACGGCTCGGTCACCAGCGCCGCGGTGGCCACCTTCCAGCGTGGCCACGGCCGGACCGCGACCGGCGCGCTCGACGCCAAGACCTGGTCCAAGCTGCGCGACCTGACGGACCAGCCGGACCAGGACGCGATGTACCCGCCGACGACGCTGCCGATAGCCAGGCCGGACGCGCGGTGCATGACCGGGCGGACGCTGTGCATCAGCAAGTCGAGCCGGACCCTGGCGTGGATGGTCAACGGCAAGGTGGAGGCGGCGATGGACGTCCGGTTCGGCTCGCAGTACACGCCGACGCGCGAGGGCACGTTCAAGGTGGACTTCAAGAGCCGCGACCACGTCTCGACGATCTACGACACACCGATGCCGTACGCGATGTTCTTCAGCGGCGGCCAAGCGGTGCACTATTCGTCGGACTTCGCCGCGCGCGGATACAGCGGCGCCTCGCACGGCTGCGTCAACGTCCGGGACCGGAAGCAGATAGCCACGGTCTTCGCCCAGGTGAAGGCGGGCGACAAGGTCGTCGTCTACCGCTAGCGCACCCCGCGCGACGGTCGGCACCGCCAGGCCCGCCCGTACGCCGCCCGCCCACCAGCCGCCAGTCCGCCAGGGCACCGACATCCCGGGCCGGGCCGCGCGAGGCCAGGCCGGATCGGTCCCGCCCGCCAGATCGGGACCTGACCAGGCCAGGCTCCGGACACGGCCCTGCCCCGTGGAGAGGCTCACGCTCCGTGCCCCGGGCCCACGGTCGGACGAGCGGCGTGCCGAAGAGGCCGGGAGGATGTCGCGAGCAAGTCGGTTCAGCCAACCCGAGCCGGCACGCCTGACCCGTACGGCGTACGACGCCTACCCGCCGCGCGCGTGACCCGGCGCCAAACCGCACCACACCGCCCCGTGTCACACCACGGCACGGCACGACGCGACACCCGTCCCGAACCCGAACGCGGCGAGCCCGCGCCTACCCCCGTACGACGGCGTCGCCGCGCCCGGTCGCGCGTGAGCGTGAGGCCGGGCCCACATCGGGATGCGGCACGGGGCGAGTGCTCGGAAGGGTCGTACGACAGCACGCCGCACGCCGATCCCGTACGGCGGGCACGTCCGGGCGTCGGTTCGCGCGGCGCGGCGCCGGGTCGCGACCCGGGCCCGTGCCCGTGCCCCGTGGACGGCTGCGCGTGCTGGCGGCCCTCACGAGCAGCAGGGCGCGGCATCCACGTGACGCCCGTGGGCGAACCGTCGCGAGCGGGTCGTGCCGTCGGGGCCGCCTGGTGGGCCGGGGCGCTCGACGGCGTGGGCGTCGCGTGACGCGCGGCGGTGTGGGGCATCGCCCGGTGTGGGCGGGCCGTATCGCGGCGGTACGGCGGGTGGTGTCACGGCGGTGGCGGGCCGCGCCCGGTAGCGCGCAGCGGCAGACGGCGCGGGAGAGCGGTGCGGGACGGCGTCGCACGAGGAGGTGGGCAGGGCCGCGCGTCCCGGAGCGGGAGCGTGGGAAGGCGAGAGCGGTGATGTGAGAGGGGGCGCGGGCAGGGCCGGGGGAACGTGCCCCGCCCGCGCCGGTTGCGCGTAGCCGTAGGTACGGGGGGAACCCCCGGCTAGCGCGCGGCCGATGACCAGTCGGCCCGCTCCATTCAGCGTCGTGGTCCGAGAAAACGTCACACCTCATCGGTTCTGGTCAGCACACGGCCCGCTCATCGGGGCTTTTGTCTGCTGGTGACCGATATGGCAGGCCAGGTGTTCGGCAGAGTGGCGCGCTCCGCCCGGGAGGAGGTGAGGAACATTCAGTGGGTCGTGGCGGGACTGGGGGATTCCTCGGCGGTGTGGCTGGGGGACGGCGTGCTCGACTGCGTGGGCGAGGGCCGACCCTCGCCGGGGGGCCGCCCGCCGCCGGGCGGGTGGTCTCCGTCGCCGTCTCCCTCGTTCCCCCCGCCGGGCTCCCCGCTGTGACCGTCGCCCGGCTCCCCGCCCTGGTCACCGCCGCCACCGCCACCGCCACCCCCACCACCGCCACCGGGGCGTGCCGTGCTGGCCTCGTTCAGCAGGCCGTCGCAGAACGTGCGTACCGCGGTCGCGCCGCCTGCCGCGCGCTCCAGTTTGAGCAGGGTGTGCGAGTCGAGGCCGGCGTCCTTGCCGTCCTTCTGGGCGACGTAGTCGCGGCACATCGCGATGGCCCAGCGCTTCTTGTTCGGGTCGGGCTTCCATCGTGGCGGGTGGGTGCCGGGGCGGTTGCCGGGCCTGGTGATGCCCGGGGTCGGGTCGCCGGGGTCGGGTTCCTGGCCGGCGCCGTCGGTCGCGCCCCCGCTCGGGTTCGGTTCGCCGTCCCGTCCTGTGTCGTCGGGGTGGGCGGAGCCGGATTCGGAGGGCCTGGTTCCGTCGCTGGGGCGCGCGGAGCGGCTCGGGTCGCCGGACGGCCCGCCGGTCGTGGCGCTGAACTTCGGCTGGGGCAGCGAGCCGTCGGGGGTCTCGGCGGCGGTCACGCTGGAGGCCGGTGCCGGTTGCGCGTCGCCCCGAAAGGGCGTCGGCAGCACACCGGTGCCCGCCGCGACGGCGACGCTGCCCAGCGCGCACCCCACCAGGGCCGCGGCGAGGCCGGCGCGCAGGGGGCGGCGCACTGGCGACGGTCTGCCCCGCGCCGACCGGCCCTTGCGTCCGGGCCCGGTGTCCGCCCGACCGACCACGGTGCTCGCCGACGGGCCCGTGGTGCGTCTGCCGCGCGGCGCGGCCAACGGGGCACGCCCCTTGCCGGCGGCGCCCCGCGCCTCGGCCGCCCGCTCGTCGTCGGAGGCGGAGGGCAGCGCGGACCCGCCGGTGACCGTGGACGTCGGCACACCGGCCGCCGACACACCAGGGGCCGAGGCGTCAGGCATCGACGCGCCGGCCGTCGACGCGCCGGAGGTCAGAGCGTCAAGCGGCGACGCGTCAGAGGCCGAAGCGTCAAGCGCCGACGCACCAGGGCCCGGCCCACCAGGCATCGACACACCAGGGGCCGAAGCGCCAGGCATCGACGCGGCGGCCGTCGACGCGTCAGAGGTCAGAGCGTCAAGCGGCGACGCGTCAGAGGCCGAAGCGTCAAGCGCCGACGCACCGGGAGCCGAGGCGCCAGACATCGGCACCCCGGGGACCGGTGCACCAGGCGCCGGAGCGTCAGGCACCGGCACGCCAGGGCGCGGAGCATCGGACGTCGACGCGTCAGAGGCCGAGGCGTCGAGCGTCGGCGCGCCATGTGCCGGCGCACCCGGACCCGAAGCGTCGAGCGGCTGCGCACCGGCCGTCGGCGCGTCAGCCGTCAGCGCGCCGGGCGCCGGCCCACCGGGTAGCGGCGGGTCGGGCTCGGTCCGTGCCGCCGGGGTCGCCGCCGCGCGCCATCCCCGCGCCGCGCGGAAGGCCGCGACCGCCGCCTCCTCGCCGGGCAGCGGTCCGTCCCCGCGCTCCGCGTGGGCCAGCGGCCCCACCGCGTCCTCGGCGACGGCCGCGAGGACGGCGGCCAGCCGCTCGGCGGTCGCGCGCTCCTCGGCGGCCATCCCGGTGTGAACGTCCGGTGTGCCGGCACCCGTCGCGTCGGCGTCGCGGCCCACCGCCGCCGAACCGTCGACCGTGGGTCTACCCGCGTGGTGCGGGTGCGTGAAAAAAGACCCTCGACCATCGGTCCGAGCGAGGTCGCGAGCGCCGGTGGTGCGCCCCGCGCCCGGGTCGCCGAAGCCGTTCGGATGGGCCCTGGCGATTCGTTCCGCCTCGCATCGCCCCTGTTCAGCAGGGGTCGAGCCGCTTTCGGCCCGCTCGTTGCCCGCCGCGCCGAACCCGCCTTGGCCATGCACCCGAACGCCGCGCAGCAACTGCTCAGCGGCATCATCATCCAGCCAGCCGTACTGGTGCTTGTCGGCCATCACATGTCCCTCTGCGTCCGCGCGCACGAATCCGTCACACTCGCGGACGTCGCCGCGCCACCGCGCCCCAGGCGCTGCGACGGGATCGGCTCTCCCGTCGCGTCCGCTCCCACTTCGGCCGGTGTGCTCTCCCGGCCGGTGAGCGCCGCCGCCCCCGGTCGTACGGCGGAAGCCGCCCCCCTTCGCGGCAGCGGGGCCGGTTCCCGCGCCGGTGTGGTCTCCCTCCGCCCGGCTCCCCCGGGCGGCCCGGCGCCACCCCCGCCGCCGGTGGGCCCGGTGGTGTCGGGGGGAGCGGTGGCGTGCTGGTCGGGCGGCCCGTTCGGCGGGCCCTCGATGAGGTCGGCCAGGCGTCGCAGGCCACGGTGTGCCGAGGTGCGCACCGCGCCGGGGCGCTTGCCGAGCACCCCGGCCGCGCTCTTGGCGTCGAGTCCGACGACGACCCGCAGCACCACGGCCTCGGCCTGGTCGCGGGGCAACTGGGCGATGAGCGCGAGCGTGTGCCCGGTGCCCAGCGACTCCAGGGCCTCGCGCGCGGTGTCGGCGTCGGCGGGCCGGTCGGCGAGCTCGGTCTCGTCGCCGCCGATGGCCGGCCGTCGCCCGCGCATCCTGATGTGGTCGAGTGCCCGGTTGCGGGCGATGCGCGCCGCCCAGCCCCGGAAGCGGTCCGCGTCCCCGTCGAACCGGCCGAGGTCGCGCGCGATCTGCAGCCAGGACTCGGAGGTGACGTCCTCCGCGTCCGACTCGCCGACCAGTGTCCGCACGTATCCCAGCAGTCGCGGGTGCACGGATCGGTAGACGGTTCGGAAGGCGGCCTCGTCCCCGTCCTGCGCCGCGCGCACCGCGGCGGTCAGCTCCCCGTCGTCCCCCTGCACGCCCTCATCCTGCTCCACTTGGAGAATCCGCTGTTCAGCGGCGCCGTACGTGGTCGTCGTCCGGGCCGCCCTGGGTCTCAGTATCCGGCGGGACCGGAGCCGTACGGGTACTGCTGCGGGCCCGGCGCCTGCCCTCCCGGGGGCGGCGGGGTGCCGGGGCCGCCGCCGTACTGCTGTCCACCGTACTGCGGGCCGCCGTAGGGGGCGGCGCCTCCGTAGGGCTGGTTCGGGTCGTAGGGCTGGGCGCCGGGGGCCCCGTACGGCATGCCGCCGGAAGGACCGTACGGAGCGGGGCCGCTCTGCGGGGGCAGCGTGGCGCGCTGGGCCTGCAGCCGGGTGATCTGCCGGACGAGCAGCAGGGCGAGGATCGCGGAGGCGATGGAGACGACCGAGGAGAACATGCTGGTGCCCAGCGAGGAGTGCATGTCGTTCAGGAGGTCGTTGGCCTCCTCCACGCTGGAGTAGTCACCGTCTTCGAGCTTGTTGTACGCCATCTCGTACCGGATGCCGCCCAGGGTGCTGAGGACGCCGCTCACCAGGAACGTCACCCACCAGGCGTTGAGCAGGCCGCGCGGGGCGGCCTGGGGGCCCTGCGGGGAGCTGGCCCGCCAGATGTCGTTGGCGATCTGCTTGGGGAACCACAGGTTCACCACCGGCGTGAACCAGGCGCCCGCCGCCCAGCCGGCGCTGAACCGGTGCTGCCCCGGCGCGAAGGTCTCCGCGTTCAACCGCAGCCGGCGGAACCACACGGCCCACACGACGATGACCGGAACCACGGCCAGCAGGTAGACGAAGGACATGGCCGCCGCGAAGTCGTCCGCGTCGTCCGCCTTCTTGAAGGAGACGTCCTTGCCGTCCTTGATGTCCCCGACGACGCTCCACTGGTTGCTCTCCGCGATCAGCACGAGCACCAGCGCGGCCAGCAGCACCCCGAACAGCACCGTGAGCGCGGTCGACAGCCCGCGCCGCAGGTCCACCGGGGCCGGCATGCCCATGCCGTGCGGGCCGGGGGCGGGGTAGCCGAGGGGGGGAGCGCTGGGGAACGGTTGCTGTTGCTGCTGGTAGGAGCCGCACGCGGCGCAGCGCCCATCGGCGCCGACAGCGGTGGCGCGGCAATTCCCGCACGGAAACATTTCAGGCCCCCTGGAACGCGGCCGGTGGTCCGGGCCGCGATGAGATACGCGAACGGCGCGCCCGACGGCGCGGACCTGCACGTTACGGGCATCCGCTAGGTCGCGTCCAGACCGGTCGTCGGGGGGCGGTGTGACGCAATCGAGGCCCGTGGCGCTGTAGGTGATACGGGCTCGTACGCGGGCCCGTCTCGAACGGCGGTCGGGGCCTCTCCTGTGGGGGGTGGCGGCCCCGGCCGTCTTTCTCAAGCCCCACCTCGGTGGGGCTTGTTTCTTTCCCGCACCCCATGTGACGAGGTGTTTTCCACGCACGCCGGCGGAGCGCCGGGGGGGCGAGCCGCCCGGTGGGCGCCGCGTGACCCACGGCGTGACCCGCGCGTCAGCCGGGCCGCCACCACCACGTCGGGCGGCCTGGTGGGACGGCACCCGGTGTGCCGCCCCGCCGCCGGCTACCGCGCCGTCACCTGCTCGCCCAGCGCCGCGAACCGGTCCCAGGACAGAGCGGGCTCGCGCGGGTCCCAGACGCGCTGCGCCAGCGCGCGCAGCGGCGCGCGGATGCCCCGGGCGATCTGCTCGGGGGTCTGCGCGTCGGCGATGTCGCACCAGATGCCGAACCGGCCGCCGAGCACCTGGTCCCGACCGCCGAGCGAGGCGGGCACGGGCCGGGTGCCGCGCACCACGCGGGGCGACCACTCCTGGTAGATCCGCCGACCGGTGGGGTACGCGAAGTCGTTGGGCTCGCCCAGGACGTAGTAGAGGTACTCGTCGTTGACGTTGATCAGCGGGCGCCCCTCGCGCAGGTACTCCTCCGGCTGCCGGGCGCCGATCTCCTTGCCGGTCCAGTACTCCACCTCGCGGTCCCGGTCGGCCTGGACCACGCCGCCGCGGAAGAGGCCGTCGTTCCACGACTTGACCCGGGTCCCGGCCTTCCGCGCCACCTCGGCGCGGTCGTTGAGCCAGCCGGTGGCCAGGTCCTGTACCCGCGCCCCGGGCCCGTACCGGCGCTCGGCCGCGTTGGCCAGGTCCGGGAAGGTGCCCTCCGGGTCGCGCACGGTCAGCGCCAGGTACTCGTCACCGCCCAGGTGCCAGTAGGGGCCGCCGCCGCTGTCGGTGGCGAACAGGGGCGCGAACTCGCGGAGCAGGTCGTCCAGGATGCGGGCCGCGCCCGGCTCGGAGATGTCGACGGTGCCACGCGGGGCGCGCCCGTCGGTGCCGCGCAGTTGCAGCGAGGGGTGGGCGCGGATGACCATGCCCAGGTGGCCGGGCGAGTCGATCTCGGGGATCACCGCGACGTGCAGCGAGTCGGCCAGCCGCACGATGCGGCGCACCTCGTCCTGGGTCAGGCGCTGCCGGGAGACGATCTCCGGATGGGAGCGGCTCTCGATCCGGAAGCCCTGGTCGTCGGAGAAGTGCAGGCCGACCTGGTTGAGCTTGAGTTCGGCCGCCTCCCGTACCCGGTCCTCGATCCAGCGCGCCGAGAAGTGCTTGCGCGCCGTGTCGATCATGAGGCCGCGCTGTGGCCGGTCGGGGCGGTCGCGTACGACGCCGGCCGGCAGCCCGCCGCCGCCCGAGCGCAGCGCCTGCCGCACGGTGCGGGTGCCGTAGAAGACGCCCGCCGGGTCGGAGCCGGTGACCAGCGCCTGCCCGTCCCGCACCGTCAGGACGTACGCCTCGCGGGCGATCTGGTCGGCTCCCGCGTCGGCCCGCCCGCGCGGGCCCGCGCCCTTGCCGCCGTCCGACGGGGTGGCGCGGATGGCGGACGCGGGGCGCAGGGCGAGAGCGATGTCGCCCCGGTGGGGCTGGCCGTCGGCGACGGGGAGGTCGAGTTCGCGCGCGAGCCGGCGCGCCTCGGCGGCGAGCGGGCCGCGCGGGTCGGCCACCACGCGCGAGTCGCGGCCGGGCCGCCAACCGGGCCCGCCCTCGGGGGCGTACGCGCGGACGGCGGGGATCACGCGCGGCGCGGCCGGCGCCTTGGCCGAGCCGAGGGAGCGTGGCGGGCGGTCGTCGAGGGGTGGTGGCCGCGAGGGGCCGGCGGAGGCCGAGCCGGGGGCGCGGTCGGGGTCGGGGTCGTCGTCGCCGGGCCACCCGACCACGAGCGCGACCGCCAGGGCGGCCACGGCCACGAGGGCCGCGACGATGATCGTGGTCCTGGAGACAGAACGAGGCGTCATCACAAGGGAAAAGTACGGGCAATCCGCCCACAAGTGGAGGAAAGCGCCGAGATAGCGGAGGTAAATCGTCCACTACCCCCAGAAAAACTCTCCCCTTCGGGTGAAGTTCACGTCGGGCGGGGTCGATTTCGGAGTGGTGTCGCTACGGTGACCCCGCCTCCCCCCGGAGCCGTCGTACCACCCCTACCGCGCCCTCCCGTTCATCTCGCGCCCCGCCCGACCACCCCCCTCGCGCTCCCCTTCCCCCGCACGCTTCAGCCACCAGCCGACCGTGACCGCCGCACTCCCGATTCCCTTGCGATTTCCCTGTCCGTTCCCTTCACGTATCCGACGCGTCACGCACCGCAGCGGCCGTCCCTGGCGGCCCGGCCCTACGGTCTTCGCCCACCCCGCGCCGCCTTCTTCTCCGGGCCCGCTCATCCCGAGGAGGCCATCGTGTCCAGCGACAGTCCCCACGTGCTGACCGGCGCGACCACCGCGCCCGCCCCGCACGAACCACCCACCCCCGCCCGCACCGGCGCGCCCCCGCCCGGCCCGGCGCCCGCCACGCCACCCGCCGCGCCACCGCCCACCGCCTGCGCGCTCGACCGGCTCAACGCCGCCGGGGACGGGGCCGCCGAGGCCGCGCTGCTCGCGTGTTGCGGCAGCCGCCGCTGGGCCCGCCGGCTCGCCACCCACCGCCCCTACCCCGACCTGGCCACCCTGCTGGCCGCCGCCGACCGGGCCAGCCACGACCTGACACCCCGCGACCTCACCGAGGCCCTCGCCGACGAGTCCGTCGCCCAGCACGCCCTGTCCGGCTCGCGCGGGCCCGGCACGGCCGCCGCCCACACCGCGCTGCGGGCCGCGCACGCCGCGTACGAGAGCAAGTTCGGGCACGTCTTCGTGGTCTGCCTGGACGAGGTCCCGCACGAGGAGGTGCTCGGCCACGTGCTGGCCGCGCTGCGCGCCCGGCTCGGCAACACGGCGGCGGCCGAGCGCGAGGTGGCGGCCGACGAGCTGCGCCGCATCGCCCGGGGCCGGCTCGCCCACCTCGCCGCGACCAGACCCCACACCCCCTGATCGCGGGCCGCGCCACCACCGGCCCGCGCGGAGCCCGGCACTCCCCCACGCCACGCCGCGCCGGGGCCCCGTGGGCCGGGCCTCCCTAGGCCGTACGTGGCTGTTTGATCACACCTCCGGACCCCGGCGCGGGGAACCGACAACACGTCGCTACGATGGCCAGGGCCGGTGGACCGTACCCGGCCGGGCCCGACCGACAGTGAAGCCGGTGGCCCCAGTCCCCGCTCCCGGAGGGTTTTCCGTGCCGGCTGGAACGCTGTACCGCGGCCGGGAAGGCATGTGGTCCTGGGTGGCTCATCGAGTCACCGGCGTGACCATTTTCTTCTTCCTGCTCGTCCATGTCCTGGACACCGCGCTCGTCCGTGTCTCGCCCGAGGCGTACGACGACACGATCGCGATCTACAAGAATCCCGTAGTGAACCTGATGGAGTACGGCCTCGCCGCCGCCGTGCTCTTCCACGCGCTCAACGGCCTGCGCCTGATCGCCGTGGACTTCTGGTCGAAGGGTCCGCGGTACCAGAAGCAGATGCTCTGGGCCTCGGTGGGTACCTGGGTCGTCCTGATGGCCGGCGCCTTCTACCCGATCATGCAGCACACCCTGCGCGACCTCTTCGGGAGCTGATGATGGCGACTGACACCACCCCCGCGACGGTCACGGCGTACGACGTCGACAACCCGGCCCCGGTCATCGAGCCGCCCCGGGCCCGCACCGCTCGGACCCCGAAGGCCAGCCGGACCAACTTCGAGCTGTACGGCTGGCTGTTCATGCGGCTGTCCGGCATCGTGCTCACCGTCCTGGTCCTGGGCCACCTGCTGATCCAGCTCGTGATCGACGGCGGCGTCTCCCGACTGGGCTTCGCCTTCGTCGCCGGCCGCTGGGCCTCGCCGTTCTGGCAGGCGTGGGACCTGGTGATGCTGTGGCTGGCGATGCTGCACGGCGCCAACGGGCTGCGCACGATCATCAACGACTACGCGGAGCGCGACCAGACCCGCTTCTGGCTGAAGACGGTGCTCTACTGCGCCACCGTGTGGACCATCCTGCTGGGCACGCTGGTGATCTTCACCTTCGACCCGAACATCCGCTAGAGCCCGGGGCTGACGCAACCGATGAAGATCCACAAGTACGACACCGTCATCGTCGGCGCCGGTGGCGCCGGGATGCGCGCGGCCATCGAGTCGACCAAGCGCAGCCGGACCGCCGTCCTGACGAAGCTCTACCCGACCCGCTCCCACACCGGCGCGGCGCAGGGCGGCATGGCCGCCGCCCTGGCCAACGTCGAGGAGGACAACTGGGAGTGGCACACCTTCGACACGATCAAGGGCGGCGACTACCTGGTCGACCAGGACGCCGCGGAGATCCTGGCGAAGGAGGCCATCGACTCGGTCCTGGACCTGGAGAAGATGGGCCTGCCGTTCAACCGCACCCCGGACGGCACCATCGACCAGCGCCGCTTCGGCGGCCACTCCCGCAACCACGGTGAGGCCCCGGTCCGCCGGTCCTGCTACGCCGCGGACCGCACCGGCCACATGATCCTCCAGACGCTGTACCAGAACTGCGTCAAGGAGGGCGTGGAGTTCTTCAACGAGTTCTACGTCCTGGACCAGCTCATCACCGAGGTCGACGGCGTCAAGAAGTCGGCCGGCGTGGTCGCGTACGAGCTGGCCACCGGCGAGATCCACATCTTCCAGGCGAAGGCCGTCATCTACGCCTCCGGCGGCTGCGGCAAGTTCTTCAAGGTGACCTCCAACGCGCACACCCTCACCGGCGACGGCCAGGCGGCCGTCTACCGGCGCGGGCTGCCGCTGGAGGACATGGAGTTCTTCCAGTTCCACCCGACGGGCATCTGGCGGATGGGCATCCTGCTCACCGAGGGCGCGCGCGGCGAGGGCGGCATCCTGCGTAACAAGGACGGCGAGCGCTTCATGGAGAAGTACGCGCCCGTCATGAAGGACCTCGCCTCGCGTGACGTCGTCTCCCGCTCGATCTACACCGAGATCCGCGAGGGCCGCGGCTGCGGCCCCGAGGGTGACCACGTCTACCTGGACCTGACCCACCTGCCGCCGGAGCAGCTCGACGCCAAGCTGCCCGACATCACCGAGTTCGCGCGCACCTACCTGGGCATCGAGCCGTACACCGACCCGATCCCGATCCAGCCCACCGCGCACTACGCCATGGGCGGCATCCCGACCAACGTCGAGGGCGAGGTGCTGTCCGACAACGACACCGTCGTCCCCGGCCTGTACGCCGCCGGCGAGGTCGCCTGCGTCTCGGTGCACGGCGCCAACCGGCTCGGCACCAACTCGCTGCTGGACATCAACGTCTTCGGGCGCCGCGCGGGCATCGCCGCCGCCGAGTACGCCGCCAAGGCCGACTACGTCGAGCTGCCCGAGGACCCGGCGTCGCTGGTCGTCGAGCAGGTCGAGCGGCTGCGCGACTCGACCGGCAGCGAGCGCGTGACCGAGATCCGCAAGGCGCTCCAGGACACGATGGACGCCAACGTCATGGTCTTCCGCACCGAGCAGACGATCAAGACGGCGGTCGAGGAGATCGGCGCGCTGCGCGAGCGCTACCGGAACGTTTCCGTGCAGGACAAGGGCAAGCGCTTCAACACCGACCTGCTGGAGGCCATCGAGCTGGGCAACCTGCTCGACCTGGCCGAGGTGATGGCCGTGTCCGCGCTGGCCCGCAAGGAGTCGCGCGGCGGCCACTACCGCGAGGACTACCCGAACCGCGACGACGTCAACTTCATGCGGCACACCATGGCGTACCGCGAGGTGGGCGCAGACGGCGTCGAGTCGATCCGACTCGACTACAAGCCGGTCGTGCAGACCCGCTACGAGCCGATGGAGCGTAAGTACTGATGAGCAGCGCGACCCTTGAGAAGAACTCGTCGGCACTGGCGGACGCCGAGTCCGGTGCCGCGCACCTGATCACGGTCACGTTCCGAATCCGACGGTTCAACCCGGAGGTCTCGGACCAGGCGGTCTGGGAGGACTTCCAGATCGAGATGGATCCCAAGGAGCGCGTCCTGGACGCCCTCCACAAGATCAAGTGGGATCTGGACGGAACCCTGACCTTCCGTCGCTCGTGCGCGCACGGCATCTGCGGCTCGGACGCCATGCGGATCAACGGCCGCAACCGGCTGGCCTGCAAGACGCTGATCAAGGACATCAACCCGCACAAGCCGATCTCGGTCGAGCCCATCAAGGGCCTGACGGTCCTGAAGGACCTCGTGGTCGACATGGAGCCGTTCTTCCAGGCGTACCGGGACGTGATGCCCTTCCTGATCACCACGGGCAACGAGCCGACGCGCGAGCGCCGGCAGTCCTCGGCCGACCGGGAGCGCTTCGACGACACGACCAAGTGCATCCTGTGCGCCGCGTGCACGTCCTCGTGCCCGGTGTTCTGGAACGACGGCCAGTACTTCGGGCCGGCGGCGATCGTGGGCGCCCACCGCTTCATCTTCGACTCGCGTGACGAGGGCGGCGAGCAGCGGCTGGAGATCCTCAACGACCGCGACGGGGTGTGGCGCTGCCGCACCACGTTCAACTGCACCGAGGCGTGCCCGCGTGGCATCGAGATCACCAAGGCGATCCAGGAAGTCAAGCGGGCGCTGATCACCCGCCGCTTCTGACCTGGCGGTCCGTGGATACGCACGGGGCCCCGCACCGGCTGTTCGGCCGGTGCGGGGCCCCTGTGCGTCGTGCCCGCGCGCGAAGGGCCGGCGCGGGTCAGGCGGGGGTCGCGTGCGGCGGGGTGGGGGCCGCCGGCGCGGGCGGGGCGGGGAGGTCGGAGACGGCCGCGTAGTCGGTCAGCGCCTCGCGGCGGCGCTGGAGTTCGGCTATCTCGTCGTCCAGCTTCGTGAGCTGCCCGTCCACGATCTGGGTGAAGTGCGCGCAGTCGCGGACGCCGGGGCCCGCGCTGTGCGTGCAGGGCAGCACCGTACGGATCGCCTCCGTGTTCAGCCCCGTGGCCAGCAGTTCGCGCACCCGCAGGACCCGCTGCACGGCCTCCGGGGCGTAGCGGCGGTAGTCGTTGCTGTCCCGCTCCGACCGCAGCAGGCCCTGTTCCTCGTAGTACCGCAGCAGCCTGGTGCTGACGCCCGTACGCCGTGCCAGCTCGCCGATCCGCATCACGCCCGGCCGTCCTTCCGTCTCGATTTGACCTTCACACTGATGTCAAAGGGCAACCTGTCGGCCATGGCACAGATTCCCGTGGCCCAGGCCGCGCTCTCCGATTCGTCCCCCTCCACCCGCCCGGGCGCCCAGGCCGAGCCCGCCCAGGCTCCGGTGGGCTCCGCTGTCCCCGGGCGCTCGGCCGCCGCGCCGGCGCGGGTCGCGGACTCCGCTTCCGCCGCGTCGGGCCCCGCGCCGATCGGCCCGCTGGCGACGCGGGTCACCGGCGCGGGCCCGGGGCTGCTGCTCGCGCACGGGGCGGGGGGCAGCGTCAAGGACAACTTCGTGCCGATCCTGCCGGCGTTGGCGGCCGGGCACACCGTCGTCGCCTCCGACTACCCGGGCGCCGGGGAGACGCCGCGCTCCACCACGCCGCTGCACCTGGACGGGCTGGCCGACGCGGTGGTGGCGGAGGCCGTCGCGGCCGGTGTGGAGACGTTCACGCTGGTCGGCTACTCGCTGGGCTCGGCGGTCGCCGTACGGGCCGCCACCCGGCACCCGGAGCGGGTGCGGGGCCTGGTGCTGACGGCCGGGCTGGCCAGGGCCGACAACCGGGCGCGGACCACGCTCGCCCTGTGGCTGCGCCTGCTCGCCCTTGAGGACCGGCGGGCCTTCGCCGAGCTGGTGGCGCTGACGGGGTTCGCGCCCGCGACGTACCAGGGGCTGGCGGCCGACGCACTGGAGCCGCTGTTGGCCGACATCGCCGCCTCCGTGCCGCCGGGCACGCCGGAGCACGCGGCGCTGGTCCTGGAGGTGGACACGGTCGCCGACCTCCCGCGCGTGTCCGTGCCCACGCTGGTCATCGCCACCACGGCGGACCTGCTCGTGGACCCGGCGAACTCGCGGGTGCTGGCCGACGCCATCCCGGGGGCCGAGTACGCGGAGCTGGACACGGGCCACGTGCCGATGGTCGAGCGGCCGGCGGAGTGGGCCGACCTGATCACCGACTTCCTGGCCCGGCACGGCCTCTGAACTCCCCGCCGCCGGGTGTGGGCGGGGGGAGGGTGGGGTCGCGGCACGCTGGCGGGTCGGCCGCGGCCCCACCCGCGTCAGATGCGTCCTCGCCCGTCTCAGATCCGGTCCAGCTCCCACAGCCGCCACATGCCGGTGCCCTCAGAGAGGAACTGGGTGCCGGCGATGGTGTCCCGGCTGACCACGATGTCCCGGCCCTGCCACAGCGGCAGCACCGGCACGTCGTGCGCCACCAGCCGCTGGATCTCCCGGAAGTCCCACACCACGCGTTCACGCTGCGGGGTCTTCTGGGTGTCGCGGATCAGGGCCCGCACCCGCGAGCTGTCGTATCCGTTGTGCAGCGTGGACTCCTCGCCCACCAGGGGGCTGATGAAGGTGTCGGCGTCGAGGAAGTCGGGGTACCAGATGATGCCGTACGCGTCGTAGTCGCCCCGGTTGAACCCGGTCTGGAACTCGTCCCACTTGTACTGCTGGAACGACACCTTGAACAGGCCCGACTTCTCCAGCTGCGCTTTGATCTCGTCCCCCTCGGCCTTGGCCGCCGAACCCGGCGCATAGGCCATCCGGAAGCTGATCGGGGTGCTGATTCCCGCTTCCTGGAGCAGCTGACGGGCGCTGTCGGCGCTGGGCTGGGGGTAGGAGTCGTAGAAGGCGGTGTTGTGTCCGGTGACGCCCTTGGGGATGAGCGAGTACAGCGGATCGACGGTGCGGCTGTGTGCCTTGCGGATGACTTCCGAGCGGTCGACGGTGGCGGCAATCGCCCGGCGTATCACCGGGTTGCTCAGCGCCGATCCCCTCCGCAGGTTGAAGACCAGATTCCCGGTGGTGGCCCCCGAGTTCTCCATCACCTTCATCGACGGGTCGGCGGCGGAAAGCGAGCGCACGTACGCGGACGGCAACTGGCGTGCCGCGACGTCCACGTCCTTCTTCTTCCAGGCGTCCCGCAGGTCTTCGGAATTCGCGAAGTAGCGGACCGTGATGGGCTTTCCGGTGTCCTTTATGGCGCCCTTGTAGTCGTCGTTGGGGCGCAGCTCGGCCACCTTTTCGCGCTGGTACTTCCGCAGCACGTAGGGGCCCGAGCCCACGGCGTCCTGGCCGGTGCTCAGCTTGCTGGCGCTGTACTTCTCGCGGTCCACGATGGACCCGGCACCGGTCGCGATCTTGTACGGGAAGGTCGCGTCCGGTGCCTTGAGGTGGAAGACCACCGTGCCCTCACCCCGGGTCTCGACCGACTTGAGGCCGGTGAGCAGGGCCATCGGGCCACGCGGGTCGTTGATGGTGACGATGCGGTCGAAGGAGAACTTCACGTCCCGCGCGGTGATCTCGCGCCCGCCGGCGAAGCGCAGGCCGGGCCGCAGTTCACAGACGTACGTCAGCAGCTCGTCGTTGGTGAAGTCGCACTTCCTCGCCGCGTCCGGGACCGGCTTGGGGCTCTCGGTCCGGAAGGTCAGCAGCGACTGGAAGACATTGCTGAACAGGCCCCAGGCACCCGCGTCGTACGCGCCGGCCGGGTCGAGCGTGGTCACCGGATCGGCCGTGCCCACCGTGATCGGCTCGTCGTCCGTGGACGAGGACAGGACGTCACAGCCACTGGCGCCCCACCCGGCCACCACCGCGCCGAGCGTCCACCCCAAAGCGAGACATCGCTTGCCGACCCATCGCATCCCCGCGCCCCCTCCGGCACCTCACGGCGCGGGGAAGAAAGGACAGGCACACCTGCGGCAACCCGGTTGTTCCCCGCTCAACAATTGCGCTTCACCCAACCACACGGTCGACGCCTGCGCTAGCAACCCCCTTTTCTCGCCGTGGATTTGACCGCTTTACGCATGCGTACGGTGTGGTCATCGAGCACTGGTAAGCAGCCCATCCACGGAAAGGGCCTTTCCACCCGCTTCTCCCGGCGGACAGCAGGGGAGATACCGGAAGGGTTCGGTCAAAGGTCGCGCGTCCACCGCCGCGGGGACGCGAGGGCGGACGACCGGCTCCGCAAAGGAGGCAAGCCGACCGAAGGCGGCCACCACATCTCCCGAACTCCTCGGATACGGGGCCGACGCGGGCCGAATAGGCGAAATCCGGTGCGCCGCGAAGTGACCGGGCGCGTAAAAGGCTCAGACCAATGCGTCATGCGGTGGAATGGGAACGCGGGAGAAGCGACGGCCGGTCGGATGCGGAACGGAAATGGGGAAACCGCCCCGTTAGGCGTGTGGGGAAGCGAGTTGAACGACCGTGATGTCGGACTGGGCGCCCACGCGTACCGGCGGGCCCCACGCGCCCGCGCCCCGCGAGACGTAGAGCTGTGTGTCCCCGTACCGCTCCAGCCCGGCGACGGTCGGGTTGGCCAGCTCCGCGAGGTAGTTGCCGGGCCACAGCTGGCCGCCGTGGGTGTGTCCGGAGAGCTGGAGGTCCACGCCGTGCCGGACGGCGTCGTGGATGACCACGGGCTGGTGCGCGAGGAGGACGGCCGCCCGGCTCCGGTCCCGGTCGCCGAGGGCCCGCGCGAAGTCCGGGCCCTTGCCCTCGTCCTCGCCGGCGATGTCGTTGACCCCGGCCAGGTCGAATCCGGGCAGTTCGGTGCGCTCGTTCTCCATCGGGCGCAGACCCAGTTCGCGTACGTGGTCCACCCAGGCGTCGGCGCCGGAGAAGTACTCGTGGTTGCCGGTGACGAAGAAGGAGCCGTCCCGCGCCCGCAGGTGGCGCAGCGGTTCGGCGGCGGGGCCCAGGTCGGCCACGGTGCCGTCGACCAGGTCGCCGACGACGGCCACCAGGTCGGGGTTGACGCGGTTGATGGTCTCCACGATGCGCTGGGTGTGCGACCGGCCCAGGATCGGCCCGAGGTGGATGTCGCTGACGACGGCGATCCGGTACCCGTGTGCCCGCCGGGACAGCTTGGCCAGCGGCACGGTGACCCGCTTGACGCGCGGGCCACGCAGGACGCCGTATGTGCCGTACCCGACCGTGGCCGCGGCGACGGCCCCCGCCCCCACGGCCACGCCACGCGCGACGAACAGCCGCCGCGAGGTGACGGCGGCGGGGGCGCTCGCGACGTCGGGGACAGGGTCGGGGCTGGAGGTGGTGCCGGGGCCAGGGTCGGCGCTGTCCGGGCCGGGGCTGGTGTCGGGGTCGGGGTCGGGGCCGACGGGGGTGGCGTCGGGGGCCGTGGCGGTGGACGGACCGTTGGGCGCGGGCGCGGCGGCGGGGGCCGTCGTGGCGGTGGACGGGCCGTGCGGCACGAGGGGCGGGGTGGGCGTGCCGGCAACGGGTGGGGCGCTCGCCGTCGGTGCGGCTTCCGCGCTGGTCACGGCCGTGGAGCCGGGGATCCTCGGGGCGGCGGTGGCGCGGTCGGCGCGTCTCGCGCGGCGTTCGAGGGCGCGCGTGAGCAGCGGCCGGACCGCCTCGCCGACGATCAGCGCGAGCGTCAGGTACAGCAGGACCGCCAGCCACATGTAGCCCGGCCAGGCCAGCAGCCGCTGGACGGTGAACGGAGCGCCCGCCCGCCCGCTGACCAGGGCCCCGACGCTCAGCAGCGGCAGGGCGACCACGGCCCAGGTACCGATACGGCGCGGCCACCCCCCGGCGGCCGTGACATCGCGCACCATGCGGCGCCAGACGTACCAGTGCACGCCCCCCAGCAGTGCGACGATCAGCAGCGCGACCAGCGCGAACACGGCGACCATCCGCCCATCCTCCCGTTACGTCGAGGCGCCTTCGCGCCGCAGGGCCCGCACCCCACGGAACCCGAGCACCCCGATCCCCGTCCCCAAGAGAAACGAGGTGATGGCGAGTGCGAGATGGACCCAGAAGTACGTGGTCGGGTCGCCGGACTCGTCGAACGCGAGCCCGCTTGAGTCTTTCCAGAGGTTTTTCACAAAGGTGAACCAAATGCACCAGCTCCACGCCCCGAACGCGAGCAGGAACCAGGACACGGGGCGGCTGAGCTTCATGGCTTCCAGTATGCGGAACCCCTCGGCGGGACCCACGGGAGGGTCGCTTTCGCCCGAGCCGGCGGTGACGCCCCGTACGGGTACCGATACGTTCACCTCCGTGCCGACGACTCCCCGTACCCCGCGTACCTCCCGCACTCCGCACGCCGCCCCCTCCGCTCCCCCGCGTCCCCGTGGGCGTGGGCGCGCCACCACGGTCGCGGCGCTGCTCGCGTCGTGCCTGCTCGCCACCGCGCACCCCGCGCTCGCCGACGACGGGCCGAAGCGGGAGGAGGAGAAGCAGCCGAAGCCCCCGGCCGCGATGTCCACCGTGGGCGGCGCGCGACTGGGCGAACCCGGCACCCAGGTGCGGCTGAAGGCGGGCGTGCCACCGCTGCCCGCGGGGCTCACCGCCCGGTCGTGGATGGTCTCGGACGCCGAGTCCGGCGAGGTGCTGGCCGCGCACAACGCGCACTGGCCACTCCCCCCGGCCAGCACGCTCAAGATGCTGTTCGCCGACACGCTGCTGCCGAAGTTCCCCAAGGACCAGACCCACAAGGTCGCGCTCTCCGACCTGGAGGGCATGGGCGAGGGCAGCAGCCTGGTCGGCGTCAAGGAGAAGTACACCTACTCCGTGCACGACCTGTGGCTCGGCGTCTTCCTGCGCTCCGGCAACGACGCCGTCCACGTGCTCTCCGCCATGAACGGCGGCAAGCCACGGACGGTCAGCGACATGCAGGCCCACGCGAACGACCTGAACGCGCGCGACACGCACGTCGTCAGCCCCGACGGTTACGACGAGAAGGGGCAGGTCAGCAGCGCGTACGACCTCACGCTCTTCGCGCGCTCCGGGCTGCGCAAGGCGGACTTCCGGGAGTACGCGGCCACCGCGCGGGCCAAGTTCCCCGGGGAGATCAAGAAGGACAAGAAGACGAAGAAGGCCACCCGCGAGCACTTCGAGATCCAGAACACGAACCGGCTGCTCACCGGCGACACCGACCTGGAGCCGTACGAGGGCATCGCCGGCGTCAAGAACGGTTCGACCACGCACGCCGGCACCACGTTCACCGGCGTCGCCGAACGGAACGACCGCGTGCTGCTCGTGACCGTCATGAACCCCGCGAAGGCTGAGCACAACGAGGTCTACAAGGAGACCGCGAAGCTCTTCGACTGGGGCTTCAAGGCGGCGGGCACCATCGAGCCGGTGGGCACGCTGGTGGCACCGGGCCCCGACGGGGTGGCCACGGCCGAGGCCGAGGAGAAGAACGGCGTGGCCGGCGGCGGCAAGAACAGCCACCAGCAGGCCAACGCGGCCGTCCCCGACGGCGACGGAGGCGCGGGTGGTGGCGGCTGGACGGCCGTGGGCATCGCGGCCGGTTCGGCGGCGCTCCTCGCGGCAGCCGTGTTCGTGATCCACCGCCGCTGGCCCCTGCCCGACATGGTCCGCCGCCGCACCCGCCCGTAACCCAGCCCGGTGTGGGCCGACCTGGGGTGTGCCACGCTCCGCCGCGATTCGGGCTGCCCCGGCCTGGTCCCACCGCGACGCGATGACCCGCGCTCGGCTGTCCCTACCGCGTGTCCGCACGGGCCCGCCGTGGGGCTGGGCGTCAGGGCTGGCCCTGGTCGCCTGGGGCGGGGCGGGGCGGCGGAGTGGGCCCGTCACTGGTTGGGGCGGGTCCGCTGTCGTACGGGGGCCGCGCTGGTCCGGTCGACCGTCGCTCGGTGGGTGGGGCGGGGGCGGGCGCCTCGGTGAGCGGGCGGGCCCCGGTCGGGTCGGGCGTGGGTGGGCCGGGCGTGGGTGGGCCGGGCGTGGGCGGGGCCGTCGCGGGCGGGCCGGGCGCTGGCGAGTCAGTCGCGGGCGGGCCGGGTGGGGGTGCGGCCGTCGCGGGTTGGTCGCCTGTGACCTGGTGCTCCGACCGTGGCGGGGCGGACTCCCGGGTCGCGAGGGTCGGGTACGCGTACGCCGCCGCCTGCCCAACCGGCACCCGCGAGGCTCCCCCCTCGGTCGCCTCGACGTTCGCGCCCCGCTCGGCCCCCTCGGCCGGCCCGGCCTCGGCCGGCCCGGCGTCGTCGGGCGCCAGGACCTCGTGGGCCTTGGACGGGGTGGCGGTCCAGCCCGCGCAGTAGAGCGCCAGCTTGGCCGTGAAGTTGATCCACAGCAGCAGGGCGATCGGGGTGCCGAACGCCCCGTACATGCTCTTGGCCGCCACCCCCTGCATATAGCCGCTCAGCAGGTACTTCAGCAGCTCGAAGCCGACCGCGCCGATCAGTGCGGCGACGACCACGGCCCGGCGGGGCGGCGTGACGCCCGGCAACCAGGTCAGGACGTAACACAGCAGCAGGAAGTCGGCGCCGACCGCGGCGGCGAACGCCGCCAGCCGCAACAACCAGCTCCCCACCCCGCCCTCGGGGATGTCGAGCTCCCGCGCGGCCCAGCCCACCGCGGTGACCGCGAAGGTGGAGACGGCGAAGGAGCCGAGAGCCACACCACCCAGGCCCAGCAGGATGCCGCCGTCCTTGAGCTTGCGCAGCACAACGTTGTCGTGTTCGTCGTCCAGCTCCCACACGGCCCGCAGGCACTCGCGCAGCGAGCCCACCCAGCCGATGCCGGTGAACAGCAGCGCCGCACCCGCGAGCACCCCGACCGTGGCGGCGTTCTCCACCAGCGCGCTGAGGTCGAGCTGCCCCGAGATGCCCGGCACCTGTTCGGCGAGCTTGCCCTCCAGCTCGCGCATCCTGGCGTCGCTGAGCAGCGCGGCACCGATGGCGGCCCCCACGGTGATCAGCGGAAACAGCGCCAGGAAGCTGATGAAGGTAATGGCGGCGGCCAACCGTGCCCAGTGGACCCGCTCCAGGGTCTCGTACGTCCGCCACGCGTGCGTACGCATCAACCGCGCGACGACGGGGCCGATCCACGGCAGTCGGGTCAACCAGTCCATGAACCCTTTTCTACCCTTATACGCATATTCATTCCTCGTCGTCGCTCATTCTTCCACCGTCCCCGTCACGCCTTCCCCGGTGTCCACGCGCTATCCCGCGTCGCGCGGTGGCCCCGAGGGCGGCGGCCCCGCGAGTGGTGGGCCTCGCGCGGTGCGGTGGCCTGGGGGCGCGGTGGCCCCGCGTGGTGGGTGGCCCCGCGTGGTGCGGTGGCCCCAGGGCGGGCGGTGGCCTCGCGTGGTGCGGCCATCCGTGGGCGGTTCCGCCTGGCGTGGTTCCGCGCCGGGTCACTCCGCTCCGGCCGGCTCCGCTCCGGGTGGCCCCGCTGCCGGTCGGGCCAGGGAGCGCAGGGCCACGGGGAGGGGGCGGGAGTGCACGAGGTGGAGGCCCGAGACGGCCCGGGTGAGCACGACGTACAGCCGGTGCAGCCCGCGCGGTTCGGCCTCGACGATGGCCGCGGGCTCCACGGCCACCACGTGGTCGTACTCCAGCCCCTTGGCCAGGGACGCGGGCAGCACCGTCACCCGTCGCGCCGGGTCGGCCTCCTCGGGCTCGGCCGTGGGGATGTCCGCCGCCGCCAACGCCCGGCGCAGGGCGGGCACGGCGGCGTCGGCCGATATCACCCCGACCGAACCGGCCGCGCCCAGCGCGGCCCGCACCGCCGCCACCGTGCCCATGACGATGTCGGCCGCCGGATGCAGGCGCAGTTCCCCGTCGCCACGGAGCGAGCGCGCGGGCGGCACCCGGGTCTCCAGGTGGGGCAGGAGTTCGTTGGCCACCGCCACGATCACGGCGGGCACCCGGAAACCGGTCGTGAGCGGGGCGATCGTGGCCTGGGGCTTGCCCAGGTGCGCCAGGTGTTCGGGCCAGCTTCGCGCGGCCCAGGGCGTGGTGCCCTGGGCCAGGTCGCCGAGGACGGTCAGGGAGCCGAAGTCGCTGCGTCGGGCCAGCACCCTGCACTGCATGGGTGAGAGGTCCTGGGCCTCGTCCACCACCACGTGGCCGTAACTGACGGGGCGCTCGATCAGACCCGCGACCTCGTCCACGAGCACCAGGTCCGCCGCCGACCACATGGCACTCCTGGCCGAGCGGGGCGGTGTGGTCCAGCCCAGCGCGGCCTGTTCCGCGTCGGTGAGCAGCCCGTCCGCCGCCGCCTGGATCGCGGCGGGCGAACTCAGCAGCGCGGCGACCACCTCTTCCGGCCGCACCGTCGGCCAGGTGGCGTCCAGGAACTCCCGCAGGGCCGGGGAGCGGCCCATGCGGCGCACCCACTCCCGGGGCGGCGGGCCCGCGCGCCGCTCGACCTGGCGGCGGACGAGTTCCAGGGTGCGCGAGCCCACCCAGGAGCGGCCCGTGGCGTACGGCGGGGCCTGCTCCCGCACCTGGGCGACGATCTCGGCGAGGTCGTCGGTCCCCACGCGCCAGCGGTAGGAGCCGTCGGGGATGGCGAGGGGTTCGCTCGGTGGGCGCACGCGGTGGTAGAGGGCGCGTTCGAGTACGGCGGCCATGCGCGGGTCGTGCTTGACGGCCGCCGCGTCGGGGGTGTCCTGGCCGCGCACCGGGAGGCGGTCGACGAGGTCGTCGACGGTGCACTGGCGGACGTCGATCTCACCGAGCGCGGGCAGCACCTCCGCGATGTAGCGCAGGAAGGTCCGGTTGGGGCCGACGATCAACAGGCCGCCGCGCTGGATGCGTTGGGGATAGGTGTAGAGCAGGTAGGCCGCGCGGTGCAGGCCGACGGCCGTCTTCCCGGTGCCGGGAGCGCCCTGGACGCACACCGAGTCGGCCAACGGGCCGCGCACCAGATCGTCCTGGTCGGGCTGGATGGTGGCGACGATGTCCCGCATCGGGCCCACGCGGGGCCGTTCGATCTCGGCGGCCACGATCCGGCTGCCGGCCCCGACCGGCACGGGGCCACCCGTCGGCGCGGCCGACGGGCCCGACGGGGCGGGGGACGCGCCCAGTCGCTCGTCCTCCAGGCTGGTGAGGTCGCCGGGCTCGCCCGAGCCCGCCGGGGCCCAGCCGAACCTGCGGCGCACCGCGACGCCGCGCGGGTCGCGCGGCGACGCCTGGTAGAAGACGCGGGAGACCGGTGCGCGCCAGTCGATCACCAGGGGGGTGGCCGCGGCGTCGGCGGCGATGTGCCGGCGCCCGACGTAGTAGCGCTGGCCCTGGTGGTCGCCGGTGGTGGGGGCGGTGTCGAAGTCGAGACGGCCGAAGAACAGCGGGGCCTCCGGCTCGTCGGCCAACTGCCGTGCGTAGCCGCGGAGGTAGCGACCGAGCACCTCCGCGCTCGCGCCGTCGCCGGAGACGTCCTCGCCGAGCGTCACCTGCCGCCCGGCCGCCTCGACCATGCGGGCCAACGTGGCACGACACGCCGCGACATGGGCCCGCTCCGCCGCGAGCCCCCCGGCCGGCCCCTCCTCGGAGCGGGCGGAGGCCGCGTCGGACGCCGCACCCGACACGGCGGCGGAGCCAGAGGCGGACACCGCGTCGGACGCGGCGCCCGGCAGGGCGCCTGGCACGGTGGCGGGCGCGGCGGGTGCCTCGGCCGTGGGCTTCGCGCCGGGGGTGGGCACGGCGTGCGTGGGAGCGGGCGGGTCAGCGGAGGGCGTGGGCGGAGACGAGGTCGGGGGCGGGGGCGGGTGGGGCTCCTCGTGCGACGCGGCGGCGGCCACGCCCCGGGACGGTGAGGTCACTTCGGTACACCTTTCGCACAGGGATGACGGGCAACGGGCGGGCTCGCGGGCAGCACGCGGCGCCGCACGGCTCGGGCCGGACACGGGGACGCGGAGGCGGGCGGTGCGGGCCCGGTCGTTCGCGAGGCTGTGCAGTGGCGGGGGCGGCGGGCGTCGGCGTACGGCCGGGGCGGGTCAGGTGTCACGCGTCCCGACGGCGGGGCGGGCGGCGGGCCCGGGCCGCGGGATCGGCGAGCTGGCTCGCGCGGCCGGGTGGAGCTGGATGTCAGGGTGCCGGCTCACGCGGCTGGGGTGGCGGGAGGTCGGGGGCCGGTCGCGCGGGCGGCCCAGCGGGTCAGCGGTGGTGGTGGGCGAGGCCGGAGCCGAGCACCGTGAAGGCGTGGTCGGCGGCGGTGACGGCCGCCGGGTACACCGCGTCGGCGCTCTCCCCGTCGGCTATGCGGCGCCAGTTGTCGAGCGCCAGGATGCGCTGGGCCGCGATGACCTGGCTGGCGGTGAGGCGGGCCGTCAGCGCCTCCAGTCCGGTGGGCTCCCCCGGGCCCGGCAGCCCCGGCTCGGGGTGCGGGCTCGGCGCCGCCCCCGCCCCACGCCCGCCGCCCGTGGCGCCGGGCTCGGTGGCCCGCTCGGAGAGGGGCTCGGCGCTGCGCTCGACGGCGTGACCAGGCGCGTCGGAGGGGCGTCCGGCCGCCACGGGCGCGGCGGCGACGGACGCGGCGGGCGCGGCCCTCCCGGCCACGGGCCCGCCGGTCGGGGGCGCCTCGGCCCCGGCGCGGCCCCGGGGCGCGGCGGGCGAGCGCCGCTCGGCGCCGGCCGCGGCGGCACCAGGCGCCTCGACCTCGGACGCGCCGGCCCCAGGCGTGTCCCTCTCGGACGCGGCGCTGTGGAGAGCCGTCGGCCCGGGGCCGCTCGCCGCCTCGAAGAGCGCGCGGGCCAGGGCGTCCTCGGCGCGCGTCGTGTAGGCGTACAGGCGCGCCACCAGGCTCGGTGTGCCGTACAGCAGGCGGTGGAAGGCGAGGACCTCGCTGTCGTCGCACAGGCCCGTGACCGGGTCGCGGCGGTCGAGGCCGGCGCGGAAGTGGGCGTGCAGGGCCCGCAGCGGGGTCTGGTCCGGGGCCCGGTCGCGCACCACACGGCTCGCCTCGCCCTCGTGATCGGCGAAGCGGTAGAGCGCGAGGTCTTCCTTGGTGGGGAAATACCGGAACAGGGTCGGCTTGGAGACCATGGCGGCGGCGGCGACCTCGGCCACGGAGACCCGGTCGAAGCCCTGCTCAAGGAAGAGCGCGATCGCGGCGTCCGAGATCGCCTGATAGGTGCGCTGCTTCTTACGTGCGCGAAGGCTCGTGTGACCGTCCATGGGGACAGCCTACCGATAATGAGACCCGGTTACAAGTGCGGAGCGGAGTCTTTTCTTACTCGGTCACATTTACCGGCTCGTCGAGCGCGGTGTCACGGTGATGCGACTGGCGCGGGAAGGCCGGGTTCGGCCCCTGCCCTCCCGCCGGCCGGAAAGGGTATTCGCGCTCCAGCCGCCACACGCCGTCCGCGCCCTGTTCGTAGAGCGCGAAGCCCGCGATGGTCCACGCCGCCTCGTACTCCTTGAGCTCGGCGTACGCCCGGTCCATCGCCTCCTCGGAGATGCCGTGCGCCACGGTGACGTGCGGGTGGTAGGGGAACTGCAGCTCGCGCGCGCACGGCCCGGAGGCCGCTCGGACCCGCTCCTGGAGTGCCGCGCACTCCGCCGCCCCCTCCGCGAGCTTCACGAAGACCACCGGGGAGAGCGGGCGGAAGGTGTCCGTCCCGGACAGCCGCATCGGGAAGGGGGCCCAGCCGGCCGCGACCTCCGCGAGGTGCCGTTCGATCCCGGGCAGTGCCGCCTCGTCCACCTCGGTGGGCGGCAGCAGCGTGACGTGCGTGGGGATGCTGTGCGCGGCCGGGTCCCCGAAGCCCGCGCGCCGCTCCTGGAGGAAGCTGCCGTACGGCTCCGGGACCGCGATCGACACACCGATCGTTACGGTCCCCACTGCGTTCTCCCTTCCGCACCACTGTCTGCTCAAGCTGTCCGTCACGCCGCACGCCCTCGTGTCCCTGTCAGGCGGTCAAGCGCCCGTGTCAGTGTGCCGGCTTCCCTGCCGTCCCGGCTAGGTTCCTTGGGCCCCACCGGCCGGGGCCCATCGACCCGCCCGCGCCGCCCCGGGCCGACCCCGCTCCGGTCGGCCCCGGCCCGGAGCGTATCCGTGTCGGGCGCCGTCGGCCGGGCCGCGAGCGCCCGTGGGCCGGGCCCGGTCGGGGGCTCGGCGCCGCTTCGGCGCGGGCGGCCCGCCGGGGCGAGCTCGCTCAGTGCTTGGCGGGCAGCAGACCCACCTTGTCGTAGGCCAGGGCCAGGGTCTCGGCGGCGACGGTGCGCGCCTTCTCGGCGCCCTTGGCCAGGATGCTGTCCAGCGTCTCGGGGTCGTCCAGATATTCCTGGGTGCGGGTGCGGAACGGTGCCACCCAGTCGACCATGACCTCCGCCAGGTCGGTCTTCAGCGCGCCGTACCCCTTGCCCTCGTACCTGCGTTCCAGCTCGGCCACGCTGGTGTCGGTGAGGGTGGCGTAGATGGTGAGCAGGTTGCTCACGCCCGGCTTGCTCTCCTCGTCGAAGCGGATCACGGTGTCCAGGTCGGTCACCGCGCTCTTGATCTTCTTGGCGGAGACCTTGGGGTCGTCGAGGAGGCTGATGATGCCCTTCGGCGTGGACGCCGACTTGCTCATCTTGATCGACGGGTCCTGGAGGTCGTAGATCTTGCCGGTCTCCTTGACGATGTGCGCCGAGGGCACCGTGAAGGCGTGGCCGAAACGGCTGTTGAAGCGCTCCGCGAGGTCGCGGGTCAGCTCGATGTGCTGGCGCTGGTCCTCGCCGACCGGGACGTGCGTGGCCTGGTAGAGCAGGATGTCGGCGACCTGGAGGACCGGGTAGGTGAAGAGGCCGACGGTCGTACGGTCCGCGCCCTGCTTGGCCGACTTGTCCTTGAACTGCGTCATGCGGGACGCCTCGCCGAAGCCGGTGAGGCAGTTCATCACCCAACCGAGCTGCGCGTGCTCGGGCACGTGGCTCTGGACGAAGAGCGTGCACCGGTCCGGGTCCAGCCCGGCGGCCAGCAGTTGCGCCGCGGCGACCCGGGTGTTCTCCCGCAGCTCCCGCGGGTCCTGCGGGACGGTGATCGCGTGGAGGTCGACGACCATGTAGAAGGCGTCGTGGGATTCCTGCAAGGCGACGTACTGACGGATCGCGCCGAGGTAGTTCCCGAGGTGGAAGGAGCCCGCAGTGGGCTGGATACCGGAAAGCGCGCGGGGACGGTCATGGGCCATGGCATCCATTCTCTCAGGTATGCGGCGCGGCCACGGCCCCCGGTCGAAGACCAGGGGGCGTTTGGCAGCACCCTGCCGCCGGGCGTACGACGGGTGCCGGCGCGCGCCGGCACACGCGACAGCGCACCGGCCGGCGCGCCACCGGGCGTCCGGGCAGGTGGACCGCGCGACGCGGCCACGGCCGCTCGGGCGGACACGGCGCGCGGTCGTGGCGCGCGGTCGTGGCGCGGGCGACGGGGCGGGGTCTCTCCCCGGCGGGCCACGGCGGAGGGTGTCGCGGCGCCGGCCGTGCGGCTCATACCGCGGGCATATTCGGCGGGCTACGGAATTTTTGTTCGCTTCCCGCCCGGGCAGCGATAGAAAGAAGGCTGAGCCCGCCCCGACTCCGTAAGGATGGAGCGCACGTGACCGCTAGTGAACGCAGCATCGCCGCAGCAGAGGCGCACAGCGCGCACAACTACCACCCGCTGCCCGTCGTCGTCGCCTCGGCGGACGGCGCCTGGGTGACCGACGTCGAGGGGCGCCGTTACCTCGACATGCTCGCCGGATACTCCGCGCTCAACTTCGGGCACGGCAACCGTCGCCTCGTCGATGCCGCGAAGGCCCAGCTGGAGCGGGTCACGCTGACGTCGCGGGCCTTCCACCACGACAGGTTCGCCGACTTCTCCACGCAGCTCGCCGCGTTGTGCGGCAAGGAGATGGTGCTGCCGATGAACACCGGCGCCGAGGCCATCGAGACCGCCGTCAAGACGGCCCGCAAGTGGGGCTACCAGGTCAAGGGCGTTCCCGACGGTCAGGCCAAGATCGTGGTCGCGGACGGCAACTTCCACGGTCGCACCACGACCATCGTCAGCTTCTCCTCCGACCCGGAGGCGCGGGCCGACTACGGTCCGTACACGCCGGGCTTCGAGATCGTTCCGTACGGTGACCTGGCCGCGTTGGAGGCGGCGGTGGACGAGCACACCGTGGCCGTGCTGATCGAGCCGATCCAGGGCGAGGCGGGCGTCCTGGTGCCGCCGGCCGGCTACCTGCCGGGCGTGCGGGAGCTGACCCGGGCGCGGAACGTGCTGTTCATCGCGGACGAGATCCAGTCCGGTCTCGGGCGCACCGGCCGCACCTTCGCGTGCGACCACGAGGACGTGGTGCCGGACGTGTACGTGCTGGGCAAGGCGCTCGGCGGTGGTGTCGTGCCGGTCTCCGCGGTGGTCGCCGACCGCGACGTGCTCGGCGTCTTCCGGCCCGGCGAACACGGCTCGACCTTCGGCGGCAACCCGCTGGCCTGCGCGGTCGCCCTGGAGGTGATCGACATGCTGCGTGGTGGCGAGTACCAGCAGCGGGCCACCGAACTCGGCGAGCACCTGCACCGCGAGCTGGCGGCGCTGACCGGCGGCGGCGCGGTGCTCGAGGTGCGCGGGCGCGGCCTGTGGGCCGGCGTCGACATCGACCCGGCGCTCGGCACCGGCCGCGAGGTCTCCGAGCGGCTGATGGCCCGTGGCGTCCTGGTCAAGGACACCCACGGCAGCACCATCCGCATCGCCCCGCCGCTGGTGGTCAGCAAGGAGGACCTCGACTGGGGTCTTGAGCAGCTCCGGGCCGTCCTGGCCTCGGCCGCCTAGGTCGGACCGCTTCGGATCACGTACGGGCCCGTCGCGCGGGTGCCGGGCCCGTACCCTGACGCGGCCCCGCACGGCCGGCCGCCGTGCGCGCCCGCGCTCGCGCTGGGGCTCAGCCCGCGCCCGGGGCTCAGGGCAGGGCGCGACAGAGGGCGTCCAGGGCGCCGGTGTACGCGTGGTCGGGCGGGGTGCCGTAGCCGACGACCAGGGCGTCGCCGATGACGTCGTCGCGCGGGGCCGGGTCGCCGCCGGTGCCGGCGCCCAACCGGAAGCGGCGCAGGCCCTCCAGGGCCAGGCCCTGCCAGGCGGCGCCGTTGATGACCGACTGCTCGGTGCCCTGCGGGAGTTCCAGGACCGCGTGCAGACCGGCGGCGATGCCGCTGACCCTGACGTGCGGGGCGCGTTCGGCCAGGGCCGCGACGAGCTGGTCGCGGCGACGCTGGTAGCGCTGGCGCATGCCCCGCACGTGCCGGTCGTACGCCCCCGAGGTGATGAACTCCGCCAGCGTGAGCTGCTCCAGGCCGCTGGTCTGGGAGCCGGGGCGGCGCTTGAGCTCGGCGACGGCGGCGAACAGCCGCTCCGGGAGCACCAGCCAGCCCAGGCGCAGCGCGGGCGAGAGGCTCTTACTGACGGTGCCCATGTAGACGACGTGTTCGGGGTCCAGGCCCTGCACGGCGCCCACCCGCTGGCCGTCGTAGCGGAACTCGCCGTCGTAGTCGTCCTCCAGCAGCACGCCGCCGGTCTCCACCGCCCACTTGACGGTCGCCGCGCGGCGCTCGGGCGGCAGGGAGACGCCGAAGGGGAACTGGTGCGCCGGGGTCATCAGCGCGGCCCTGGCCCGGGTGGCGGACAACTCCTCGGTGCGCGGGCCGTGTTCGTCGAAGCCGACGGCGACGGTCCGCAGGCCGCAGCCGGTGAGCAGGTCGCGGTGGATGTCCAGGCCGAAGGACTCGACGGCCACCAGGTCGGCGCCGGACGTGGCGCCCGGCAGCCGCGCGGTCTGCCCCAGCACCTCGCCGACCAGCCGCAGCCCCTCGGACAGGCCCGAGCAGATGAGGATGCGCTCGGGCACGGCGCGTACGCCCCGGGCGCGCGCGAGGTAGTCGGCGAGCGCCCGGCGCAGTTCGGGGCGGCCGGCGACGTGCGTGCCGTAGCCGAACGCGTCGTGGGGCGCGTGGGTGATGGCCCGGCGGGCGGCCGTGAGCCAGGCGGCGCGGGGGAAGGAGGACACGTCGGGCGAGCCCGGCGTCAGGTCGTAGACCGGGACGGGGGCCGGGGCCGGGCGCGCGGGCGGGCGACGGACCGGGGTGGGCGGCTCGACGCGGGTCTCGGAGGCGACGGCGCGCTCGGCGACGCGCGTTCCGGAGCCCTGTCGGGCGGTGAGCCAGCCCTCGGCGACGAGTTCGGCGTACGCGTCGGCGACCGTGTTGCGGGCGATGCCCAGGTCAGTGGCCAGGGTGCGGGAGGAGGGCAGGCGGGTACCGGGAGCGAGCCGGCCGGAGCGTACGGCATCGCGCAGGGCGTTCATCAGCGACGCCCTGACACCTCCCGTCTGGCTCAGTTCCAGGTGGAGGTCGCTTCCGACGGCGAAGTCGGCGCCCGCTGCGGACGGTGTCTCAGTGGCCCAGGAATCTGCCATGGAAATGGACCATACCCCTGGGCAGGTGCCGCCGTAGCGTGAGGGGCATGTCGACGAGCGAAACGGCCCGTAGGCGGGAGCCGAGGATGGCGTTGCCCACCCTGGCCCCCGAGTTCTACAAGGCCATGATCAATCTTGACGCGGCGGCCAGACGGGGCCTGGACCCCGCCTTGGTCGAGCTGGTGAAGATTCGCGCGTCGCAGATCAACCACTGCGCCTTTTGCATCACGATGTACACCCGGGACGCACGGACGGAAGGGGAGAGCGAGGAGCGGATATATCTGCTCAACGCGTGGGAGGAGTCGCCGACGTACTTCACCGCCAAGGAACAGGCAGCGCTCGCGCTGACCGAGGCGGTGACCGTCCTGACCGACGGATTCGTACCGGACGCGGTCTACGACCGGGCGGCCGAGCACTTCGAGGCCGCCGAGCTCGCCCAACTCGTCAGTCTGATCATCACGATCAACGCGTGGAACCGGATCAGCGTGACCACGCGGATGTCCCCCGGCAACCCGCCTTCCCAGGAGTTGTGATGCCCCCCACCGACACCACGAACAACACCAACACCGCCCAGGCGTTTCTGGCCCTGCACCAGGGCCGCGCCGCCGCCGACCCGCTGGTCCTGCCCGGTCCGTGGGACGCGGCCAGCGCGCTGATCTTCGCCGAGGCCGGCTTCCCGGCGCTGGCGACGCCGAGCGCGGGCATCGCGGCCTCCCTCGGGTACGAGGACGGCGGCGGCACGCCGGTCGACGAGATGTTCGCGGCGATCACCCGCATCACGCGGGTGGTGGACATCCCCGTGTCGGCCGACGTCGAGGACGGCTACGGGCTGGCGCCGGCCGAACTGGTCGAGCGGCTGCTCGCGGCGGGTGTGGTGGGCTGCAACCTGGAGGACACCGACCTGGCCACGGGGCGGCTCAAGGACGCCCGGCAGCACGCCGACTGGCTGGCGCAGGTGCGCCAGGAGGCCGGTGACCGGCTGGTCATCAACGCCCGGGTCGACACGTTCCTGCGCGGACAGAACAGCGCGGACGCGGCGATCGAGCGGGCCAAGCTGTACGTCGGCGCGGGCGCCGACGTGATCTATCCGCTGCTGGCTCCCGTCGAGCTGGTCACCGAGCTGGCGCAGGGCGTCGGCGTGCCACTGAACATGGCCGCCCTGCCCGACGGCCCGCCGCCGGCCGAACTCGGCGAGCTGGGAGCGACGCGGATCACGTTCGGACCCGGGCTCTTCCACGCGGCGATGGAGGCGCTACGGGGCCACGCCGAGCGGGTGCGCTCGGCCCAGCCCCAGGCGTAGCCGCCTGATCGGGGGCGCCGGACACGGGGGTTCTGGCGCCCCTGCCCCCGCCACGTTCCATCCGTGGCGGGGGCCCACAGCGGGCCGGTGGGATGGGACGCGTACGGACGGGGGACGTGCGTACGACGGGGGCCATCTCACCGGCCGGATCGCCGGGCAGCGGGGCGTGGCGGGAGCCCTGCCGCTCGCGGGCGGGCACCTCGGGGCCGGCCGCGCGGGAACCCGGTGCACGACGTCGCGGGCCCACGGGCCCGTGGCGGTACGGGGGAGCCACGTCGCACGGGGGCGGCGGGGCACACGAGGCCGCGTCACCACGGGGGTGACACGGCGACACGGGGCCGCGCCTCCTCGCGGGGGCGCGGCGTAACGGGGGCCTGGTCGCCCGACGGGTGATCAGGTGTAACGGGGGTGTCCGGCCGCTTCACGGAGCGGCCGGGCGGTACGGGGGAAGCCGGGCCGCCGCACACGGAGCGGTCAGGTGGTACGGAACGCCTGGCCGCTTCACGGAGGGTCAGGTGGTACGGGGTGCCCGGCCGCTTCACGGAGCGGCCGGACGCCACGGGGGAAGCCCGGCCGTCCGCACGGGGGGTCGGGTGTCACGGGGGAACCCGGCCCGTCCGGTGGGCGGTCGGGGATTACGGGGGTGCCGCGCCGCTCTTCGGGCGGCCGGCCGCACGGGGGTCGTGGCGCACGGGGGTGCCACGGCGGGCCGCCGACATGCCTGGCATGTCGGCGGCCCTTCCCGTGCGCGCGACCAGCGGCGCGGGCGACGGCCGGCGGCGGGGTTCGACGGCCGGGGGCCACCGTGGCGGGGGTCAGGGGAGCCAGCGCTGCCAGATGTCCGGGTTCGCCCTGACCCAGCGTTCGGCCGCCTCGTCGGCCGACAGGCCCTGGGAGGCGATCAGCTCCGAGACGTCGTTCTGGTTCTCCTTCGACCAGCGGAACTTCTTCAGGAACCGGGCCGCGTCGCCGCCCTGCTCCGCGAAGTCGGCGTTGAGGTACTTCTGGAGCGGGGTCCTCGGATAGGCGCAGTCGACGGACTCCGGGTCCGCCACGCCCCGCTCGGCGCACTTCTCGGTGTACGGCGGCAGCTTCACCTCCACCATCGGCACCTCGTTGAACAGCCACTGCGGCTCGTACCAGTAGACGAGGAAGGGCTTCCGCTGCTTGGCGAACTGCTTGATCTGGGTGATCTGCGCCGCCTCCGAACCCGCGAAGACCACCTGGTAGTCCAGGCCGAGGTTCTTCACCAGCGCCTTGTCGTGGGTGACGTAGGACGGCGAGCCGTCTAGGAGCTGGCCCTTCCTGCCGCTCTCGGCCGTCCGCAACTGGTCGGCGTACGCGTTGAGGTTGCGCCAGTCGGTGACCTCGGGGTGCGCGTCGGCGAAGTACTTGGGGACCCACCAGCCGATGTGGCCGGTGACGCCGAGGTCGCCGCCGCGCGCGATGGTCTTCTTGTCCTCGACGTAGCGCTTCTCCTGCTCCGGGTGGCCCCAGTCCTCCAGGATGGCGTCCACCCGGCCCTGGCTCAGCGCGTCCCAGGCCGGCACCTCGTCCACCTGCACGGTGTCCACGCGGTAGCCCAGCTCGCTCTCGAGCAGGTGCTTGGCGACGGCCACGTTGCCCTGCGCGCCCACCCAGGACTGGACGGAGAGGGTGACGGTCTTCGCGTCGGAGACGTTCGCGTACGGGGACGCCTGCTTGGTCATGTCGGCCTTGCCGCAACCCGTCAGGGCCAGCAGGGACGCCACCACGGCGAACGCTCCCACCGCCCGCGCGCGGGAGCCACGTCGAACTCCGCCAGCGGACACGGCGGGTCGGCGGGTCCCGTGCGACCCCAGGCGGGAGCCGTACGACCGGCGGCGGGGTCCGTGTGGCCCGGGCTCGGTTCGGGTGGGGTGGGCCGGCCGGGGCCCGGGTGGGGTGGGGCCGGGCGGGCGGGCGCCACCGGGGGCGGAGTGGGGTGTACGGAATGCCATGTCAGGACCCCTTCCGGGCGCGGCGGGCGGTCGGTTGTGTCACGCGGTCGAGCACCAGCCCCAGGCAGACGATCGCCGCGCCCGCGACCAGACCGGTGGCCAGGTCACCCTGGGCCAGGCCGAACAGCACCTCGTACCCGAGGCCGCCACCGCCCACCAGCGAACCGATGATGACCACGGCGAGCACCAGCACCACGCCCTGGTTGACCGCCAACAGCAATGCCGGCCGCGCGAGAGGCAGTTGGACCTGCCGCAGTTGCTGCCCACGGGTCGCGCCGAGGGAGCGCGCGGCCTCCAGGGCGGCCGGGTCCACCTGGCGCAGGCCCTGGGTGGTGATGCGGATGACGGCGGGCAGCGCGTAGACGACAGCGGCAGCGGCGGCCGGGGCCCGCCCGACGCCGAACAGGGCGACCACCGGGATCAGGTACACGAACTGCGGCATCGTCTGGAACACGTCCAACACCGGTCGCAGCAGCCTCTCCAGACGCGCACTCCGGGCCGCCGCGACGCCGACCGCGAAGCCGATGACGAGGGTGACGGCGACGGCGGCCAGCACCTGGGAGAGGGTGTTCATCGACTCGTCCCACACCCCGAGCACCCCGACGGCGGCCATGGCCAGCGTCGCCGTCAGGGCCGTGCCCCAGGTGCCGATCAGCCACGCGAGGGTGGCGACGATCAGCAGTGCCGACCACCACGGCAGGCCCTGCAGGCCGTCACGCAGCGGGTCGAGCACCCAGGAGGTGAAGTGGCCGGCCCAGTCGGCGGTGCCGCCGAGGACGGGGACGCCCGTGTAGAGGTGGTCGGTCATCCAGTCGACCGCGTCGTTGACCGGCTCGGCGATCTCCACCGTCCAGTCCTTCGGCCAGGTCAGGGAGTCGGCGAGCTGCCCGGCGACCAGGGCGCCGGCGACGGCCCAACCGTCCAGGCCACGGAAGCCGCCCGGGTCGGAAACCGCGTCCGCGCGCTCGCCGGCCGCGGCGGTCGTCCGGTCCAGCACCACGGCCAACAGCACGATCGGGACGCCGGCGGCCAGCGCCGCCCCGACGTCCACCGACGAGAGCGCCTGGTAGACGCGGTCACCGAGGCCGCCACCGCCGATCATGGAAGCGATCACGGCCATGGAGAGCGCCATCATGATCGTCTGGTTGACGCCGAGCAGCAGTTCCCGGCGGGCCAACGGCAGCCGCGCGGTCACCAGCCGCTGCCAGCGGCCCGCCCCCAGCGAGTCCACGGCCTCCAGCACGCCGGGGTCGGCCCCGCGCAGGCCGAGCGCGGTCAGCCGGGCCATGGGCGGGGCGGCGTAGACGACGGTGGCCAACACCGCGCCCGGCACGCCGATCCCGAAGACCAGGACGACCGGCAGCAGGTACGCGAAGGCCGGCAGCACCTGCATGGTGTCCAGCACCGGGCGCAGCACCCGGAAGGCCCGCTCGGACAGGCCACCGGCGAGGCCGAGCGCCCCGCCGAGGGCCACCGACAGCGCGACCGCGACGACCATCAGCGCCAGGGTCTGCATCGTCGGCACCCACATGCCGAGCAGACCGCAGATCGCGAAGGAGACGGCGCTGGTCAGCGCGGTCCGCGCACCGGCGGCGCGCCAGGCGACCAGGGTGGCGGCGGCGGTCACGCCGATCCAGCCCAGCGCCAGCAGCACCAGGTAGACGCCGCGTACCGAGGCCACGATGGCGTTGCTGACATGGCCGAGGAAGTACACGAACAGCGGGTGGCTGTCGCGGTTGTCGATGATCCAGTCGTTGGCGTCGGTCAGCGGACCGCTCAGATCGACGGTCAGCGCCTCCGGCCAACTCCCGCTCGCCCACCGGATGTGCGCGAGCGGCACCAGGACGGCGGCCAGCAGGGCGAGCACCACGAGCTTGCGTACGCCACGGTGGCGCGCCAGACCGCGCACCCGGCCACGGCCGCCACCTCCGCCGGGGGCGTCGGCGTCTCCGACGGAGGCGTCGGCGTCTCCGTCGGGGGCGGGTGGGGGCGCGGGGGCAGCGCCCGGTACGCCCGACGCGCCGGCGGGGCGGGAGGGGGCGTTCGCGGGGGTGCTCGCGGGGGTGCTGGGGCTGGTGCTCGCGGTGGTGGCCCCGGGGTCGGTGGCCGGCGTGGTCCCCGGGCCCGTGGCGGGCGGGGTGGCGGCGCTCATACGCGGCCCCCGGTGCCGTTCGCCGCGTCCGCTTCGGCGTCGCCGCCGGTGGCCGGTGTGTTGTCGGTGACCGGTGCGGCGGGGTCGGCGGGATCGGCCGTGGCGGCGCTGCCCGTGGCCGGTGCGCGGTCGCTGGCCGGTGCGGCGGGGTCGGCCGTGGGGAGCTCGGTCGTGGGGGGCTCGGGGTTCGCGACCGTGGGTGGGTCGCTGGCCGGTGCGGCGGGGTCGGTCGTGGGGGCACTGTTCGTGGCCGGCGCATGGTTGCTGGCCGGTGCGGCGTTGCTGGCCGGTGCGGCGGGGTCGGGGTGGGGGTCGTCCAGGCCGGCGACCACTTCCAGCAGGCGGGCGTGGTCGACGACGCCCAGGCAGCGGGCGGCGTCCATCACGCGGGCGGGGCCGCCGGAACGCGCCACGGCCTCGATGGCCTCGGCCACGGTGGCGGTGGGCACCAGCGCGGGGCCCCGGTCGGCCTCGCCGGCACGGACCGGGCGCATCGCGCGGCGTACGGTGAGCACCTGTTCGCGGGGCACGTCGCGGACGAAGTCCCGTACGTACGCGTCCGCCGGCGACCCCACGATCTCCTCGGGCGTGCCGAGCTGCACGATCTGGCCGTCGCGCATCAGCGCGATTCGGGTGCCCAGGCGCAGCGCCTCGCTCAGGTCGTGGGTGATGAAGACCATGGTGCGGCCCTCGTCCCGGTGCAGGCGGATGACCTCCTCCTGCATGTCGCGGCGGATCAGCGGGTCGAGGGCGCTGAACGGCTCGTCGAACAGCAACACTTCGGGGTCGACCGCCAGCGCGCGGGCCAGGCCCACGCGCTGCTGCTGGCCGCCGGAGAGTTGGCCGGGGCGGCGGTGTTCCAGGCCGGACAGGCCGACCTTGGCCACCATCTCGGCGGCCTTCGCCCGGCGCCGAACGCGGCTCACGCCCTGCACCTCAAGCCCGTACGCGACGTTGTCGAGCACCGAGCGGTGGGGCAGCAGGCCGAAGTGCTGGAAGACCATGGCGGCGCGGTGCCGGCGTAGTTCGCGTAGCCGGGAGCGGTCCATGGCGAGCACGTCCTCGCCGTCGATGGCGACAGCGCCGCTGGTCGGCTCGATGAGTCGGGTCAGGCAGCGCACCAGCGTGGACTTGCCCGAACCGGACAGGCCCATCACCACGAACACCTCGCCTCGGCGGACGTCGAAGCTCACACCCCGGACGGCGGCCGTGCAGCCGGTGCGCTCGCGCAACTCGGCCGCCGAGAGCAGGGCTTCGGGGCTGCCGGGTACGCGGTCGGCCTTCGGCCCGAAGACCTTCCACAGCTCACGCACCGCGAAGACGGCCGGGGCATCCGCCGACTCTTCAGCGGGGGTGGTGGCATCGGCGGGGGCGCTGGCGCCAGTGGGAGCGTCTGCGGCGAGTTGGGGCGCCGACGTTCGCCGCTTCGGCCCGCGCGTCGCGTCCTGGGTGCCGTTCACGCCGCACCACCCGGCGTGTGGGTGCGCGCCAGCAACTCGGCGCACTTCTCCCCGACCATGAGCACGCCGATCATGGGGTTGACGGCCGGCATCGTCGGGAAGACCGACGCGTCGGCTATCCGCAGGTTCCGCAGGCCGCGCACGCGCAACTCCGGGTCCACCACGGCCTGTTCGTCGGCGGCCGCGCCCATGCGGCAGGTGCCGGCCGGGTGGTAGACGGTGTGCGCGACCTGGCGGGCGTACGCGCTGATCTCCTCGTCCGAGGTCACCTCGGGCCCCGGGCACACCTCGCGCCCCAGCCAGCTCGCCAGTGGTTCCCGCGCGGCGACCTGGCGGGCGATCCGGATGCCGTCCACCAGGGTGCGGCCGTCGTAGTCGTCCTCGTCGGTGAAGTAGCGGAAGTCCAGGGCGGGCTTGACGGACGGATCGGCACTGGTCAGGTAGAGCCGGCCACGGCTGCGCGGCTTGGGGATGTTGGGCGTCATCGACACGCCGTGCGCGGGCTTCTCGTAGCCCAGGCGCTCCGGGTTGTCGGTGAAGGGGATCTGGTAGAAGTGGAACATCAGGTCCGGGCCCCGGGATTCCGGGTCGCGGCGTACGAACAGGCCGGCGTCGGAGTCCATCGCCGAGTTGTCGGGAAGGGGGCCGTTGGTCTCCCAGACGATGACCGATTCGGGGTGGTCGAGCAGGTTCTCGCCCACGCCCGGCAGGTCGTGCGTGACGGGGATGCCGAGGGCCTCCAGGTCGCCGCGCGGGCCGATGCCCGAGTGCATGAGCAGCCTCGGGGTGTCCACCGCGCCCGCGCACACCAGCACCTCGCGGGACGCCTCGACGAGTTCCTCAACGCCGTCCTCGCCGCGCACCCACACGCCGGTGGCCCGGTCCGCGTCGAGTTCCAGCCGGTAGGCCCAGGTCTCCAGGAGGAGGGTGAGGTTGGGGCGGTCGCCCGCCTCGATGTGCGGGTGCAGGTAGGCGACGGAAGCGGAGGAGCGCTTGTTGTCCTCCGGGTGGTACGCCAGGTCGAAGAAGCCGACGCCCTCGTGGAAGGGCGCCTTGTTGAACCCCTCGACGCGTGGCACGTCCAGCGCCGCCTGGGCGGCGGTGACGAAGTCGCTGGCGATGGCGTTCCGGTCCTTCTCGTGCACCGGGACGATGTTGTTGCGCAGCCGGGCGAAGTACGGGTCCATGGACGCGGCGTCCCAACCCGCCGCCCCCGCCTCGGCCCACTCGTCCCAGTCGCCGGGCAACGGCTTGAAGCTGATGAGCGTGTTGTGCGAGGAGCAGCCGCCGAGGACCCGGGCGCGGCTGTGTCGGATGTGCGAGTTGCCGCGCGGCTGCTCGGTGGTGGGGTAGTCGTAGTCGAGGTCGCCGCCGAGCAGGCCGAGCCAACGCCGCAGGGTGAGCACGTCGGGCCGGTCGATGTCGGTGGGGCCGCCCTCGATGACGGCGACGGTGACGTGGGGGTCCTCGGTCAGTCGGGAGGCGATCACCGAGCCGGCGGTGCCGCCGCCGACGACGACGTAGTCGTACACGGGCATGGGGGTGCTCCTTTGGCAAGGTACGTGCGTGAACGGGGTGCGCGGGCGGGCGCCCGGGTGGGTCGGACGCGCGGGCGCCCCGGGTGCTCGGGCGCGGTCGGGCGCGCCGACGGGGTCGGGCACGCGGGCGCGAGCGGGTGCGCCGACGGGGTCGGGCGCGGGTGTGCGCGCGCACCCGGGCGCGGTCGGTCGCGGGGGCGCGGTCGGGTGCGGGCGCGCCCGAGGCGGCGTCAGCCCGCGAACCAGCGGACGGGCCGGGGGTCCAGATTCTGGTAGATGTGCTTGGCCTCGCGGTACTCCGCCAGGCCCGAGGGACCGAGTTCGCGGCCCACGCCGGACCTGCCGAAGCCGCCCCACTCGGCCTGCGGCAGGTAGGGGTGGTAGTCGTTGATCCACACGGTGCCGTGCCGCAGCCGTCCGGCCACGCGGCGGGCGCGGTTGGCGTCGCCGCTCCACACGGCGCCGGCCAGGCCGTACTCGGTGTCGTTGGCCAACGACACCGCCTCCTCCTCGGTACGGAAGGTCTCCACCGTGAGGATGGGCCCGAACGTCTCCTCGCGGACCACGCGCATCTCGCGGTGGCACTGGTCGAGCACGGTGGGGGCGAAGAAGAAGCCGCTGGCCGGGCGGTGTTCGGCGGGCTCGGGGCGACCGCCGCCGCAGCGCAGCGACGCGCCTTCGGCGAGCGCCGAGGCGACGTAGTCCCGCGTCTTCTCCCACTGCTGGCGGGAGACGAGCGGGCCGCACTCGACGCCCGGCGCGGTGCCCCGGCCCAGGGTGATCCGCTCGGCGCGGCGGGCGAGTTCGGCGACGAAGCGCTCGCGCACGGACTCCTCGACGATCAGCCGCGCGCCCGCCGAGCAGACCTGGCCGCTGTGGATGAAGGCGGCGTTCAGGGCCTGGTCGACGGCGGTGTCGAAGCCCTCGTCGGTGGCGCAGGCGTCGGCGAAGACGACGTTGGGGTTCTTGCCGCCCAGTTCGAGGGCGACCTTCTTGACGGTGGGCGCGGCGGCCTGGGCCACCTTGACGCCGCTGACCAGTCCGCCGGTGAAGGAGACCAGGTCGACGTCCGGGTGCTCGGACATGCGCGCGCCCACCGGCTGGCCCGCGCCGGTCACCAGGTTCGCGACGCCGGCCGGCAGCCCGGCCTCCACCAGCAGTCGCACCAGGTGGACGGTGGACAGCGGGGTGACCTCGCTGGGCTTGAGGACGAACGTGTTGCCCGCGGCCAGCGCCGGGGCGACCTTCCAACTCGCCTGCAGCAGCGGGTAGTTCCACGGGGTGATGAGCGCGCACACGCCCACCGGCTCGTGCACGACGACGCTGTGCACGTCGGGGCTGCCCGCGTCCACCACCCGGCCGCCGCTCTCGTTCGTGACGAGGTCGGCGAAGTAGCGGAAGGCGGCCGTCACGTCGTCGACGTCGACGCGCCCCTCTTCCAGGGTCGTGCCCGTGTCCCGGCTCTCGGTCAGCGCGATCTCCTCGCGGTCCCGCTGGAGCAGGTCGGCGACCCGGCGTAGCAGCGCGGCGCGTTCGACCACTGGCGTACGCGGCCAGGGCCCGGTGTCGAAGGCGCGGCGCGCGGCCCCGATCGCCGCATCCACGTCGGAGGCGTCGCTTTCGGCCACCACGGCGAGGGTGGTCGCGTCCGCGGGGTCGAGCACCTCCCGCTGAGCGCCGTTGGTGGCCGTCCGCCACTCTCCGTCAACATGGATGGTCTCGATCGCCGACACGCTGGTTCTGCCTCCCACTGCACCGATACGTTTCCTTGCTGGTCATGCCAGCAACCGGAACCCCTCCCCGGAAGCTTCAAACGTATGCGCCACCCTTCCTGGAAAGTGGGCTGTCTCACGGGCCGTAATGACCTTTGCCGAGCTTTACTGAGTAAAGAGCTGATAAATTCACCCTCTGCCAGGGAACTGAGGGGGAGGAATCTCGCCATGACGAGGAAGTACGGCGTGCTGACCGCGACGGCGTGTGTGGTCGCGGTGCTGGGCCTGACGGGCTGCGGCAGCGAGAGCAAGGGTGACAAGGACAAGGCCGACGCGGGCGCGACCGTCCCCAAGGCGTCGCAGGAGCCCACGAGCGAACTCAGCGGTCTGACCGCACAGCAGATCTCCGACAAGGCCAAGAACGCCCTGCTCGGCGCCACATCGCTGCGCATGAAGATGAACCAGGGCGTCGGCGCGGAGTCGATGAAGATCGACATGGCTCTCGACAAGCAGGGCAACTGCAACGGCACCATCGGCGACGGCGGCGGCGCCAGCTCCGAGCTGATCAAGTCCGGCACCAAGGTCTGGATGAAGCCCAACCAGCAGTTCTGGACGCAGCCCGACGTCGCCGGCGAGAAGGACGGCGCCGCGGCGGCCGAACTCTTCAAGGACCGCTACATCCACGGCACCACCGACGACGAGATGCTCAAGGCCAACGCCGACATGTGCAACCTCGCGGCGATGCAGACCGCCATGGAGTCCGACGGCAAGACGAAGGACCAGCTCACCAAGGGCACCCTCACCAAGCTCGGTGACCAACTCGTCATCCCCCTCACCGGCCCCGGCGAGGACGGCGGCCAGGAGACGATGTACGTCGCGGCCACCGGCACCCCCTACCCCCTGAAGATCGTCATCAAGGGCGGCAGCGAGCCCGGCACCGTCGAACTGAGCGACTACGACAAGCCCGTCAGCACCACCCCGCCGCCCGCCAACGAGGTCATCGACATCGCCAAGCTGGAGCAGCAGCTCGGCCTGTAGCCCCACCCCCCGCCTCACCCGCTCCACCGCCCCCGCCCCACCGCCCAGCGAGTCGCCCCCCAGCGAACCGCCACACGCGGCGGGGCGGGGGCGGCCTGCGGTGGGGCGGTACGTGATGGGGCGGAGGCGGTACGTGGTGGGGTGGGGTGGTGGGGGTGGTGGGGTACGCCGGGGGTGGGGCCCCTCCCCCTCCCCCACCCCACCCCTCCCCCGCCTCTCGCCCTTCGTCACGGACCGCAGACCTTCACCTCGCGTTCACCGTCTCTCCAGCGCCGAGCCGAAGTTACCTGCGAGAAACTTGGCATGTGCGATGACGAATACACCCCGCCGCGGCCCGACCTGACCGAGCGGCAGTGGCTCGACCTCGACGACGGCATCGTCACGACGGGCCGGCCCGTCGCGGAGCCCGTGGCCGGTGCGGGCGGCTCGGGCGTGGGCCGCCGTACCGTGCTGGGCGGTGCGATGGCCGGGGCCGCCGCGTTCGCCCTGTTGCCGCAGGCCGCGCAGGCGGCGCAGGCCGCTCGGGCCGCGAGTGGCGCCCCGGTCGACACGTTCCCCCTTCCCACCAGGCCGGGGCCCGGAGGTTCGTACGCGGTGCTGGTGACCGGGGACGCCGGTACCGGTAACGCGGCGCAGTACGCCGTCGCCGAGGCCGCCAGGAAGGTGTGTCGCACCGAACGGGTCGGGCTGGCCATCGGGTTGGGCGACAACATCTACGAGAACGGGCCCGAGTCGGCCCACGACAGCGAGTTCCAGACCAAGTTCGAGAAGCCCAACACGGGCATCGACGTGCCGTGGCTGATGGTGCTCGGCAACCACGACTGCTCCGGGCTGATACCCGGCAGTGGCGGCGACCCCTCGCGCGGCGACCGTGAGGTGGCCTACGCGACGACCTCGCGACGCTGGCACATGCCCGCGCGCTACTACTCGACGGCGCTGCCGGCCGGCCGTGGGAAGAGCGCACCGGTGGTGGAGTTCTTCGCGCTGGACACCAACCCGGTGGCGTCGACCGTGGCGCAGCTCGATCCGTATTTCCGCTGGAACGGGCCGTACATGCGCGAACAGCGTCGCTGGTTGGACTCGGCGCTGCGGTCCTCCCGGGCCACCTGGAAGATCGTCATCGGGCACCACCCGTATCTCAACAACGGCAAGCACGGCAGCGCGGGCTCCTATGACGGCTTCACCATCGGTCACTACACCAGCGGCGTGCACCTCAAGGAGTTGTACGAGGAGGTGGTGTGCGGTCAGGCCGATCTGATCCTGTCCGGGCACGATCACACCCAGCAGATCCTGGAGCCCACCAAGCGTTCGCGCGGTACGCGGCAGATCGTGTGTGGCACGGCGGGCAAGAAGGGCGACGGCAAGGCACACGGCGATCACCCCGCGCGCTGGCAGGACTTCGGCCAGCACGGCTTCATGGTGATGAAGGTGTCGGCGGGCAGGCTGACCGTCGACGCGTACACCGTGGACGTGGCGACCGCCACCGCCACTCGCGCCCATCGCTACACCTCCACTTCGGCGCTTCGCGCGCACTCCTGAGACCACGCCCGCCCCGACGGCGGAGGCACGCCCGGCGCGGGCGTGCCGGCTCGTCGTGAGCACGGCGGACAGCCTCGGACCGGTGGGTCCGGGGGCGGCTGTCCGTGGACTGGTTCCACGCTAGGGGGTGGGAGGCGTGGGTGTGGGGGGCTGTGGACAAAGGGGGTGCGGGCCCTGTGGATAACTGCCCGTTCGTACGACAAAAGGCCGTTCCCCGGCGTGCTGCCAGGGGAACGGCCTTGTCGTATCGCGCCCGTACCCGGGCGATCGGCGCCTGTCGCGGTGGGCCCGTGGGCGGCCCGGTGGTGGGGCCGCGCGGGGCCGGGCGCCGTGGGGTGCTTAGAGCAGGCCCAGGCCGCGTACGGCCTCGCGCTCCTCGGCGAGCTCCTTGACGGAGGCGTCGATGCGGGTGCGCGAGAACTCGTTGATCTCCAGACCCTGGACGATCGTGTACGTGCCGTCCTGCGTGGTGACCGGGAAGGAGGAGATGAGGCCCTCCGGCACGCCGTAGGAGCCGTCCGAGGGGATGCCCATGGAGGTCCAGTCGCCCTCGGCGGTGCCGTTGACCCAGGTGTGGACGTGGTCGATGGCGGCGTTGGCGGCCGAGGCGGCCGAGGACGCGCCACGGGCCTCGATGATCGCGGCGCCGCGCTTGGCGACGGTGGGGATGAAGGTGTCCGCCAGCCACTGCTCGTCGTTCACGACCTCGGCGGCGTTCTTGCCCGCGACCTCGGCGTGGAAGATGTCCGGGTACTGGGTGGCGGAGTGGTTGCCCCAGATCGTGAGCTTGCGGATCTCGCTGACCGGCGCGCCGGTCTTCTGCGCGAGCTGCGAGATGGCGCGGTTGTGGTCCAGGCGGGTCATCGCGGTGAAGCGCTCGCGGGGCACGTCCGGCGCGGCGGCCTGCGCGATGAGCGCGTTGGTGTTGGCCGGGTTGCCCACGACCAGGACCTTGATGTCGTCCGCGGCGTGCGCGTTGATGGCGGCGCCCTGCGGCTTGAAGATGCCGCCGTTGGCCTCCAGCAGGTCGCCACGCTCCATGCCCTTGGTCCGCGGGCGGGCACCCACGAGCAGGGCGACGTTGGCGCCGTCGAAGGCCACGTTCGGGTCATCGGAGATGTCGATGCCACGCAGCAGCGGGAACGCGCTGTCGTCCAGCTCCATGGCGGTGCCCTCGGCGGCCTTGAGGCCCTGCGGGATCTCCAGGAGGCGGAGCTTGACCGGCACGTCCGCGCCGAGGAGGTGGCCGGAGGCGATGCGGAAAAGCAGCGCGTAGCCGATCTGGCCGGCCGCGCCGGTAACGGTGACATTGACGGGAGTGCGGGTCATGGCGATCTCCTGCTGCGAGCTAGCGGTGGGTGTCCCTGCCCATTTTCCGAGGTCTCTTGGTATCGAGAGACGCGGCGTCAGGCTATCCGACGCGGCGAACGCCCACTCCGCGGCCCGGTGTGTCCCACCTCACCGGGCGCGCAGCGCCAGCCCACGCGATACCGGTACGCCCTGGCCGGCTTGCCACCGCCCGGGCCAGCCGGGCCACCGCGCCGGCCCGGCGGCCGATGGCGTACGGGGTCCCGGTCGCGCCGGCCGGCGGCGTACCGGGCCGATGGCGCGACGGCGGGCGCGGCCCCGCGCGTACCCGACGGGGGCCCGGCTCCCGGGCACACCTCGCGCGCTCCGTGTCACGCGCCGGCGGCGGGCTCGGGGGTGGCGGTCGACGGGGCTGACGGGGGTGGGAAGAGTTCGGTCAGCAGCCGGTGGGGGCCCTTGCGCAGGGCCGCGCTGACGCGGTCGGCGCGCAGCGTCGGATCGGCGCCGGGGCCCTGGCGGATGAGCAGGTCGGCGGGGGGCGGCTGGGTCTCGCAGGTGGGGCACCAGCCGGTGGCGACGATGTCGGTGCCGCACGTCGCGTGCGCGAAGGAGCGGCGGGCGCCCTGTGGGGCGAGCCAGCGTTCGCCCCACTGGGCCAGCGTGAACACCGTGGGCCACAGGTCGACGCCGCGTTCGGTCAGGACGTAGTCGACCTCCACGCCGGTGGGGTGCGGGTGGCGGGCGAGGACACCGAGGGCGGTGAGGGCCTTGAGTCGGTCGGCGAGCACGGCGCGCGGGATGTCCAGGTGGGCGCGGAAGTCGGCGAAGCGCCGCACGCCGTAGAAGCAGTCCCGCAGGACCAGCAGCGTCCAGCGCTCGCCGACCACCTCCAGCGCGCGGGCCAGCGAACAGTCCTGCCCCGTGTAGTTCCGCCCCAGTCCCATGCCCGTCACGGTAGCAGTTCATTCATTGAACCCCATGGTTCGTTCATTGAACTTTCATTGCTACAGTCCGCCGCACGGCGCCACCCCGCGCCGTACCCACCCGCACGCATCGAACCGGGGGCAGACGATGGGACCCGAAACGGGCCGGCACCACGGCGCCGCCCACACCACACTGGCCGTCTCCTGCGCGGCCACGCTGCTCGTCCTGATCAACTTCACGGCGCCCATGTCGACCGTGCGCGCGCTCAGCGCGAGCCTGGGGGCCGGGCCCACCGGGCAGACCTGGATGCTCGGCGGCATCAGCGTCGGCCTCGCGGCGTGCCTGATGGCGGCCGGCGCGCTCGCCGACGGCCACGGCCGCAAGCGGGTCTTCGCGTGCGGCGGCGTGGCGTTGGCGGCGGCCTCCGCGCTGTGCGCCGCCGCGCCCACCACGGGCGTCTTCGTCGCGGGCCGGCTGGCGCAGGGCGCCGCGAGCGCCGCGCTGCTCGCGTCGAGCCTGGGGCTGTTGGGCCACGCCTACGCGCCTGGCCCGGCACGCGCCAGGGCCACCGGCCTGTGGGGCGCCATGGTGGGCGGGGGCATCGCCGTGGGCCCGGTGTTCACCGCGCTGCTGGGCGAGGTCGCCCCGTGGCGCACCGCGTACGTGGTCATCGCCGGCGCCGCCGCGCTGGTCACCGGCTGGGGCCTGGCGGCGCTGCGGGAGTCACGCGCGACGGAGCGGCGACGCTTCGACACGGCCGGCGTCCTGACGCTCGGCGCGGGCATCGCCCTGCTGGTCGCGGCCCTCACCGAGGGGCGCGCCGGCTGGGGGCAGCCGCGCGTGGTGGCCCTGCTGTGCGGCGCGCTGGCGCTGCTGGTCGCCTTCGCCTGGGCGGAGCGGCGCGCGCCGGAACCCGTCCTGGACCCGACGCTGTTACGCCGCCCGGCCTTCCGCGCGGCGACGGTCGGCGCTCTGGTGACCGGCGTCGGGGTGATCGGGCTGATGACCTACGTACCGGTGCTGGCGCAGCGGGTACTGGGGCTGAGTCCGCCGCACAGCGCCCTGCTGCTGGCGATCTGGTCCGGACTCTCGTTCCTGGCGGCGCCGCAGGCCCGGCGGTTGGCGGGGCGGGTCGGGGGCCGGCAGCAGGTGGTGGCGGGGCTCGTGTTGTGCGGGGTGGGCGAGTGGGCGCTGGTGGGAGTCGGGGAGCAGTCCTCGTGGTGGCGCCTGGTGCCGGGGCTCGCGCTGGCGGGGCTGGGCAGCGGGGTGGTCAACGCGGCGTTGGCCGGGCTCGCGGTGCACAGCGTTCCGGCGCACCGGGTGGCGGTGGGTTCGGCGGCCAACAACACGGCGCGTTACCTGGGTTCGTCGATCGGCGTCGCCCTGGTCGCCGCCGTCCTCGCGCTCCCGTCACACGGCGGGAGCGACACGGGCGACGTCGGTACGGGCATGAGTCGGGCCGCCGCCGTCGCCGGCACCCTCACCCTGGCCGGCGCGGCCCTCGTCGCCCTGTGCCGGGACCGCGCGCCCATCCCCACCCGCCACGCGCCGCCCACCGCTCCCGTCGCGCGCGGCGGGACTCCCGGTGCGGGGTGCGACCGACGGGAGGCCGTCCGCGAGGGCGGGGGCCCCGCGCGCGGCGGGGCCCGACCGAACGGCGAGGTCGGGCCGGAGGGAGTGGCGGGGCACGGGCCGGGATGCGCTGGCGCGTCGGAGCCCCACAGCGAGTGAGGCGCCCCGGGGGGAGCTCTGGGGCGGGGGCCGTGGCGTTCGGCTGCCGGCGGGTCGCGCGTACCGGCCTGGCCCCAGCCGGGTCGGGCCGGCGATGAGCGGTCGGCCGTCGGCATCGGGACCGGAGGCGGGCGGGCCTCGCGTCGCGGGCGGCTGGCGCGGCGTCAGCCCGTACGGGCCGGACGGCCAGCGGCGGCCGTCCGCGCTCAGGAGGAAACGCGGACGACCGCCTGCGGCCTTGCCGTACCCGTGGGGGGTTAGTAGTCGCTTGCCCAGCATTGGCGTGCGCATGCCCCCGCGATACGCACCATCACCGAACGGTCACTCGCCCTCCGCAGCTCACCAACAGAACAGGGCAAATTAGGTCACCCAGTGTGACTCACCGTCAAAGTCGGTCAGCCCAGCGTCCACCCCGCCCACACGCCCACCTGTCCCGTCTCCCCGACGCCGTGACCCCGCCGCACCGCCCGACCACCGACACCACGGCCTCCACACCGCCCCGTGCCCGGCCCGACCGGGTACCGATACGCACCGCCCCCGCCGCCCCCGTCCCGGCCTCCACGCGGCGTCACTCCCAGCGCCTCGCGCAACCGGCCGCCTACCAACCCGTCCCGCGTTCGACGCCTACGCCAACTCGCCGCGCGTGCCCGCCCCGCCTCGCCGGCACGCCCACTCGGGGTGCCACGCGGGCGAACACCGCGCGCCCGAAGCCCGCGCGCACCCGACGCGCCCACCGGACCGCCGCGTCCGCGACCCGTCCCGGCCCGCACCCACCGCCCTGTCGCGCCCGCGTCGGCGACCCGATCCGCTCCACGCGCGCGCCCGCGCCCGCGTCGCGTGCGGTAACCGCGCGTCCGCACCCCGCGTCGGGCCCCCCTCCCGCGCCCGCGCGGCCAGCGTCGCCGCGCGTTCCCGCGTCCGGTGGGCCGGGCGCGCCGGGCCCGTTCGCTCGGGCGGGCTGGTCGTACGGCGCGCTCGGGCCAGCCACCGCCCACGTCCCCCGGGGCCCGGCGGTCGGGCCCACGCGGCCGGAGGCGGCCCGCGCGGAGGCGGCCCCCCGTCGGGCGGTCCGTACGGAAGCGGGCCGTACGGAAGCGGGCCGTACGGACACGGCTCTCGCGGATGCGATCCGTGCGGCGAGGCGTTCGTGGCGGGTGTGCCGTCACGAACTGGTGCAGCCGGCCTCGCCTGTCGTACGCGTGACGCATGCCGTGGCCTGGGCGGCGGATCGTACGGGCACCATGGCGGTGTACCCGTCGCCGGCCGCGTCCGCCTTCGCGTCGCGTTCCTGGCCGCCCTGCGCGCCCTTGGCGTCGCCGCGTACCCGGACCTCGTCGCCGACACCCGCCCGCGCGATCCGGGCCCAGGCCGCGCCGCAGACCTCGCTGTAGCGGACCTCCACGTACACCCCGCCGACCACGGCGTCGGCGGCGGTCCTCGCGTGTTCGCCGCCGCATCCCATCGCCTCCGGGTCCTTGCCGCCGCAGGCCGCGCCGGTGCACCGGACCCCCTCGGGCAGGTCCACACTGGGCGTCGCCACCGGCTCGGCCCGCCTGGACTCACCCTCCCCGAAACGGACATCGAAGATCAGCACCACGGCCGCGACCACGAGCAGGGTGCCCACCACGCCCGCCGCGAACATCCCCAGCCGATGCCACCGCGTGCCGGGCGGTACGGGTTCGCCACCGGCGGCCGGCCCGCGCGGCAGGTCCGCCCCGACCTGGTCGGCGGACTCCACGCCAGCACGGGTACCAGCACCAGCGTCCACGTCGGTGTCGGCGACCGCTCCGGGGCCCGGGGGCTCGGGCGCCGGCCGTACCGGCGGTGGGTCGGCCGGGTCGGCGTTCGCCGGGCCCTGCGCGGGCGCCGGGCGCACGCTCGGCCCGTACGGCCACGGCTGGCGCGCCGGGCGCGTGCCGGAGGCGGCCTGTGGCGCGGCCGGGGTCCCGGCTCGCGGGCCGAGCGTCGCGGCCGTGCTCGGCGGTGGTGTCGCGAGGGCCCGAGGCCAGGCCAGGCGCGGCGCGCGAGGCACGGCGTCCACCGGCTCCTCGTCCATGTCGAAGAACCCTCGCGCCGCCGCGTCGCCCGCCCGGACTCCGCCGCGCGCCCGCGCCGCGGCGCCCGACTCCCGCGCCCCGCCGCGCGTCACGGGTACGTCATCCGCCCCCGGCGCGCCCCGCGCCTCACACGCGTCTCCCGTACCGGCCGGGTCCTCCGGTCGCGCCGCCTCGGGCTCCGCCACGTCCGCCTGCGCGGCGTCACCGGTCGCGGTGGCGCGCTCGGCCGGGGCACCGTCCACGGCTATGTCGTCTGCCGCGTCCCCGGCCACGGCTTCGCCCCAGGCTCGGGCCCGCGCCGCGTCATCCGTCGCGGCGACACCGGCCACGCCGTCCCGTCCCCCAGCACTCTCCGGCGCGCCCTTGGCGGCGGTGTGCCCCCTGTCGCCCCCGTCGGACGAGGTGTCCTCGTCCCCCGGGTGGTCGACGTCAAGCGGAACCTCCCCCCGGGTCTCACCGTCCCCGTGGGCCGAAGCGCCCGCACCGGGCGGAGCTCCCTCACCAACCGGGTCGCCCTCCTCAGACCGCGCGACCACACCGGCCGCGCCACCCCCACGCGACAGTCCGCCCGCGACGGGCGCATCGTCCCCGTCGGACGGCGCACCCGTATCGGGCTCACCGCCGCTGTCGGCCAGAGCACCCACGTCGGACGGGCGGCCCGCGTCGCGCGGAGCGCTTACGCCGGCCTGGCGGCCCGAGCCCAGCGAAGCACCCTCACCAGCCGGACGGCCTCCGACGCGCGAAGCAGCCACATCGGGCCCACCGGCGCCGTCGGCCAGAGCTCCCGCACCGGAGGCGTCAGCCGCTCCGCGCTCTCCGCTCTCACCCGCTGGAGCTCCCGCGCCCGGCGAAGCCCCGCCACCAGCCGGCCAGCCCCTGTCGCGTGCAGCACCCACATCGGGCTCACCACTCCCGTCGGCCAGAGCGCCCGCGTCCAGCGAAGCCTCCTGACCAGCCGGACGGCCCCCTTCATGTGAAGCGCCGTCACCAGCCGGGCGGCCCGCGTCGCGTAGAGCGCCCGCGCCGGCCGCGCCGGCCGCGTCGTACGGGCTGCCCGCGCGGGCCACGGTTTCGCGAGGGGACGGGCTGTCCCCGACGGGTGAGGTGGCGCCACCGGAAGGGGCGTCCCCGTCGCGGCGTGTGTCCGCGCCGGACGGGCCGTCCGGTGCCGCCGCGTTCGCGGCGTGCGTGTGCGTGTCCCTCGCGTGGTGCCGCACGGCCGGGGCCATCTCGGGGGGCGGGGGCGTCGTCTGGTCGGTCGCCTTGCGGAATGTCAGGCGGGCGGGCGTCGACGGGTGGGGCGCCTCCTCCGGCGCCGGGTGGGGACGTTGGCCTGGGGCGGGCCGGGCGCCGGGGGTGGGCGTCTCGTCGGGCCGCTCCGCCGCCCTGGCCCGCCAGCTCGTACCGGCACGTTCCCGCGCGGCGGCGCGCGGGGCCGGGCGGTGGGTCGGGCCGGCCGTCGGGCCGCCGTTGCCCAGCGCGCGTTCCCGGTCGAGCACCGGCCAGGTGCGCGGCGCGGCACGCCGGTCCGCGCCGGCCGCCGGCGTACGCCGCTCCGTGGGCGCGGACGGCCCGTCACCGGTCACGGGACCGGGCTCACCCGGCGTCGCCGTATCCGCCGTCGTGTCCCCGCCCCGCCCCGGGCCCGAACGCGCGCCCGCACTCGCGCGGACGCCCGCGCGTCGGGTGGCCGCCTGCCGGGCGGCGCCCACGGTCGCGCCACGGGGCGGCGTCGCCGCGCGGTCGTGCCGTGGCTCCTCGTCGCGTAGCGCGTACTCCGCCTGTTCGCGCAGTGCGGCCAGCGTCCGCGGGTCGGCGCCGGTCGCCTTGGCCAGCGCGCTCACGGCGGCGCGCGGCGGCAACGCCCCACCGCTCAGGTAGCGCCCCCACTCGGCCCGGCCGTGGCCGGTGGTCTCGGCGACCGTGGCCGCGCTCAGCCCGGCGTCCTCGATGATCTCGCGCAACCGCTCGGTGAACTCCCGCACGCGCGGGTCCAGTTCCTGCGGAAGCTCTCTCCAGCGAGGCATCCTGCCCCGTCCCCCCACTTCGTTCCTCGGCCCGTACCGCACGCCCGACCCCCGCGAGCGTCGGTGCCCGCGACCTCGTCGGCGATCCCACCGACCGTACGTCCTCGCGAGCCCAGGCTGTACCCAAGGATGACAGTTCCCGCATACGGGACGCATCGCGGCACCTCCCCCCGACCCGCCAACGCCCGCCACGCCCTCCCCTCGTCGCCCCCCGCCACCCGCCCCAGGCCGCCCGGGAGCCACGGCTCCACCACCGACCCCACACCCGCACCGGCACCCGCACCCGCGAAAGCCCCCCGTGGGCAACGGGCTCGCCCCCCACGGCGTACCCGTGCCGGACGTACCATCGCCGCTCGTGCCCTGCCCACGCCCCACGGCACGCACCGACCGTCGTCCGCACGCCCCCGCACCCCCGCTCGCGTCCCGACAGCCGCCCCCTCTCGCCCCCGGTCAGCCGACCGCTGTCGGGTTTCGCCGTCAGGCGCCCCGCGACGGGGCGCGCGCCCGCGAGCGCAGCCGCCGCGCCGGGCCACCCCGCCGCGTGCCCACCCCGCCGCCTCGTCCCCTTGTCCGGGGCCTGGCGGTCGGTCCGTACGCGCGGGAGCCGCGCGGTGCGCCCCCTCGGGGGCGTGGTGTGGTGATGGACCGGGCGGAGGTGCTGCTCATCGGGGGACTGACGGGTGGCGGGAAGACGACCGTGGGGTGGGCGGTCTCGGCGCGCCCGAGGGCGGCGGCGGTCGCGCACCGGGTGATCGCGGGCGACGTCATGGGGCAGGCCCATCCGGCTCCGGAGGAGGGCCCGCACCGCGAGGAGGATCGCCGAGCGCGATCTGACGGCGTTGGGGTCGCACCGCGCCGAACTCGGGTAGCGCCGCCTGATCTCCACGCGCACGGTGAGCGTGCTGGCCGAGAGGGAGGGCGTGTTCCAGCGGGCCGTGGGCCGCGCGGGACAGGATCGTACGGGTGGTGCTCACCACGTCCGACGCCACCGGCCGGGGACGGCTGACCGGCCGGGGACGGGGAACGGGGCTGGCGGACGCGTCGCGCGGCAGTGCGCGCACGGCACGGGTCCGGGAGGAGTGGACGTCACGGGACGCGGTGCGCGGGGCGACCGACGGCCGTGCCGTGGTCGACATCGCGCACGAGGTGGCGAGCGCCACCGGGTGGCCGCCGCGCGTCGCCGACCCAGGCCCCGCCGCGCCACGCCGTGTCAGGCCCCGGGCTCGGGCCGGGGAACGGAACGGCCGGCGGGGGCGGGCGCTACCCAGCGCGCGAGGCGGCCCACCGGGGCCGCACGCGAGGGGCCCACTCCGGCCGCGACGCCCGGCACACCGCGTACCCGAGGCGCACCCACCGCCCGCCCCGCGCGGCGTCACACCCACGACCTCCACCCGCACGACCCCGCGCCGGCCGCCGCGCACGGCGCCCCGCCTCGGGCCGTTGCCGTCGAGCCGGCCCCGTCCAGGTACGCCCCGATTCGCAGCCGTCCCGTTGCGTAACTGCGACGCCGTACCGGAACAGTTACTTCCGCGCCACAGGGCGCACCCCGCGCTTGATCCGTACCGTCCCGCGCGGCGATGCTCGTACGCAGTTCGAAACACGGGCCGGAAACAATCCGCGCTCCAGTGCGACACCAGCGTGATACCACGACACCAGCGCGACACTGCCATACCGCGCGACAGTGGCCGTCACTTCTGACGCACCGGAACCAGCGGTCCGGCGCGAAGAACGGCGGCTCGTCCTCCCACGGGGGGGGGGGGCGAGCCGCCCGGGGGTTGGGGCCCCCGGCCCGGGCCGGGGGGCCGGGGGGGGGGGGGGGGGGGGACGGGGCCGGGGAGTTG